>NZ_BSRG01000001.1:0-300000 GCF_040363165.1 Thermus sp. LT1-2-5 | reverse complement strand
TCAGGGTGGCCGCCTGCTCGGCGATGGCCCTCACCACCTTGGGGTGGCCGTGCCCCAGGTTCACCGCCACGAGCCCGGCGGAAAGGTCCAGGTAGCGGTGGCCCTCCGCATCCCACAACCAGACCCCCTCCCCCCGGACCACCAAGGGGGGGTTCAGGGGAGCCTGGGCCACCCAAGGGGTGAGGACGTGCTTCTTGTGCAGGGCTTTGAGGTCCATTTGTGGGGATTATACCCTTCCGCCTCCGCTTTGCCCCGGATAGGGTCTTGTGTTTCTATTGATAGTGCGTTATCATTCTTGGCATGTGGCGCCTATGGCTCCTCTTCCTCTTGGTCCCCGCCCTGGCCCAGGTCCAGGTGGCGGCCACCACCCCCATCCTGGCGGACCTGGTGCGGCAGGTGGGGGGGGAGCGGGTGAGGGTGGTGGCGGTGGTGCCCCCCGGGGCCGACCCCCACACCTTTGAGCCCACCCCAAGCCTCGCCCGCACCCTGGCGCAAAGCCGCCTCCTCTTCGCCAACGGGCTCGGGCTAGAACCTTTCCTGCCCAAATTGAAGAACCTCCTCCCTAAGGAAGCCCGGGTGGTCCTTTTGGGGGAAGGGCAACCCGACCTCATCTGCGAGGAGCCCGGCCACGAAGCCCACCCGGAGGAGGCGCATGACCACGGCCCCTGCGACCCCCACCTTTGGCTGGACCCCACCTACGCCGTGCGCTACGCCGAGCGCATTTTTGCCGAGCTTTCCCGCCTGGACCCCGGGGGAAAAGCCCTCTACCAGGCCAACCTCCGCCGCTTCCAGAAGGAGGTGGACCAGCGGGACCGGGCCTTCCAGGCTTGCCGCCTCAAAGGGGTCAAGGTGGTGGTCCAACACGACGCCTTCCGCTACTTTGCCCGCCGCTATGGCCTGGTGGTGGTGGGCACCTTAAGCCAAAGCGGGGCGCAGGAGGTGGGGAGCCAAAGCTTCCTCGCCCTCTTGCAAAAGGCCAAGCAGGAAGGGGTGAAGCTTCTCTTGGCTGAGCCCCAGTTCCGCGGCACCGCCCTGAAGGCCCTGGCCGAGGCCCTGGGGGCCCGGGTGGCGGTGCTGTACACCGACACCTTGGACGCCAAGGTGCCCACCTATTTGGCCCTGCTGGACCACAACCGGAAGGCCCTTTGCCCATAATAGGGGCATGGGCTATCAAGAGGTCTTCGGCGCCCTGCCCGAGGCCAGCGCCAAGGCCCCGGGCCGGGTGAACCTGTTGGGCGAACACACGGACTACCAGGAGGGCTACGTCCTGCCCACGCCCCTCCCCTACTTCACCCAAGTGGAGGCGGGCCGGGCCGAGGGTAAGGTGGAGGCCTATAGCGAAGCGCTACGGGAGCTTCGGGCCCGGCCCCTACAAAGCGGCCCGCAAGGGGACTTCCTGGACTACCTTTTGGGCGTGGTCTGGGCCCTGCGGGAGGCGGGGCACGAGGTGCCGGGGGCGCGGTTTTTCGTGCGGAGCCAGGTGCCCATGGGGGCCGGGCTTTCCAGTTCGGCGGCCCTCGAGGTGGCGGCCCTGAAGGCCTTGCGGGCCCTTTACCGCCTGCCCCTTAGCGACCTGGAGGTGGCCTTCCTGGCCCAGAAGGCTGAGGTGGCCTACGTGGGAGTCCGGTGCGGGGTCATGGACCAGATGGCAGCGAGCCTGGGGGAGGTGGGCAAGGCGCTTTTTCTGGACACCAAGACCCTGGCCTACGAGAACCTACCCCTCCCCCCGGGAAGCCGGGTGGTGGTCCTGGACCTGGGGCTGAAACGCCGCCTGGCGGAGGCCGGGTACAACGCGCGCCGCCAGGAAGCGGAGGAGGCGGCCAGGCGGCTGGGGGTGGCCTCCTTGCGCCAGGTGCAGGACCTCTGCCTGGTGGAAAGCCTCCCCGCCCCCCTGGACAGGAGGGCCCGGCACATCGTGAGCGAGAACCTGCGGGTGCTCCGGGGGGTGGAGGCGCTTAGGCGGGGGGATGCTCGGGCCTTCGGCGAACTGATGACCCAAAGCCACCGCTCCCTCTCCCGGGACTACGAGGTGAGCCTTCCCGAGCTGGACGCCCTGGTGGAGGCGGCCCTGGAGACGGGGGCGTACGGGGCCAAGCTCACGGGGGCGGGCTTTGGCGGGGCGGTGGTGGCCCTGGTGCCGGAAACGGTCCTAGAAGGCTTTCATAAGGCCCTCCTGGAACGCTTTCCCGGGCTTCGGCTCCTCTAGGAGTAAGCTTAGGCCATGGAACCCCAAAGCCTCCTCCCCCTCCTGGACGCCCGCATGCCCCTCACGGAGGAAAAGGTGGCCGAGGCGGCGCAGCTCGCTGGGGTACCCCTGGCCCAGGCTTGGGGCGTGGTGCGCTACTACCCCCGCTACCGCGGCCTACCCCAAGGCCGCCTCCTGGTGGACGATCCCGTGGCCCGGGCCCGGGGCTTTGACCGGCTCAGGGAAGCGGCGGACGGAAGCTACCCGCCCTTGGGCCTCGAGGCCTTCTCCCCCATCTACCTGCGCTTCACCCCCGAGGGGCGTTTCGTGGAATGGGGAGGGGGCTTGGTGCCCTTTAAAGACTTCCGCCTTCCCTTCGCCTTAGGCCACGGAAGCCGGCTTATTCCCCCTGAGCCCATCCTGAGCCTGGCCCAGTACCGAGCCTGGGGTGGGCTCAAGGCCCTCTCCGCCCTCCGGCAAGGCAACGTAAGCCCGCAAAGCCTCCTCCGAGCGGTGGAGGAGGCCGGGCTCCTGGGCCGGGGTGGGGCCGCCTTCCCCACCCACGTGAAGATGCGGGCCGTGGCCCAGGGGGCCTCGCCCAAGTACCTGGTGGTGAACGCCGACGAGTCCGAGCCCGGCAACTTCAAAGACCGCTTCCTTTTGGAACACCACCCCTTCTTGGTTCTGGAGGGCGCCCTCCTCGCCGCCTTGGCCGTGGGCGCGCAAAAGGTATACCTCTACGTGCGGGAGGAGTTTGAAGCGGCGCAAAAGGGCCTAGACAGCGCCATCCGGGAACTGGAGGCGGCCGATCTCCTCCCCGTGCCCACGGAGGTCTTCCGAAGCGGCGGGCTCTACATCTGCGGCGAGGAAACCGCCCTTTTGGAGTCCATGGAGGGCAAGCGGGCTGAGCCTCGGCTCAAGCCCCCCTTCCCCGTGGAGCAGGGCCTATGGGGAAGGCCCACCTTGGTGCAAAACGTGGAAACCCTGGCCAACCTGCCCCTCATCCTGCAAGAAGGGCCCGAGGCCTGGCGGGCCCAGGAGCCCAAGCTCTTTTCCATCAGCGGGGACGTGGAACACCCCGGCCTTTACGAGCTCCCCCTGGGTACGCCCTTAGGCGAGGCCTTGCGCCGGGCCGGGGGGGAGCCTCAGGAGCTCCAGGCGGTGCTCCTGGGCGGGGCGGCGGGGGCCTTCACCCGAGACTTCGCCTTCCCCTTGCGCTTTAAGGAGCGCCTTCCCTTAGGGGCAGGGGCCCTGGTGGCCTTCGGGCGGGGGGTAGACCTGTGGGAGGTGCTCTTGGGCCTCGTCCACTTCCTCAAGGAAGAGTCCTGCGGCAAGTGCTTCCCCTGCCCCTTGGGCACGGCGGTCCAGGTGGAGATGGTCAAGCGGCGGGAGCGGGACCCGGCCTTGCTGCGGGATTTGGCGGACACCCTACGGGGAAGCCTCTGCGGCCTGGGCCAGTCCGCTTACTGGGCCTACCAAAGCCTGCTGGAGGTGGAAGGTGCGGCTTAGGGTAGACGGAAAGGAAGTAGAGGTCCAGGAAGGGGCCCTTTTGCTCCAGGTGGCCCAGGTGCCCACCCTCTGCCACCACCCTCACACGGAAACCCGGGGCCTCTGCCGGCTTTGCCTGGTGGAGGTGAACGGGCGCCCGCAACCCGCCTGCACCACCTTGGCCCAGGAGGGGATGGAGGTGCAGACGGAAACCGAGGCCCTTAGGCGCCTGCGCAAAACCCTCCTGGAGTGGCTCGCCCTGACCACCGACCTCTCGGAGGCGCCGGCGCTTGGCGACCTCCTAGAGCGCTACGGGGCCGAGCCTGGCCGCTGGCCGGAGGTGGCGGGGCGGAAGGAACGGGAAGCCATCCGGGACAACCCCTTCTTCCTGCGGGACTACGCCAAGTGCGTGAACTGCCGCCGTTGCGTGGACGCCTGCGGGGACGGGATCATGGGGGTGTACGCCTTGGCCCTCGAGGACCGGGGCCTCCTGGCCCACCCCACCACCCCCCTGGACCGCCCCTTGCCGGAAACCCCTTGCGTTTTCTGCGGCAACTGCGTGCAGGTCTGCCCCACGGGGGCCCTTCGGCCCCTCAGTCTGGAGGTGGCGTGATGCGCACCACGTGCCCCTACTGCGGCGTGGGTTGCCAGGTGGAACCCGAGGTCAAAGGCGGCCGGGTGGTCCGGGTCCTGGCCCCGGACATCCCGCCCAACCACGGGGCCCTTTGCGTCAAGGGGCGCTTTGGCCTGGACTTCCCCTTTTCGGGCAAGCGTCTCCTTCACCCCCTGGTGCGGGAAAGCCGGAACGCCCCTTTCCGCAGGGCCACCTGGGAAGAGGCCCTGGACTTCGCGGCGGAAAAACTCCTTGAGGTCTTAAGGCGAAAGGGTCCCGAGGCCATCGCCGTCTTCCCCTCTGCCAAGACCAGCAACGAGGAGGTGTACCTGGCCCAGAAGCTGGCCCGGGCCCTCCTGGGCACCAACAACGTGGACCACTGCTCCCGGCTTTGCCACTCCTCCTCCACCGCCGCCCTCTCCCGCTCCCTGGGCGGGGCCAGCATGACGAACCCCATCGAGGACATCTGGAAAACCGACCTCTTTTTGGTGGTGGGCTCCAACACCACGGAAACCCACCCCGTCATCGCCGCCATGATCAAGAAGCGGGTGCGCCAGGGAGCAAGGATGATCGTGGTGGACCCCCGGTATACGGGCATGGCGGAAGCCGCCACCTTGTGGCTTCGGGTGCGCCCCGGCACCGACCTGTTCCTCCTGAACGCCATGGCCCGGTACATCCTGGAGGAGGGCCTGTGGGACCGGGCCTACGTGGAGGCCCGCACCGAGGGCTTCGCCGAGTGGCGGGCCAGCCTGGAAGCGTACACCTTGGAACAGGCGGAGGCCATCACCGGGGTGGAGCGGGAGAAGATCGCCCTGGCTGCCCGGCTCTACGCCACCACGGAGCGGGCCGGGGCTTACTGGGCCATGGGGGTCACCCAGCACACCAAGGGCACGGCCACGGCCCAGGCCCTGGTGAACTTGGCGCTCCTGACGGGCAAGGTGGGCAAGGAAGGGGCGGGCCTGAACCCCTTGCGGGGCCAGAACAACGTGCAAGGGGCCGGGGACATGGGGGCCTTGCCTGACGTCTACCCCGGCTACCTGAAGGTGGCGGAGGAGGCGGCCAGGGCCCGCTTCGAGGCCCTATGGGGGGTGCCCCTCAACCCCCGGCCAGGCCTGCGCATGACCGAGGTCTTTGAGGCCATCCCGGAGGTGGAGGCCATCTACCTCATCGGGGAGGACCCCGTCACCAGCGAGCCCTACCAGGACCACCTGAAGTCCAAGCTCGCCGCCCTTCCCTTCCTCATCGTCCAAGACATCCTGGAAAACGAAACCACCCCCTTCGCCCACGTGGTCCTCCCCGCCGCCAGCTTCCTGGAAAAGGACGGCACCTTCACCAACACCGACCGCCGGGTACAGCGGGTGCGGAAGCTCCTGGACCCCCCAGGCGAGGCCCGGCCCGACTGGTGGATTACCCAGGCGCTGGGCCAACGCCTGGCCCGGGCCCTGGGGCGCCCCTGGCCCACCTACCCCGGCCCCGAGGCCATCTGGGAAGAGGTGCGCCAGGCCATTCCCGAGCTCATGGGGGGGATCTCCTACGCCCGCCTGGAAACGGCGGGGGTGCGGTGGCCTTGTCCCCTCGAGGACCACCCTGGGGAGGCGGTGCTCTTCCGGGAGCGCTTCAACACCCCCACGGGCCGGGCCCGCTTCTACCCCGTGGACTATACCCCTCCGGCGGAACCCCCTTCGGAGGACTACCCCTTCACCCTCTCCACCGGCCGCGTCCTCTTCCACTGGCACGGGGGAACCTTAAGCCGCAACAGCCGCCTCCAGGAGGCCTACCCCGAGCTCAAGGTGGAGGTGAACCCCAAGGATGCCGCCAAGCTGGGCCTGGCAGACGGCGAGCCCATCTACGTGGTGAGCCGTCGGGGCCGCATCCGCGCCCGGGCCTGGGTGACGGAGCGCACCCCCGAAGGGGTGGTCTACGCCCCCTTCCACTTCGCCGAGGCTCCCGCCAACCGCCTCACCCTGGACGCCTTGGACCCCATCAGCCGCATCCCGGAGTACAAGGTGAGCGCCGTGCGCCTAGAGAAGGTGGACTAAGGGGCGGGGAAGGCGAAAGTCTCGTAGGCCAGCTCGGCCACGCCAAACCAGCGGTACTCTTCCTCCCGGAAAGCCCAGTAGGCGGCGTAGACCTTCTTGTACGTGGGGTCTTTCGCCGCCTGCTCCTCGTAGAGGGCCCGGGCCTCCTCCAACGCCTTCTTCATCACCTCCGTGGGCCAGCGCCTTAGGCGCACCCCGGCAGCGAGGAGGCGGCGGAGGGCTTTAGGGTTTTGCGCATCGTACTTGGCCATCATGGTGAGGTTCACCTCCTGGGCCGCCACCTGGAAGGCCTCCTGGAACTCCTTAGGGAGCCTAGCCCACTCCCGCTGGGACACCAGGAAGGAAAGCTGGGCTGAAGGCTCCCAGAAGGAGGGGTAGTAGTAGTAGCGGGCCACCTTGTAAAAGCCGAGCTTCTCGTCGTCGTAGGGGCCGGAGAACTCGGTGGCGTCAATGGTGCCCCGCTCCAAGGCGGGGTAGATGTCCCCGGCGGCCAGGGTCTGGGGCACCACCCCGAGCCGGCCCATCACGAGCCCGCCTAGGCCAGGGATGCGCATGCGAAGGCCCTTTAGGTCGGCGAGGGATCGGATCTCCTTGCGGAACCAGCCCCCCATCTGCGCCCCCGTGTTCCCCCCGGGAAACTGGAGGACGCCGAAGTCGGCGTAGACCTCCCGCAAGAGCTCTAACCCCCCGCCGAAGAGCATCCAGGCGTTGTGCTGGCGGTAGGTGAGGCCGAAGGGCACTCCCCCATCGAAGGCTAGGGCCGGGCTTTTGCCCACGTAGAAGGGCCCGTAGGTGTGCCCCGCCTCCACCGTGCCCTGCTGCACCGCATCCAGCACCTGCCCCCCAGGAACGATCTCCCCCGCCTGGTACACGCGGATCTGGAACCGGCCCCCCGTGAGGTCGGAAACCCGCTTGGCCAGATCCTCCGCCCCACCGTAAAGGGTGTCTAAGCTCCTAGGGTAGCTAGATACGAGCCGCCAGCGCACCTGGGGTTGAGCCTGGGCGTAGGCGGAATAGGTGAGGCTCGCTGCCACGCCCACGCCCACCTTCTTCAGAAAACTCCGCCTTTCCATACCCCCTCCTCCGAACGACCCTAGCTTAGCAGATTAGGCGCTTTCTCCCAAAAGCCGCGCCACCTGGGCGAGGAGGATTTGGGCGTCAAAGGGCTTGCCAAGGAAGCCCTTGGCCCCCGCCTCCAAGGCCTCCTCCTGGCTCCTGGTGGAAACGCTGGCAGAAAGGGCCAGGACCGGGGGGCCCCCGCGCCGTCCCAACTCCCGGATCACCTCGAGGCCGGAAACCCCCGGCATCACCAGGTCGCAGAGCACCAGGTCGTACGCCCCTTCCTCCAAGCGCTCCAGGGCCACCTTTCCCGAGGGGGCCCATTCCACCTCATGCCCAGCCCGCTCCAGGATGCGGCGCACCGTGTGGGCCACCAGGGGCTCATCCTCCACCAGCAGGATGCGGGCCATATAGGGGTAGGATAACCCGGAAGAGGCTTCCCTTGCCCTCCTCCGTTTCCACCTCTATACGCCCCCCGTGGGCCTCCACGATGTGGCGGGAGATGTAAAGGCCAAGGCCGGTGCCGGCCACGCCCCGGGCGCCAGGGTTATTGGCCCGGGCATAGCGTTGGAAGAGCCGGGGAAGCTCCTCCTTGGGGATGCCGGGCCCGGTGTCCGCCACCTCCAGGACCAAGGCCTCCCCTTCCAGCCTAGCGGAAAGGCGCACCCGGCCACCTGGAGGGGTGAACTTGAAGGCGTTGGAGAGTAGGTTGCCCACCACCTGCACCATGCGCTCCGGGTCCGCCTCCACCACGGGGAGCTCGGGGACTTCTACCTGGAACTCCACCCCGGAAAGCCGGGCCACCCCCTGGAAGCTGCGGGCGATCTCCAGGAGCTTGGGCCTCAGGTCCACGGGGCGCCGGCTCACCTCAAAGCGGCCCGCCTCGAGGCGGCTCGTGTCCAGGAGGTTGTCCACCATGGTCTTGAGGCGGAAGGCGCTTTCCAGAATAAGGTCCACGGACTCCTCCGCGCTGGGGGAAAGTCCCTCCTCCTTAAGGAGCTCCGCCAAGCCCATGATCACCGCCAAGGGGGTGCGGAGCTCGTGGGAAACGGCGGCGATGAACTCGCCCTTGAGGCGTTCGGCCTCGAGGCGGGGCCTTAAGTCCCTGAGGTTCACCACCACCCCACCCACCCGGGGCTCGTGGAGGAGGTTCCGGCCCCAGGCCTCCACAGGAATAGGGGTGCCCTCGGCGTGGAGGACGCGGAACTCCCCCGTGCGCACCTCCCCGGGATGGGCCAGAAGCTCCTGGAAGAGGCCCTCCGCTACAGAGCGGTCCTCGGGGTGGACGAAGTCTAAGGCGTTGAGGGGCATCCTTTTATACCCCTCGGGGTCGTAACCCAATATTCCCCGAACGCTGGCGCTTACAAAACGGATCCCGCCCTCCCCGTCCAAAATGTAAACCACGTCTTGAGAGTGCTCCATAAGCGCTCTCAACCGCTCTTCCTCGGCCTCCAAGAGCTCCAGGAAGCGGGCCTTCTCCAACACCAAGGCCAGGAGGGTCCCCACCTGGGCGAGGCGAGCGAGAAGCCGCTCTCCTATGCGGCGCTTTTGCCGGTAGCCCAGGAGGAGACCGCCCCGAAATACCCCGGCGCGGAAGGGCACCACCAAGGCGCTTCGCAAGCCCAAGGTGGCAGCAATGGCGCACTCTTGGGGACGAAGCTCCTCCACACCCAAGGGACTTTCCTCGGCCAAAGCGCGCTCCAAAAGGTTGGGCCGGGGCAGGGAGGGAGGCAGGGGACAAGTGGCAAAGAGAACCCCTTCCCCTTCCGCCACAAGCACGCCTTCTTCCGCGGCGAAAAGGGCCTGGAGGCGGCGCACAATGGCCTCGGCCAAGCCCCTAAGCCTCCGCTCCCGTAGGGCAGCTTGGGCCAGGTCCACCAAGGCTTGGGTAAAGGCCACCTGTTCCCGCAAGGCCCGCTCCATCCGCACCCGCTCGCTGATGTCGTGGAGCACCAGGATGCGCATCTCCCCCACCGCCCGGCCCCTGACGCTGTAGCTCCGCCCACCTAAGGGCAGCTCAAGCCTTCCCCCCTCTAGCGCAGGGCCCAGGGCGGCAGGGAGGTCCTCAAGGGCCACCTCCGGCCCTAGGCCCAAGGCCTCCCGGGCCCGCAGGTTGGCAAAACCCCGCTCCCCAAAGAGGACCACCACCCCATCGGGAAGGTCCTCCAAGACCTGGGATAACCGCTTCCGTTCCGCCGCTAGGGCCGAGAAAAGCTGGGCCTTCTCCCGGTAAAGCTTTGCGTTTTTCAGGGCCACCCCCGCCACCCCGGCCAAAAGCTCCACGTAGCCCACCTCTTCTGGGCTCACCGGGCCCCCGCCCGGGCCGTGGTCCACCGCCACCACCCCCAAAGGCTCCTCCTCAGCCAGCACGGGCACGTAGGCCACGCTGGCCCCCACGTCTTGGCCCACGGCCGGGGGCAACTGGTCCCTTGGGAGAACAAGCGTCCTCCGCTCCCGCACCGCCCGGGCCATGGGATCCGGGGAAACGTCCAGGACCAAGTGGATCCGGCTCCTCCCCTCCGTCCAGAACACCTCTTGACCCCGCACGGTGAGGTGGCCCTCTAGGTGGCCCTCCTTGACCAGGGCCACGGTGACCCGGAAAAAGCCAAAGCGCTGGGATAGGGCCCGGGCCAGGGTTTCTAAAACGGCCCCAGGTTCCAAGGAACGGGCCACCTCCCGAGCCAGGGCGCTCACGTGGGCTAAGGCTTCCACGTGCCGGGAAAGTTTTTCTAAGGCGGCATTGCGGCTCGCCAGAAGCTCCCCGTTCTTCAGGGCCAAGGCGGTGAGCTGGGCAAGGAGGGGCAAGAGGGGCTGGAGGGCTTGGGGAACCCCCTCCAAGCTCAGCACCCCTTTGGCCCCAAACCGGGAACAACTGGGGCAGACCAAGGCTCGAGTCTCCCGGGTGGCCCGGGGCCTTTCCTGGCAGCGAGCCTCGGGGTCACTCCAGCAGAAGAGGGCCTCCTCCCCCACCACGGGCAGAAGCCACTCCTCCCCCCTCTTCACAGGCCCTTCGGCGAAAAACGCCTCCTGCACCGGCCCCTTGGTGTACAGGGGCAGGGCGATGGCGGAAACCGTGTAGTGCCGGCCCCTTCCCGAGGCCACCTCGCCCACCAGTTCCCGGGTGGAGGGGTGGTAGAGGAAAAGGGCGGCCCGCTCCACCCCCTCTTCCGTGGCCACCTCGAGGAGGTTGCGCAGGATTTGCACAGGTTCCAACTCTTTAAGAAGGGCCCGTTGAAAACGGGCCAAAACCCCCAGTTGCTCGGCCAATCTCATCTGCCTCCAATGGTAGCATGGGGCCTGGGTTGCAAGGGGAAGGGCAAAATCTTAGACTAAGTCAAAGAGTGGGCCCCTTGCCCAAGGGGAGGTCGGGTATGCCCGTGGACTTCAGCCTGACGGAAGAGCAAAAGCAACTCCAGGCCCTCGCCCGCCGCTTCGCCAAGGAGGTCATCCTGCCTGTGGCGGCGGAGTACGACGAGAAGGAGGAGGTGCCCTGGCCCGTGATCGAAAAGCTCCACGAAGTGGGCCTCCTCAACGCCATTATCCCCGAGGCGTACGGGGGGATGGGCCTCAAGATGCTGGACGAGGTTATCGTGGGGGAGGAGCTGGCCTACGCCTGCATGGGCATCTACACCATCCCCATGGCCAGCGACCTCGGCATCACCCCCGTGCTCCTGGCGGGAACCGAGGAACAGAAGCGCCGCTTCCTCACCCCCCTCACCCAAAAACCGGCCCTGGCCGCCTTCGCCCTGAGCGAGCCCGGAAACGGCTCCGACGCCGCCGCCCTTAGGACCCGGGCCGTGCGCCAGGGGGACCACTACGTTCTCAATGGCACCAAGATGTGGATCTCCAACGGGGGCGAGGCGGAGTGGGTGGTGGTCTTCGCCACGGTGAACCCCGAGCTCCGCCACAAGGGCGTGGTGGCCTTGGTGGTGGAAAAGGGCACCCCAGGCTTCCAAGCGGTGAAGATCCACGGCAAGATGGGCCAAAGGGCGAGCGGCACCTACGAGCTCATCTTTGAGGACGTGAAGGTGCCCGTGGAAAACCGGCTGGGGGAGGAAGGGGAAGGGTTCAAGATCGCCATGAACACCCTGAACAAGACCCGCATCCCCGTGGCGGCGGGAAGCGTGGGCGTGGCCCGCAGGGCCTTGGACGAGGCCAAAAAGTACGCCAAGGAGCGGGAAGCCTTTGGCCAGCCCATCGCCAACTTCCAGGCCATCCAGTTCAAGCTGGCGGACATGATGATCGGCATCGAAACGGCCCGCATGTACACCTACTACGCCGCCTGGCTTGCGGATCAGGGCCTACCCCACGCCCACGCCAGCGCCATCGCCAAGGCCTACGCCTCGGAAATCGCCTTTGAGGCGGCCAACCAGGCCATCCAGATCCACGGGGGCTACGGCTACGTGCGGGAGTTCCCGGTGGAAAAGCTTCTAAGGGACGTGAAGCTTAACCAGATCTACGAGGGCACCAACGAGATCCAAAGGCTCATCATCGCCAGGCACGTCCTGGCGGAGTGAAAGGAGGCAGGATGAAGTTCGTTGCGGTGATCCGGCAAGTCCCCGATGGGGAGAGCAAGCTCAAGATCCAAGGGAACCGGGTGGACCTTTCCGGGGCCACCCTCATCCTGGACCAGATGGACGAGTACGCCGTGGAGGAGGCCCTGCGCCTCAGGGAAAAGCACGGCGGCGAGGCCATCGTGGTGGGGTTCGGCCCCGAGCGCACGGAGGAGGCCATCCGCACCGCCTTGGCCATGGGGGCGGACCGGGGCATCCACGTGGTCTATGAGGGCTTCGCCGACCCCGTGGCGGTGGCCGAGGCCCTGGCTGGGGTCATCAGGGAGGAAGCCCCCACCCTGGTCCTCACCGGGGGGCAGCAGGCGGACTGGGACAGCCAAGCCCTGGGCGCCGCCTTGGCCGAGGCTTTGGGGGTTCCCGTGGTGTCCTGGACCACCGCCTTGGAACTGGAGGGCGAGACGGCCAAGGCCAAGCACGACCTGGACGAGGGGGCGGAGTGGGTCCGGGTGCGGCTCCCCGCCGTCTTCACCACGCAGCAGGGCCTAAACGAGCCCCGCTACCCCACCCTGCCGGGGATCATGAAGGCCAAGAAGAAGGAGATCAAAAAGGTGGCCTTCTCGGGCGCGCCAAAGGTAGAGATCCTCGAGGAAAGCATCCAGGAAAAGACCCGCCTGCAAAAAGTCCTGGACGGCAAGGATCCCGTGGCGGCGGCGGAGGAGCTGGTGCGTCTCCTCCACGAAGAGGCCAAGGTCCTCTAGGAGGTGGCTATGGTTCTGGTGGTGCTGGACCACGATGGGAACAAGCTAAGGAAGGGAAGCCTCGAGGCCCTTACCCGGGCCCGGGCCCTGGCGGAGGCCTTGGGCGGCCGGGTGGCGGGCGTCCTCTTGGCGGAGGAAACAGCGCCCGTAGAGGAGGCTTTGGCCTACGTGGAAACCCTCTACACCGCCACCCTAGGCCCCTACACCGCAGAGAAGTGGGCTGCGGGGGTCGTGGCGGCGGCAGGGGAGATGGGGGCCCAAGCGGTGGTGGCCCCCTCCTCCCGGCAAAGCCGCACCTACTTGGGCCGGGTGGCCTACGCCCTGAAGGCGGGGCTTCTGGAGGACACCCTGGAAAGCGGGGTGGAGGGCGGGGCGGTGGTGGCCACCCGCTACGCCTACCTGAACCGGGTGACGCAAAAGGTAAGGTCCGCCTTGCCCGTGGTCCTTAGCGTGAAGCCCAACACCACCCCCTTGGCGGAACCCTTGGCCGCCCCCGGAGCCGTGAAGCCCCTAGAGGTGCCTCCTGTCCCCACGGTGGAGGTGCTGGAGCGGGTGCAGGAGGAGAAGAAGGGGGTTTCCCTCACCGAGGCGGACATCGTGGTCACGGGAGGCCGGGGTATGGGAAGCGCCGAGGCCTTCCGCTTGGTGGAGGAGATGGCCGCCCTCTTGGGCGGGGCCGTGGGGGCCACCCGGGCGGTGGTGGACGCCGGCTGGCGGCCCTATAGCGAGCAGGTGGGCCAGACGGGCAAGACGGTGCAGCCTTCCCTCTACATCGCCCTGGGCGTTTCGGGGGCCGTGCAACACCTGGCGGGGATGAACAAGAGCAAGTACATCGTGGCGGTGAACAAGGACCCCGAGGCCCCCATCTTCAAGCACGCCGACTACGGCATCGTGGGGGATGTGCACCAGGTGGTGCCCGCCCTCATCGAGGCGGTGAAGAAGCTAAAGGACTAAGGGAAAGGCCAACCCGCCGGGGTGATCCCCGGCGGGTTTCTTTTAACCCCGCTCTGACGGCGGTGGAGGTCCCCCCTCCTCGGTCATGCGGGAGGCCTCGAGGTCCTCAGGGGTTGGCGTGGACGCGGAAGGCTTGGGCGCCTCCTGCCCCCGCAAGAGCCGCAGAAGGAGGTAAAACAGCACTACCGCCACCGCCACCCCCACGGCGTAGGGCCAGAGGGGGGCGCTAGCCCCTCCCGGCACCTCCGGGAGGGAAAGGGGCGCCGCGGGGGTCTTGAAAACCTCTTCCTCCAGCTTCCCCACCCGCTCGGCAAGCCCCTTGACGGCCTCTTCCTGGGCGGTTACCCGGGCTTCCAGGGCTGCCACCTTGGCCTTTAGGTCCTGATAGCCGGCGTACACCGCATACCCTCCCCAGGCCAAAAGCCCTGCGAGGAGGAGCACTAGGAGATACCAAAGCCACTTTCGCACGCTTCACCTCCTTCCCAGGCAGCCTTTCCTGGAAGCCTGCCCGGTTTCTTATTGTATCATGACGGCCAGTATGGCGGATAACGCCCGGCTCATCCTGGACGAGCTCCTGGCGGAGCTTGAAGAGCGGCGCAAAAAGGTGCTCTTAGGCGGGGGACAAGAGCGCATAGAAAAGCAGCACCAGCAGGGCAAGCTCACCGCCCGGGAGCGGATCGGCTACCTCCTGGACCCCGGGAGTTTTGTGGAGCTCATGCCCTTCGCCGAGCACCTGGAAACCGGGCTCATGGAGGGCCTCGAGGCCCCGGCGGACGGGGTGGTGACGGGCTACGGCACCATTGGGGGGCGCCTGGTCTTCGTCTTCAGCCAGGACTTCACCGTCCTAGGGGGCTCTTTGGGCAAGATGCACGGGCGCAAAATCGCAAGCCTCATGGACCTGGCTGCCAAGGTGGGGGCCCCCATCATCGGCCTTAACGACTCCGCCGGGGCCCGCATCCAAGAAGGGGTGGACAGCCTCTCCGGCTACGGGGAGGTCTTCTACCGCAACGCCATCTACTCCGGGGTGGTGCCCCAGATCTCCGCCATCCTGGGCCCCTGCGCCGGGGGCGCCGTCTACAGCCCCGCCATGACCGACTTCATCCTCATGAGCCGAGGCACCAGCTACATGTTCATCACCGGCCCCGAGGTGATCAAAAGCGTCACCCGGGAGGAGGTGACCTTCGAGGAGCTGGGCGGGGCCCAGGTGCACATGGAGAAGAGCGGGGTGGCCCATCTGGTGGGGGAGGATGACCGCGAGGTTCTGGACCTCATCAAAAGGCTCCTCTCTTACCTGCCGCAAAACGCCCGGGAAAAACCGCCCCTCAGGGAGCCCAAGGACGACCCCTTCCGGCCCACCCCCGAGCTTCTGGACCTCGTCCACCCCGACGCCCGGCGGCCCTACAACATGCACCAGGTGATCCGCACCCTGCTGGACGAGGGGGAGTTCCTGGAAATCCAACCCGGTTTCGCCAAGAACCTCATCGTGGGCCTGGGGCGGCTCGGCGGGTACCCCGTGGGGGTGATCGCCAACAACCCCCGCTTCATGGCCGGGGCCCTGGACATCAACGCCTCGGACAAGGCCGCCCGCTTCATCCGCACCATGGACGCCTTCAACATCCCCCTCCTCACCCTGGTGGACGTCACGGGCTTCCTACCGGGGGTGGCCCAGGAGCACGGGGGCATCATCCGCCACGGGGCCAAGATGCTCTTCGCCTACGCCGAGGCCACGGTGCCCAAGATTACCCTCATCGTCCGCAAGGCCTACGGCGGGGCTTACCTGGCCATGAACTCCAAGGACATGGGAGCGGACGTGGTCCTGGCCTGGCCCACGGCCTCCGTGGCGGTGATGGGGGCGGAAGGGGCCGCCAACATCATCTACCGTAAGGAGATCCAGTCCTCCCCCAACCCCGAGGAAACGCGCCGCAGGAAGATCGAGGAGTACCGCAAGGCCTTCGACAACCCCTGGGTGGCGGCGGCCCGGGGCTACATCGACGACGTCATCGACCCCAAGGACACCCGCCGCCTCCTCTACCTGCACCTCAGGATGCTCTGGAACAAGAAGGAGGAAAGGCCGCCCAAGAAGCACGACAACATCCCCCTCTAAAGGCCTGTTACACCGCCCGTAAGCCTTTCAGGCTAGACTGGGAGCCAGGCCATGAAGGTATGGGTTCGGCTCTCCCTAAGGTCATGCCAAGAAGCCCTGGAGGCCTCCCTGCGGGCCTTGGGCCTCGAGGTGGTGGCCCACCCCTTCCAGGCCCAGGTGGGCCTGGTGGAGGCGGACCGGGAGGTCCCCGCCCCACCCCCCTTGCCCTCGGTGATCCTCCTTCGGGAGAAGGAGCAGGCGGTCCAGGCCCTAAAGAAGGGGTACCGGGGCTACCTCTATCCGGAGCAGGGCCTCGAGGTCTTGGCGAAGGCCCTGGAAGCGGTGGCCCAGGGCGAGGTCTGGGCCGAACGCAAGGCGGTGGCCGCCTTGATGGAGGAGCCTTTCTCCCACCTCACACCCCGGGAGAAGGAGGTGGCGGCCCTCGCCGCCCTGGGCCTCACCAACGAGGAAATCGCCCGGGAGCTCGGCATCTCGGTGAAAACGGTAAAGGCCCACCTCTCCCTGGTCTTCCAAAAGCTTGGGGTGAGGAAGCGGAGCCAACTGGCCCACATGCGGTTTCTCCCGTAGCAACCCATGGACTGGGACACCTTTCGCCAAGAACTCCCCGCCTGCCGCCTCTGCCCCAGGCTTGTGGCCTGGCGGGAAAGCGTGGCCGGGAAAAAGCGGGCCTACCGCCAGGAGGCCTACTGGGCCCGCCCGGTGCCCGGCTTCGGGGATCCCCAGGCGAGGCTTGTCCTCTTCGGCCTCGCCCCAGGGGCCCACGGCTCCAACCGCACGGGCCGCCCCTTCACCGGGGACGCCTCGGGGGCCTTTCTTTACCCCTTGCTCTTCGAGGCAGGGCTTTCCACCAAGCCCGAAAGCGAGCCCGGGGACGACCTAAAGCTTCTGGGCGTCTACCTCACCGCGGCGGTGCGCTGCGCCCCACCCGAAAACAAGCCCACGAGGGAGGAGCTTAGCACCTGCGCCCGCTGGACGGAGGTGGAGCTCGGCCTCCTCCCCGAGGCCCGGGTCTACCTCGCCCTGGGGGGCATCGCCCACGAGGCCCTCTTGCGCCGCTTCGGCCTCAAGCCAAGCGGCTACCCCTTCCGCCACGGGGCCCACTACCCCCTTCCCGGGGGCCGGCACCTCCTGGCGAGCTACCACGTTTCCCGCCAGAACACCCAGACGGGAAGGCTCACCCGGGAGATGTTCCTGGAGGTGCTCCTCAAGGCGAAAGCCCTCGCCGGGCTTTGAGCCAGCGGATGAGCTCCTCATAGGAAAGGGTGTTGAGCACCCGTTCTGGGCCGATCCAGGCCCTTTGGGCGGTGCCCACGGCCAGCTCCATGAAGCGGAGGTGCTCCGTCTGGTGGGCGTCGGTGGAGAGGCTCACCCAAAGGCCCATCCCATACGCCATCCGGGCCAGGTCGTCGGGAAGGTCCATGCGGTCGTAGTACCCGTCGATCTCCACCGCCACGCCCCTTTCCTTGGCCTTGTGGAAGATGGCCTCCCAGTCCGCCTCGATGGGGGGGCGGCGGCCGAGGAGCCGGGCGGTGGGGTGGGCGAGGACGTGCACGAAGGGGTTCTCCAAAGCCCTCAGGATGCGCTTGGTCTGCTCCGGCTTGGGGAGCTTGAACTGGGAGTGGATGGAAACGAGGACGAGGTCCAGCTCCCGCAGGACCCAGTCGGGGTAGTCCAGGCTGCCGTCGGGCCGGATGTCCACCTCGGCCCCCGCCAGGAGGTACGGGGGGCCGTGGGTTTCGTTGAAGCGGCGGATGGCCTCCACCCGCCTAAGCGCCTCCTCCGGGGAAGGCCCCCCCGCCACCCGCACCGCCGGGGAGTGGTCCGTGACCCCCAGGTACTGGTACCCCAGGGCCTTGGCCGCTTCCCACAGCTCTTCCAAGGTGTTTTGGCCGTCGGAATAGGTGGAGTGGACCTGAAGATCCCCCTTTACCTGGGAGAGCTCCACGAGCTGCGGAAGCTCCCCTTTCAAGGCCGCTTCGATCTCCCCGTGGTCCTCCCGAAGGGGCGGGGGGATAAAGGGTAAGCCCAAGGCGGCATAGACCCCCTCCTCCGTCTCCCCCGCAAGGCGCACCTCCCCCCGGAACACCCCGTACTCGGAAAGCTTGAGGCCCCTCTCCTGGGCCAGGGCGCGGAGCTTGATGGAATGCTCCTTGCTCCCCGTGAGGTACTGGAGGCCGGCGCCGAAGCTTTCCGGGGGCACCACCCGCAGGTCCACCTGAAGGCCGTTTTTCAGGAAGACCGTGGCCCTTTCCTTGCCCTTGGCGTAGGTCTCCTTCACCTGGGGCAGGGCCACGAACCCCTCCACCACCCGGGCAGGGTCGCGGCTCGCCACCAGGTAGTCCAGATCGCCCACGGTGTCCTTGTAGCGCCGGGCCGAGCCACAGAGCTCCGCCTGCTCCACCCCCGGCAGGACGCGGAGGGCCTCGAGGAGGCTTCGGGCCAGGGAGAGCACCGCCCCCAAGGGCCGCCGCTTCCCCGCAGCCTGGGCTAGGGCCAAGCCCTCCCGGATGCGTTCCGCCTTTTTGGGACCGAAGCCCTTGAGCCTCAGGAGATCTCCCCGCTCCAGGGCCTCCTTGAGCTTTTCCAGGGAGTCTATCCCGAGCTCATCGTAAAGCTGACGGGCGGTCTTGGGGCCCACCCCGGGTACTTCCATGACCTCGAGGACCCCCCGCGGCACCTTTCGCGCCAGCTCCTCGTGCTTGGCGATTTTTCCCGTATTCAAGAACTCCAAAATCTTCTCCGCCAGATCGGGCCCGATGCCGGGAAGCTCCAAAAGGGCCTCCTTGCCCCTTTTGGCGATCTCCTCGATGGGGGTGTCCAGGTCGTAGAGGGTGCGGGCCGCCTGGTGGTAGGCCCGCACCCGGAAGGGGTTATCCCCCAAGAACTCGCTCATGAGCCCGATCTCCTCAAAGAGGCGGGCAAGCTCCTGGTTTCGCATGCCCTCACTATACGGGTATACTGAGGCCCCATGCCCAGACCGGACCGGTTCCGCAAACGGGTGGTGGCCCTTCTAAAGGAGGCGGGGCGGCCCCTGCACTACACGGAGGTGGGCCGGCGTCTGAAAGAGGAAGGTTTTTGGGAGGCGGTGCGCGAGCCGGAGAAGATCGCCAAGGTTCGGCTTTCCGCCTTGGCCCGGTGGGAGCGAAGCCCCGTGGTGGCCCTAGGAGGCGGGCTTTACGCCCTCAGGGAAGAAGCCGGTACGAACCCAGAACCTTGAGGTAGTTGGCCCGCTCCAAGGCAGCGGGCTCCGCCACCTTCTGGTAGCTCATCACCCCCCGCATCTCCGCCACGCTGGCGTATTCCTTTTCCTCCATAAAGGCCTTCAGTTCAGCCAACACCGTGCGGAAGTGGGCCGGGCCCCTTTCCAAGATGGCCGAGGTCATCATCACCACCTGGGCCCCGGCCAAAAGGCCCTTCACCGCCTCCTTGCCCGTGTGGACACCCCCGGTTAAGGCCAGCTCCAGGCCCACTCGACCGTACAGCAGGGCAATCCAGTGGAGGCGCAACAGCGCCTCGTAGGGCCGGGACAGGGAAAGGGTGGGGACCACGGACAGGGTTTCCAAGTCAAAGTCCGGCTGGTAAAAGCGGTTAAAGAGGACCAAGGCCTTGGCCCCCGTGGCTTCCACCCGCTTGGCGAAGTGGGCGAAGGCGGTGAAGGCGTGGCCCACCTTCACCGCCACCGGCACCCGCACCGCCTCCACCACCGCCCGGATGGTGGACAGGTACACCTCCTCCACCTCGGCCCCCGAGAGGGCGGGGTCGGTGGGGATGTAGTAGAGGTTGAGCTCGATGGCGTCCGCCCCCGCTTCCTCCAGGAGCCGGGCGTACTCCACCCAGCCCCCAGGGCTAATGCCGTTGAGGCTTGCGATGATGGGCACGGAAACCCGCTCCTTGGCCCGGGAGAGGAGGTCCAGGTGCCGCTCCGGGGTCAGGCGGTACTCGTGGGCCCGGGGGAAGTAGGTGAGGGCCTCGGCGTAGCTTTCGTGCCCGTAGTGCAGGTAGTGGTCCAGCATCTCCTCCTCGAGGGTCACCTGCTCCTCGAAGAGGGAGTGCATGACGATGGCCGCTGCCCCCCCGTCCTCCAGCCGTAAAAATCCCTCCAACTTCTCCGTAAGGGGGGAAGCGGAAGCCACCAAGGGGTGTTCCAGTTCCAAACCCAAATACGTGGTCTTCAGGTCCATGCCGCCCTCCTAGCTCGCCGGAATGGCCGTCTGGCCCGCTAGCCGCTCTAGCCTTTCCCACCGCGCCCGCACCGCCTCCTCCGCCGCCTTCAAGAAGGCCTCGGCCTCCTCGGGGTGGGTCTGGAGGAGAAGGCGGTAGCGGTTTTCCGCATAGAAGTAATCCCGGAGGGGTAAGGTGGGGGGCTTGGAGTCCAGCTTCAAACCCTCCCCGGGTATGTACCGGAACAGCGGCCAGTACCCCGAGCGCTCCGCCAGCTTCTGGTGGTCCATGCCCTTGGCCATGTCGATGCCGTGGGCGATGCAATGGCTGTAAGCGATGAGGAGGGCGGGGCCCTCGTGGGCCTCCGCCTCCAAGAAGGCCCGCAGGGTGTGGGCGTCGTTCGCCCCCATGGCGATCTGGGCCACGTACACGTGGCCGTAGCTCATGGCCATGAAGGCCAGGTCCTTCTTGGGGCTGGGCTTGCCCGCCATGGCGAACTTGGCCACCGCCCCGAGGCCCGTGGCCTTGGAGGCCTGACCCCCGGTGTTGGAGTAGACCTCCGTGTCCAGGACCAAGACCCTCACCTTGGCCCCCGAGGCCAGGACGTGGTCCAGCCCCCCGTAGCCGATGTCATAAGCCCACCCGTCCCCGCCCACGATCCAGACCGAGTGAGGGATGAGGGCATCGGCTACCGCCAGGAGGTCCCTCGCCCTTGGGTCATCCAGCCCCTGAAGCCGCTCCCGCAACAGGGCCACATCCTTCCGCCGCTCCGCTACGCCTTCCGGGCCCACCTCGGCAAGAAGCCGCGCCACCAGGTCCTCCCCCAGCACCCCACGGAACTCGGGAAGGAGCTTTTTGGCGTGCTCCGCCTTCTTGTCCAGGGCCAGGCGCATGCCTAGGCCGAACTCAGCGTTGTCCTCAAAGAGGGAGTTGGCCCAGGCGGGGCCCCGGCCTTCCTTGTTCTTGCTCCAAGGCGTGGTGGGTAGGTTGCCGCCGTAGATGGAGCTACACCCCGTGGCGTTGGCCACGATGAGGCGGTCGCCAAAGAGCTGGGAGAGGAGCCTAAGGTACGGGGTTTCCCCGCACCCGGCGCAGGCCCCGGGGAACTCAAAGAGGGGCTCCAGGAGCTGCACGTCCTTAACGGTGTGGAGCTTAAGGCCAGCACGGGGCGTTTCCGGTAGGGCCAAAAAGAAGTCCCAGTGCCGGTTCATGGCCTCCCGGACCTCGAGGCGGGGCGCCAGGTTCAAGGCCTTCCGGCTTGGGTTGCGCTTGTCCTTGGCCGGGCAGACCTCCACGCACAAGGAGCACCCCGTGCAGTCGTCGGGGCTTATGGCCAGGACAAACTCCCCAGAAAGCTCCTTCCACATGGCCTTGCGGTGGGGAAAGCCTTCCGGGGCACCCACCAAAGCCTCCTCCGGCACCACCTTGGCCCGCACCACGGCATGGGGACAGACCAAGACGCACTTCCCGCACTGCACGCATACCTCGGGGTCCCAGGTGGGCACGAACTCGGCGATGCCCCGCTTCTCGTAGCGGGCGGTGCCCGTGGGGTAGGTGCCGTCTATGGGGAAGGCGGAAACGGGCAGGGTATCCCCTAGGCCTAAGGCGATGGGGCCCAGGACCTCCTTGACGAAAGGAGGGGGGTCCCCCACCATCGGGGATACCAGGCCCTTTTCCGAGGTGATGCGCCCGGGAATGGGGAGGGGCTCCACCGCCTGGAAGCCCAGCTCCACCGCTTGAAAGTTCTTCTCCAAGACGCTTCTCCCCCGCTTGCCATAGGTCTTTTCTATGGCCTTTTTGATACGGGCCTTGGCATCCTCCTCGGGCAAGACCCCGGAGAGCTTGAAGAAGGCCGCCTGCATGAGGACATTGATGCGGCCCGGAAGCCCCACCTTGCGGGCAAGCTCGTAGGCGTTCACCACGTAGACCTTGAGGTTCTTGCGCAGGATCTCCTCCTGCACGGGCCTGGGCAAGTGGTCCCAGACCTCTTCCTTGGGGTAGGGGCTATTGAGGAGAACGGTGGCGTTTTCCTCCGCCACCTCCAGCATGGGGAACCGCTCCAAAAATCCCCACTGGTGGATGCCCACGAAGTTGGCCCTCCGGATGAGGTAGGGCTTGTTCAAGGGGTTGGGGCCAAAGCGCAGGTGGCTGATGGTGCGGGAGCCGGACTTTTTAGAGTCGTAGACGAAGTAGCCTTGAGCGTAAAGGGGCGTTTCCTCCCCGATGATCTTGATGGTGTTCTTGTTGGCGGAAACCGTCCCGTCCGCCCCCAAGGCGAAGAAGACCGCCCGCACCGAGGCCGGGTCTTCGAAGTCCACCTCGGGATACGGGAGGCTGGTGTGGGACACGTCGTCCTGAATACCGAGGGTAAAGCCGTGGCGGGGCCTTTCCCCTTTTAGCGCCTCGTAAAGCCCCAGGGCCATGGCGGGGGTGAACTCCTTGGAGGAAAGCCCATAGCGCCCGCCCACCAAGAGGGGGACCTCCCCGCCTTTCAGGGCGAAGGCCGCCGCCACCTCCTGGAAGAGGGGCTCCCCCACCGCCCCAGGCTCCTTGCCCCGGTCCAAAACCGCCACCCGGCGCACGCTTTTGGGGAAGGCCGCCAGGAAGTCCTCCAGGTGGAAGGGGCGGTAGAGGCGGACCCGCACCATGCCCACCTTCTCGCCCCGCTTGAGGAGGTACTCCACCGCCTCCTCCACCGCCAAGGAAGCGGAGCCCATGACCACCACCACCCGCTCCGCTTCGGGGTGGCCGAAGTACTCGTAAGGGGCGTAGCGCCGCCCCGTCACCCGGGCGAAGCGGTCCATGGCCTCCTTCACCACCTGGGGGAAGCGCTGGTAGTAGGGGTTGATGGCCTCGCGGTTTTGAAAGTAATGGTCCGGGTTTTGCGCCGTGCCCCGGATCACCGGGGCCTCAGGGGTGAGGGCCCGCCTGCGGAAGGCATCCAAGGCGGCAAAGGGGAACAGTTCCTTTAGCTCCTTATCGGAAAGGGGTTGGATCTTCTGCACCTCGTGGGAGGTGCGGAAGCCGTCCATGGCATGGAGGACGGGAAGGCTGGCCTGAAGGGCCGCCACGTGGGCGATGGCCGCCAGGTCCTGCGCCGCCTGCACCGAGTCGGAAACCAAGATGCCAAAGCCGGTGGAGCGCACGGCGTAGAGGTCCTGGTGGTCGCCGAAGATGGAAAGGGCGTGGGTGGCCAGGGCTCGAGCGGCCACGTGGATCACCCCGGGCAGGGCCTGCCCGGCGATCTTGTACATGTCGGGGATCATGAGGAGCAAGCCTTGGCTTGCGGTGAAGGTGGTGGCCAAGGCGCCCTCCTGCAAGGCCCCGTGCAAGGCCCCCGCCGCCCCCCCTTCGGACTGCATCTCCACCACCTTGGGCACCAGGCCGAAGAGGTTGGGCTCCCCCCTGGCCGCCCACTCGTCGGAAAGTTCGGCCATGGGGCTCGAGGGGGTGATGGGGTAGATGGCGATGACCTCGGAAAGGCGGTAGGCCACCCGGGCTACCGCCTCGTTCCCGTCCACGGTAATGGGACGCATAGGCTTCACCTCGCTTCCACCTTAGCCCCAAGGAGGGGTGAGGAATGTCCCAGGTCCACGAAGGTAAGATGGGAGTATGGCCGCTTGGGTGCGCTACCTCCTGGCCCTGGTCCTGCTCCTCCTCGCCTTCGCCCTTCCCGACATCCGCCCCTTCCTCTTGCTCCTGGCGGGCCTGGCCCTCCTCCTCGGCCGGCCCCGGGCCTGCCCCCGGGCTTGACGGGAGGCCTTTGGGGGGAAAGACTTGGGGGCGTGGACGCCTTTAGGGAACCCCTGGAGAAGCTAGCCGAGCTCGCCATCCGCGTGGGCCTCAACCTGGAAAAGGGGCAGGAGGTCATCGCCACCGCCCCCATCGAGGCGTTAGACTTCGTCCGCCTCCTGGCGGAAAAGGCCTACCGGGAGGGGGCAAGCCTCTTCACCGTGCTTTATGGGGACAACGCCCTTTCCCGCAAGCGCCTTTCCCTGGCCCCGGAAGAGGGCTTGGACAAGGCCCCCGCCTGGCTTTACGAGGGCATGGCCAAGGCCTTCCGGGAAGGGGCGGCGCGGCTTGCCGTTTCCGGCAATGACCCCAAGGCTCTAGAAGGCCTTCCCCCCGAGCGGGTGGGCCGGGCGCAGCAGGCCAATGCCCGGGCCTACAAGCCGGCCTTGGAAGCCATCACCGAGTTCGTCACCAACTGGACCATCGTCCCCTTCGCCCACCCGGGGTGGGCCAAGGCGGTCTTCCCAGAGCTCCCCGAGGTGGAGGCCGTCAAGCGGCTTTGGCAGGCCATCTTCCAGGCCACACGGGTGGACCAGGAGGACCCCATCGCCGCCTGGGAGGCCCACAACCGCTTCCTGCACGAGAAGGTGGCCTACCTGAACGCCCGCCGCTTCCATGCCCTTCACTTCCAAGGCCCCGGCACCGACCTGGTGGTGGGCCTGGCGGAAGGGCACCTCTGGCAGGGCGGGGCCACGCCCACGAAACAGGGGCGGCTTTGCAACCCCAACCTGCCCACGGAGGAAGTCTTCACCGCGCCCCACCGGGAGCGGGTGGAAGGGGTGGTGCGGGCAAGCCGGCCCCTGGCCCTGGGGGGCACCTTGGTGGAGGGCATCTGGGCCCGGTTCGAGAGAGGTGTGGCGGTGGAGGTGGGGGCAAAGACGGGCGAGGAGGTGCTCCTAAGGGTGCTTTCCACCGACGAGGGAGCCCGGCGGCTAGGGGAGGTGGCCCTGGTTTCCGCCGACAACCCCATCGCCAAAACGGGCCTCGTTTTCTTCGATACCCTCTTTGACGAGAACGCCGCCAGCCACATCGCCTTCGGCCAGGCGTATGCGGAAACCCTCGAGGGCCGCCCCTCAGGGGAAGCCTTCCGCCAGCGGGGCGGCAACGAGAGCCTGGTCCACATAGACTGGATGATCGGCTCGGAGGAGGTGGACGTGGACGGGCTTTACCAGGACGGCACCCGCATCCCCCTTATGCGGCGGGGGGTTTGGGTGGTCTGAGGGGGGCTTGGCCCCCACCGCGGGGACCGGCCCCCCTAAACGGCGGTCAAGGCCTCCTGGAAGAGGGCGAGGAGGTCCTTTGCGTCCTCCAAGCCCACGGAAACCCGGATGAGCCCCGGGGTGACCCCGGCCTCGAGGCGGGCCTCCTCCTTGAGGCGGCTGTGGGTGGTGGTCCAGGGGTGGACCAACAGGGTGCGGGCGTCCCCCACATTGGGCGCCTTGAGGAGGCGGATGGCCCCGAGGAAGCGGCTTGCCGCCTCGAGGCTTCCCAGGTCCAGGGTGAAGACCCCCCCGAAGGCGCTCAGGTACTTGCGGGCGTTCGGGTGGGCCGGGTCCTCGGGAAGCCCCGGATAGCGGAGGGCCTTCACCTTGGGGTGGCCCCGCAAGGCCTCCGCCAGGCGCAAGGCCGTCTCGCTCATGCGCCTCACCCTTAAGCCCACGGTCTCGAGGCCCTGGAAGAGGAGGTAGGCGTGGAAGGGGGAAAGGGCCATGCCCGCCAGGGAAAGCCCCAGGGTGCGCACCCGTTCCGGGAAGCAGCGGGGCCCCAGGGCCTCCCAGGGCACCTGGCCCTTGGGGTCGGGCTCCAGGAACTGGGGAAAGCGCTCCCAAAGGCCTGTCTCCCGTGCCAGCACCGCCCCTCCCAGGACCGAGCCGTGCCCCGAGGCCCACTTGGTGAGGCTTTGCACCACCACATGTGCCCCCCAGCGGAGGGGCTGGCAAAGCGCACCCGCCGCCCCGAAGGTGTTGTCCACCACCAGGGCCGCTCCCCTCTCCTCCGCCAAGGTGGCCAAGGCCTCGAGGTCCGGCACCACCAGGGCAGGGTTCGCCACCGTTTCCACGAAGACCAGGCGGGTCCTTTCCGTAAGGGCGGCCTGCACCGCCTCCGGGGTGGGGTCGGCGTAGCGCACCCGCACGCCAAAGGGGGCGAGGACCTGGTTGAAGAGGCCGATGGTCTGGCCAAAAAGCCCCTTGGCCGCCACCACCTCGTCCCCGGGCCGCAAAAGGGCTAGCATGGCGGCGAAGGTGGCCGCCTGCCCCGTGGCCAGGGCCACGGCCTCCAGCGCCCCTTCCAGGGCCTTTAGCCGCTCCTCCAGGGCCTTGGTGGTGGGGTCCTTCTGCCGGGCATAGACGTAGCCTTCCCCGGTGGCGAAGCGCTCCTGGCCCTCCTCCAGGGTCTTGAAGCCATAAGCGGCCACGGCGTAGATGGGCAGGCCCACCGCCCCAAAGGGGTCTTCCGGCAAGCCCGCCAGCACCGCCAGGGTGTCGTACTCCATCCCCACCTCCTAGCGCACCAAGAGCACGGGGCAGGGAGCCTCGGCCACCACCTTTTGGCTTTGGCTCCCCAAAAAGAGGCTCCCTAAGGCGCCAAGCCCCCGGGTGCCCATGACGATCAGGTCCGCCTTTTCCCCCAAGGCCGCCTGGAGGATGGCGGAAGCGGGCTCCCCTTCCAGGAGCAGGGCATCCTCCCGCGGCACCCCGGTGAGGGCCACCGCCTCGGCCAAGACCTTTTCTGCCCGCTCCAAGCGGCGCTTGAGCGCCTCCTCAAAGAAGGGCTCGCCCAGGTAGTCGGGTACCGGCTCGTAGGCGTGGACCACGAGAAGCCTCGCCCCGTGGGCCTCCGCCTCGGCCTTGGCCACCCTTGCCGCCCGCTTGGCGTGCTCCGAGCCGTCGTAGGCCAGGAGGATGGTCCTGAACATGCCTAAAGCTTACCCCACTAGGCCTGGGCCCGCCCCACCGGGAGCTCCACCTTCCGCCCGCAACGGCAGGTGTCCCCCTCTATGCGGAAGACCGTTCCGTCCGCCTTGGGGTAAAGCCAAAGCGCCCCACAGTCGGGGCAGCGCACCTCCGCCACCAGGGTGCGGATCTCCTCGGGGGAGAAGCGGTAGACCTCCCCGCACCAGTGGCAGACCACCTCCGCCCCCCCGTCCTTGACGATCATCTCCTCCCGCTCCTCGGGGGTGAAGAAGACCAGGGCCTCCAAGGCCTTTTCCCGGTTGCAGCGGCAGCGGAAACGGGCCGGGATCTCGTTGGCCGCGTAGCCCAAGGCCCTGAGGTCGGTGCGGGCGAAGCCGAGGCCGGCCAGGAGGTCCTCCAAAGCCCCCTCCAGGCCTTTTTCCCTGAGCAGGGGGGTGATGCCGGGAATCCCCTTAAGGTTAGCCTCGAGGCGCCCCAGCACCTCTTCCGAAGCCCCGGGCATCACCTGGACCGCCACCCCCCCCGCCACCTCCACCTCCCCCTCCCCCTTGACCCGGACGCCCAGGAGGATGGCGGAGGGCACCTGCTCGGACTGCCAAAGGTAGTGGGCCAGGTCCTCGGCGATCTCCCCGGAAACCAGGGGCACGGTGCTGGTGTACACCTCCCCGCTGGGCAGACTCCGGTCCACCCGCAAGACCCCGGCCCCCAGAAGCTCGCCCACGTTGAGCTTGCCGTCTTCCCGCAAGGGCACCTCCGCCTTGGGGTTTTGCACGTACCCTCGCACGTTCCCCAAGGCGTCCGCCTCCACCACCAAGCCCCCCAAGGGGCCCGTCCCCTCCATGCGCAAGGTGATCCGCTCCTTGGGGGTCTTGAGGAGGAGCTGGGCCAAGAGGAGGGCTCCGGTCATGGCCCGGCCCAAGGCGGCGGTGGCCGTGGGGGAAAGGCCGTGGCGGCGCCGGGCTTCCTCCACGATATCCCCCGTTTCCGCCGCCACCACCCTAAGGTTACCCTCCCCCGCTAGGCCCCGAAGGATCCTTCCCATACCCCGCCATTATGCCACGAAGCCTATAATCGTCCCTATGGGCCTTGTCCTCTACGATACGCTAAGGCGGCAGAAGGTGCCCTTTGAACCGGCCACGCCAGGGCATGTGGGCATCTACGTCTGCGGCCCCACCGTCTACTCCGACCCCCACCTGGGCCACGCCCGGGGGCCGGTGGTCTACGACGTCCTCCGGCGCTACCTCCTGCACCAGGGGTACAAGGTGCGCTTCGTTTCCAACATCACCGACGTGGGCCACCTCACGGACGACGCCGACCAGGGGGAGGACAAGATCGCCAAGCGGGCCAAGTTGGAGCAACTGGAACCCATGGAGGTGGCGGAAAAGTACATGTGGAGCTACTTTGACGCCATCCAGGCCCTGAACGTCCTCCGCCCCTCCATCGCCCCTCGAGCCAGCGGCCACATCCCCGAGCAGATCGAGCTCACGGAGCGGCTCCTAAAGCTGGGGTACGCCTACGAGCGAAACGGAAGCGTTTACTTCCGCGTGCGGGCCTTCCCCGAGTACGGGAAGCTTTCGGGCAAGCGCCTGGAGGAGCTACGGGCGGGGGCCCGGGTGGAGGTGCGGGAGGAGAAGGAAGACCCCTTGGACTTCGCCCTCTGGAAGCGGGCGGAGCCCGGGCACCTCATGCGCTGGAAAAGCCCCTGGGGGGAGGGCTATCCAGGCTGGCACATCGAGTGCACCGCCATGAGCCTCAAGTACCTGGGGGAAGGGTTCGACATCCATGCGGGGGGGATTGACCTGCAGTTCCCCCACCACGAGTGCGAGATCGCCCAGGCGGAGGCGGCGGGCTACCGCTTCGCCCGGCACTGGATGCACCACAACCACGTCCTCCTCGAGGGGGAAAAGATGGCCAAGAGCACGGGGAACCTGGTCCTCCTCCACGACCTCCTGAAGGCCCACGAGCCCATGGCCCTCCGCTTCTACCTCCTCCAGACCCACTACCGCAGCCCCATGGACTTCACCTGGGAGGGTCTGGAAAGCGCCAAGCGCGGCTACACCCGCCTCCTACAGGCTTACCGCGAGGTACGCCAAAGGCGGAACACCGCCCAAAGCGGCACCACCCCCGAGCTGGAGCGGGCCCTGGACGCCCTGGAAAAGGCCTTCTTTGCCGCCTTGGAGGACGACCTTTCCACCCCCGAGGCCCTGGCTGCCCTGTTCACCTTCCTACCCGAGCTCAACCGCCTCCTGCCCGAGGCGAAAGGGGATAGTTTGGCCCGGGCCGAGGCCCTCTTCCACACCCTGGGGGAGGGCATCCTGGGGCTTTTCCCCTCGAGGGTCTTGGAGGACAGGCTTTCCGGGCCCCTTTTGGAAGGCCTCATCGCCCTCCTCTTGGAGCTTCGGGAAGAGGCCAGGAAGGCCAGGGACTACGCCACAAGCGACCGCATTCGCGAGCGCTTGAAGACCCTCGGGGTCGTGGTGGAGGACACCAAGGAGGGTCCCAAGTGGCGGCTTGAACTGAGCTAAAAGGCCCCCGGGACACCCCGGGGGCCAAACGCCCTGGGCGCTAGCGGGGGATGGGGTAGCCCTCGGCCTCGAGGACCGCCTCCGCCACCTTCCGCCGCAAGGCCACCAGGTCCACCGGGTCCCGCTTGGTGAGGCGGCGGGCGGCGGAGTAGACCACCCGGGCCTCGTCCCCTTCCACCAGCCGGGGCAGGACGGCAAGGGCCCCCGCCTGGGCCCGGTCTAGGGCCTGGGCCAGGTAGAGGGCCGCCATGGCCTCGGCAATGCCCCCACGCCGTCTGGCCCTGAGCAGGGCGCTTTCGGCAGCGTAGGCGTCGATGAGGATGTCCGCCGCCGCCCCAAGGACCTCCTGCTCCTCCTCCACCTTTTGCCCGTATTTCTGGGCGGCCAGGCCCGCTACCATCAGGGCCAGCTTCTTAAGGTTCGTCACCTGGTGGAGGGCCAGGTCCTCGGGCTCCTCGAAGGTGGGCTCCAGAAGCTCCTTCTGGAGCTGCATGGCCGCCTGGAAGAGGGGAAGCTGCCCCTTTAGGGCCCGCCTCAGGAGCATTCCGGGGATGAGGAGGCGGTTGATCTCGTTGGTCCCCTCAAAGATGCGGTTGATGCGCGCGTCGCGGTAGGCCCGCTCAATGGGGTATTCCTGGGAGTACCCGTAGCCTCCGTGGATCTGGACCCCCTCGTCCACCACGTAGTCCAAGACCTCGGAGCCCAACACCTTGATGATGCTGGCCTCCACGGCGTACTCCTCAATGCCGGCCATCACCGCCTCGGCCCCCTTCTTGCCAAAAAGGGCCTCGTCGATGAGGCCCACGGTGCGGTAGACAGCACTTTCCGCCGCGTAGATGCGGGTTGCCATCTCCCCCAGCTTCTGCTGGATGAGGCCGAAAGTGCCGATGGGCCGCCCGAACTGGTACCGTTCCTTAGCGTACTTGGCCGAAAGCTCCAAGGCCCGCTTGGCCCCACCCACGGCCCCCGCCCCGAGCTTGTAGCGACCTACGTTGAGGACATTGAAGGCGATCTTGTGCCCCTTCCCCACCTCGCCCAGGACGTTTTCCACGGGCACCCTCACGTCCTCCAGGATCACCTGGCGGGTACTAGAGGCCTTAATGCCCATCTTCTTCTCTTCGGGACCGAAGGAGAGGCCCGGGGTGCCCCGCTCCACCAAAAAGGCGGTGAAGTGCTCGCCGTCCACCTTGGCAAAGACGGTAAAGAGGTTCGCAAAACCAGCGTTGGAAATCCACTGCTTAACCCCATTCAGGATGTAGTACTTACCGTCTTCGCTTAGGACAGCCCGAGTCTTGGAGGAAAGGGCATCGGAGCCGGCACCGGGTTCCGTGAGGCAGTACGCAGCGATCCACTCCCCGCTAGCCAGCTTAGGCAGGTACCGTTGCTTTTGCTCCTCCGTGCCGAAGTAAACAATGGGCAGGGTGCCGATGGAGGTGTGGGCCCCGTAGGTGACGGAAAAGCCCCCGCTTCCGGAAAGCTCCTCCGCCACCACCGTGGAGATGACCTTGGGCAGGTCCAGCCCCCCGTACTCCTCGGGCACTTCAATGGCCAAGAGGCCCAGCTCCCCCGCTTTGCGCATGAGGGGCACGTTGAGCTCCAGCTCCCCGTGCTCCATCCGCTCCAGCAAAGGGAGCACCTCCTTCTCCACAAAGGTACGGGTGGTGCGGGCGATCTCCTTGACGCTCTCGTCGAAGTCCTCCGGGGTGTAGACCCGCTCGGGAACCTCCAAGAGCCAGCCGCCTCCTTTTTGCCAGAGTTTCTTTTCCACGGTCATGGCTTCCTCCTACGCAGGGTAGACTTCAAACACGCCAGCAGCCCCCATGCCGCCGCCGATGCACATGGTGACGAGGCCGTAGCCGCCCCCACGGCGGGATAGCTCGCTGATGAGCTGGGCCGTGAGCTTGGCCCCCGTGGCCCCCAAGGGGTGGCCCAAGGCGATGGCCCCGCCGTTCACGTTGGTCTTCTCCTCCGGCATCCCCAGGGCGCGCATCACCGCCAGAACCTGGGCGGCGAAGGCTTCGTTGAACTCGATCAGGTCGATCTGGTCCAGGGTGAGGCCCGCCCGCGCCAGGGCTTTAGGGACGGCCTTCACCGGGCCAATCCCCATCACGTCGGGTTCCACCCCCGCCACGGCGAAGCTAACGAAGCGGGCAAGGACTTTCAGGCCCAAGGCCTCCGCCTTCTCCCGGCTCATGACCACCACCGCCGCGGCCCCGTCGGAGTAGGGGCTGGCGTTCCCTGCGGTCACCGTGCCCCCCTTCTTGAAAGCGGGGCGGAGCTTGGCCAGGGCCTCGAGGCTGGTATCCGGGCGCACCGTCTCGTCCCGGTCAAACACCCTCTCCTCCACCTGCTTCTTCGTCCCCTGGTAGCGCACCTTGGGCACCCGGATGGGCACCACCTCGGAAAAGCGGCCCTCGGCCCAAGCCTGCGCTGCCTTCTGGTGGCTCCGGTACGCCCAGCGGTCCTGGTCTTCCCGGCTGATGCCAAACCGCTCCGCCACCCGCTCTGCGGTGAAGCCCATGCCGATATAGGTGGAGTAGGTTTCGGGGTTCCACTCGGTGGGGGTGAGGTCGGGGTGGAGCCGGGTGTGGAAGCCGGACATGGGCACCTGGCTCATCATCTCCACCCCTCCCGCCAGCACCGCATCGGCCATCCCGGTCATCACCGCCTGGGCGGCCATGGCAATGGTTTGTAGGCCCGAGGAGCAGAAGCGGTTGACGGTGGCCCCCGCCACCTCCACGGGAAAGCCCGCCCTGAGGAGGGCCAGGCGGGCGATGTTCAACCCCTGGGCCGCCTCAGGCATGGCGCACCCCCAAAGGACGTCCTCCACCTCCTTGGGGTCAAGGCCGATCCGCTCCACGGCGTGCCGCATCACCTGGGCCGAGAGGTCCACGGGATGGAGTTCGGCCAAGGCCCCGTCCTTCTTGCCCCGGGCCACGGGGCTCCGTACTGCGCTAACGATCACCGCTTCCTGCATGGTCCCACCTCTAGTTCCTCAGGGGCTTGCCCGTTTTAAGGGTGTAGGCGATGCGCTCTTGGGTCTTGCGGGTGCCGAGGAGCTTCAAGAAGGCTTCCCGCTCCAGGTCCAGAAGGTCCCACTCAGACACCTCCCGCACCGGGCCTTCCCCGCCGGAAAGCACGTAAGCGATCTCCAGACCGATGCGCATGTCGTGGTCCGAGATCTCCCCTGCCTCGCGGAACGCCCACACGGCGTAGCGGAGGTTGCCCAAGGCCTCGCTGCCCAATACCCGCACCCGCGGGGGTAGGGGCGGGCGGTAATCGGGGGCAAGCTCCAGGACGCGCCGCTTGGCGTCGGCGATGAGGAAGTCCCGGTTCATGCTGATCCGGTCCCGGTCGCGGAGGAAGCCCATCTTCTTGGCCTCGAGGGCGCTGGTGGAGGTTTTGGCCAAGGCGATGAGGTTAAACGCCCGCTTCACCCCCTCAAAGGGGTCGGCCTCCTCGTAGGGCAAGAGCTCCTGGGTAAAGCGGAGGAGCATCTCCTTGGTGCCCCCCCCAGCGGGCAAAAGCCCCACCCCCGCTTCCACCAGGCCCATGTACAGCTCGGCGTGGGCCTGCACCGCATCCGCATGCAGGGTGAACTCCGCCCCGCCGCCCAAGGTGAGGCCAAAGGGCGCCACTACCACGGGGAAGGGGCTGTAGCGTAAGGACATGGAGGCTTTCTGGAACTGCCGCACCGCCAAGGAAAGCTCGTCCCAGTCCCCTTCTTGGGCCAGGGAAAGGATGAGGGCCAGGTTGGCCCCGGCGGAGAAGGCCCGCGGGTCCTCGTTGCCGATAACGAGGCCCACGTAGCCCTTTTCCTCCACGTACTCGAGGCTCTTCTGGAGCATGCGGATGACCCCTTCCCCGATGGCGTTCATCTTGGTGCGGAACTCCAAAAGGGCCACCCCGTCTCCTAGGTCCAGAAGGGCCGCCTCCTTGCTCTCCAAAAGCGTCTTCCCTTCCGCCTTAAGGGCCTTCAGGGAGATCACGCCTTCCCGCTTGGGCAAGGGGTGGTACGCCCCGTCAAAGCCCAAGTAGGTTCCGTCCCGGTAGAAGCTCCCCTGTGCCCGTTGCAAAAGCGGGGGCTCACCCAAGCCCAACTCGGCCAGGAGAGCCGTGAGCCGGTGGTGGCCCACGGCGTCCATATTCTTGAAAGGCCCCGCCTCCCAGCCAAAGCCCCACTCCAAGGCTTGGTCCACGGAAACCAGGTCGTAGGCGATCTCCTCCGCCTTTTCCAAGGTGTAGTGGGCGGTGCGGGCGAAGAGCTCGCGTAGGAAGGCCCCGTACTTGCCCGGCAGGTCCAAGGCCCCGCGAAGCCTTTCCTCAAGGGGTAACTCCCGCAAGGTGCGCAACTCGGGGACGTCCACCTTGGCCCGGGGCACGTACTCCAGGGTCCGGTAATCCAGGGTGAGGATCTCCCCGTTCACCCGCTTGTAGAACCCTTGGCCCGACTTCTCCCCAAGCCGGCCCTCCTCCACCAGGCGCAAGACCCAAGCGGGAAGGGCAAAGTCCTCCCCGGTAGCCTGGGCCAGCTCCTCCGTCACCAGTTTGAGCACGTCCAGGCCCGTGAGGTCGGCGGTGCGGAAGGTGGCGGAGTTGGGCCGGCCCAAGAGGGGCCCGGTGAGGGCATCCACCTCGTCGATGGTGAGGCCGTGCGTTTCCATAAGGCGCACCGCCTGGACCATCCCGTACACGCCCAAACGGTTGGCGATGAAGCCCGGCCGGTCCTTGGCCAAGACGGTGCCCTTACCCAAGATGCGCTCGCCGAAGCGGCGGATCTCCGCCAGAACCTCAGGGGCGGTTTCGGGCGTGGGGATGAGCTCTAGGAGGTGGAGGTAGCGGGGGGGGTTGAAGAAGTGCGTGCCCAGGAAGCGGCGCCGGAAAGCTTCAGAGCGCCCCTGAAGGAGGACCGCCATGGGGATGCCGCTGGTGTTGGAGCTGACGATAGCGGTGGGCTTGAGAATGGCCTCCAGCTTTTCGTAGAGCGCCCGCTTGGGCTCGGGCTTCTCTATGATGGCCTCCACCACCCAGTCGCAGTCCTTTAGCTTGTCCAGGTGGTCCTCGGTGTTGCCGATTTCCACATAGCGAGCAAGCTCCGGGTCCATGAAGGCCGCGGGTTTGGCCTTGAGGGCACGTTCCAGACCCCGCTTGGCCCACTCGTTGCGGTCCTCTTTACCGGGCAGGTCCAGAAGGACCACGGGGATCCCGGCGCTGGCCACCAGGGATGCGATCCCACTGCCCATGGTCCCTGCGCCCACCACGCCTACCTTCTTGATCATGGCCACCTCCTTATACTGAGTCAAAGTTTACGGCGAGGACGGTCCGGTGTCAAAGGGGATGCGCATTACCTGTCCGCAAACAGGTAAAGCGCCTGCAGAAGAGCCTCGGGGTACTCCCGGGGCTTTAGACCTTTCTTCTCCAAGCGGAAGCCAGGGGGGTACTGATGGATCTCCAGGCGGAAAGGAAGCGTCCTCAGCCCTCGAGCGTCGTAGTCCAAAGGCCAATGGTCAAAGACCACCTGCAGGTGGGTGAGGTCCTCCGTGAGGGAAACCACGCCCTTGCGCTCCGCCACCAAGCGGAGCCTAGCCAGGTTCACAAAGTTTTCCGCCTCCTCGGGCAAGGGCCCGTAGCGCTCCTTCAGTTCCCGCACCAGCCGGGAAAGCTCCGCCAAGCTCCTCGCCTCGGCAAAGCGGCCATAGTAGCGGCTCCTGGCCTCGAGGCTCCCCACGTACTCCGCGGGCAGTCGGGCAGAAAGGGCGAGGTCCAGGGTGACGTGGGGCCTTTCCTCCTTGACCTCCCCTTTGAGCTTGCGTATGGCCTCCTCCAAGAGCTCGGTGTAGACCTCCAGGGAAAGGGCCCGGATGTGCCCGTGCTGCTCGGGGCCTAACAGGTTCCCCACCCCCCGGATCTCCATGTCCTTCTCCGCCAGGAGGTGGCCCGAGCCCAGGTCCGAAAGGTCGGCAATGGCGGCGAGGCGCTTCTCCGCCGCCTCCGTGAGCCGGGGTGGGTGGAAGAGGTAGGCGTAAGCTTCCTGGTCCCGGCGGCCCACGCGGCCCCGGAGCTGGTAGAGGGTGGCCAAGCCCAATCGGTCCGCCCGCTCAATGAGGATGGTGCCCGCCTCGGGCACGTCCAGCCCCGACTCGATGATGGTGGTGGCCACAAGGACATCGTAGGCCCCCTCGGCGAAGAGGAGCATGGTCTCCTCCACCAGAGCCTCCGGCATCTGCCCGTGGACCACCCCGATGCGGGCCTCGGGGACCAGGTTCTCCAGGTAGCGCCGCCGAGCCTCGATGGAAGCCACCCGGTCGTGGACGTAAAAGACCTTGCCCCCCCGCTCCAGCTCCAAGAGGATGGCCTCCCGCACCAAAAGCGGGTCGAAGGGGGCGAGGAAGGTCTTTATGGGTTTGCGGCCCGGGGGCGGGGTCTTGATGCTGGACAGGTCCTTCAGCCCCACCAGGGCCGAGTAAAGGGTGCGGGGAATGGGCGTGGCGGAGAGGTAAAGGGTATCCACATGGGCTCGTAGCTCGCGGATCCTTTCCTTTTGGGCCACCCCAAAGCGGTGCTCCTCGTCCACGATGAGGAGGCCCAAGTCCTTGAAGCACACATCGGGCTGGAGAAGGCGGTGGGTGCCGATGACGATGTCCACCCTACCCTCGGCAAGGCCTTTAAGGATTTCCGCCTCCTCCTTCTCTGGGGTGAAGCGGGAGAGGACCGCCACCCGTACGGGGAGTCCCTGAAAGCGTTCCCGGAAGGTCTTGCCGTGTTGCTCGGCGAGGAGGGTGGTGGGCACCAAAAAGGCCACTTGGGCCCCGTGCCCCACCACCCGGTGGGCGGCCCTCAGGGCCACCTCCGTCTTGCCGAAGCCCACGTCCCCCGAGACCAGGCGGTCCATGGGATGAGGGCTTTCCAGGTCTTTAAGCACCTCCTCTAGGGCCTGCTTTTGGTCGGGGGTGAGGGCGTAAGGAAAGCCTGCCTCCACCAAAGGGTCCCAGTCGGGCAAGGGGGGGAAGGCTCGCCCAGGTGTGGCCTTGCGCTTGGCCTGGAGCACAAGGAGGCGCGCCGCAAGCTCCTCCACATCCTTCCTGGCCTTCTCCTTGGCCCGTTGCCACTCGTTCTTGCCCAGGGAGGAGAGCTCCGGCGGGTCGTCGGTGGTGCCGGGGTGGCGCTTGAGAAGGGGGAGCTGTTCCACGGGGAGGTAAAGCCGTCCTTCCCCCTTGTAGCGCAGGACCAGGTAGTCCCGCCTCGCCCCCAGGACCTCGCGGGTTTCCAGGCCCAAGAACTGCCCGATGCCGTGCTCGGGGTGGATGAGGTAGTCCCCCGGGGCAAGGGCGCCCGGGTCGCTCAGGCCTTCCCCTTTGCGAAGCCTGGCCCGCACGCCCCCGGTGGCGAAGACCAAGGCCTCGGTGAGGAGGACCACCTCCCCCCATTCCGCCCCTCCCTCAAACGCCCCCGTAAGGAGGGTCAGGCGCCCCCTAGGACCGGGGAAGCGCTCCCGCACCACGGGGCCCAAATCCGCAAACCGCCGTCTTAGGTAGTCCAGGGTGCGGCCATGGCCCACGAAGAGGTGGACGCGTTTTCCCTCCTCGAGCCAGCGCTTGAGGTCCTTTTCCAACGCCTTTAGGCTTCCGCGGTACGGGGGAAGGGGCCGCACCCCTAGGTCCAAAGGGGGTAGGTCCACCCCGCCGCCCAAGGCCACCAGGGGCCGGTCCGCCAAGAGGGGCCAAAGGGCCTTGGGGGCCAGGGCGGGGGTGTCCAGGTAGACGGGGCCGGGGAAATGGCGGATCTTGTGGCTTTGAAAGCCTTCCACCTTCCCCGGCTTGGGCAGGAGGATGTGCCGGCGCCGCTCCTCCCCCGCCACCCGTAGCCGCTCTAGCTCGTCCCCAAAGAACTCCAGCCGCACCTCCCCCAGCTCCAGCACCTCCCCCAGGACCCGGTAGTCCTCATCCCGGGCGTACCCCATCCGGAGGAGGCGGGATAGAAGGGCTTCCCGGGGGTAGGTTCGGCCCACCTCCAAGACCAGGCGCCAGGAGCTGGGGTCTTCGGGAAAGGGGGCCAGGGCCTCCTCGTAGGAAAAGACGAACAAGGCCTTTTCCTCCAGGGCCTCGAGGCCCGGGTTCACATAAACGGGAACCCCAAAAGCGGAAAGGTCGCGGTAGCGCCGTAGGCGGTCTTCCGGGGCCAGGAGGACCGCAGGGGCCGCTTCTTGGGCGAAGAGCCAAGCGGCCACCACCTGGGGCACGCTCACGCGGTGGCCGTAAAGAGCGTTCAAAACCAAGTCCATGGGTAGGCCCAAAGAGCCACCCGTCATTCTACCGAATAAGCGTGCACGGCTAAAGCCCCAAGGCCCACGTTGGCGGCGATGGTGGCCCCGGAACGGGTGATGCGGCCCCGCTCCAGACGCAAGGCCGTTTCCAAGCCTTTCTTTAACCCCTCAATCCACTCGCTCTTGGCGTCGGTGTGGGCGATGGTGATGCGGGCGGAGCGCCCTCTGAACTCTTCCAACACCAAGCGGGCCAAGATCTCGGGCACAGCGTTTTCCCTCGCCACCCTCAGGAAGCGGATATGCCCCTTTTCGATGCGCAAAATAGGCCTGAGGCCCAAAAGGTTCCCCACCACCTCGCCAAAGCGGGGCAGGCGACCGTTTCTGGCCAGGTGGGATAGGTCAGCCACGCTGAAGTAGAGGCTGGAACGCTTAAGCCTTTCCAGCTCCCGCACCACCTCCTCTTCCTCTGCCCCCCCTTTGAGCATCTCCACCGCTCGGAGCACCATGGCCCCAAGCCCAGCGGATACCATGCCCGAGTCCACTACCCGGATGCGGGTCGGGGCCACCTTCAAGGCCGCCTCCCGGGCCCGGTCCACGGTTTTGGATAGCTCCCCGGACACATGGATGGAAAGGAGGCGGTCGTAGACCTGAAGGTACCGCTCGTACACCTCGGCGAAATCCTCCACACTCGGGGGCTCGGTCACCGGCTCCGCCCCGGCTCGCATGGCTTGATAGAGGGCATCGGGGGTGAGCTCTTGCCAGTCCTTGTACCGGCGCCCCGCTAGGTGAACGTAAATGGGCACAAGGCCCACCGCTTCCTCTTGAAGGACCTTGGGCGAGAGATCCGCCGCCGTGTCGGTCACGAGGCCCAGTTCCACGCCCTCCATCTTATACCGAGTCAAGGATAAGTGGACTATAATGGCGCCTCAGGTTGCGCCATGCTCCTGGTCACCGGTTTCGAACCCTTCGGCGGTCTACCGCACAACCCTTCCGCCGCCTTGCTTCCCCTCCTTCCCCAAAGGGTGGGGAATAGGCCCGTGCACACCGCCCTTTTGCCCGTGGACGCCGAGGCGCTCCCGGAAACGTTGCGGTCCCTGCACGCCCTAAGCCCCGAGGGCGTCTTACACCTGGGCTTGGCGGCAAACCGCTCCCTTATCACCCTGGAACGCCTAGCCGTAAACCTTCTGGACTTCGATCAGCCGGACAATCGGGGTACCTTAAAGCTAGACGAGGAGGTGGTGCCAAATGGCCCCCTGGCCCTCCCTGCCCGCTTTCCCATCAAGGAAGGCTTGCGGCGGCTCCAGGAAGCGGGCATCCCCGCCCGGGCAAGCCTCTCCGCGGGAAGCTACCTGTGCAACCAAGCCTTTTACCTCTCCTTGTTCCACCTGCCCACTTCCGTGCCCGTACTTTTCGTCCATCTGCCTTCTGACGAAACCCTAGCCCGGGAAAAAGGTGGCCCTTACGTGCCCCTGAGCGAACAAGCCAGGGCCGTGGAAATCCTTCTGGAGATGCTGTGAAGGTACTTTTTCTCACCGATGCTAAGACCATCGGAGGAAGTGAAGTCTACCTCAGGGAGATGTTGCCGCGGCTTAAGCTCCTCGGGCTACGCCCTGAGGCCGCCATGCCTTCTGCTGCGGGAAACCTATCCATACGCCAATCCCTAGAACAAGCCGGCATCCCCGTACACGCCTATACTCGCCTAGAGGAGCTACCTGAAAGCTACGATCTTGTGGTGGCCTCGGCTTGGTACCCCCAAAGTTTCCAGAAATTTTATAAGCGCTTTCCGCATCTAGTTCCACTAGTACACGACCAAATAGAAATCTTTTACCCCCTCGGGGGTCGTTACCTGTACCGGCTTGGATACCGAGTGCTCCAAGTCCCAAACCTGCGCCGGGCGCAAGCGGTCATCACCGTCTCGCAGTGGGCCGCACGGTGGCTGCGGGAAGTTCACGGGTTGCAGCGAGTGTACCCCGTACCGAACGGGGTAGACACGAACCGCTTCCGACCGCCGCTTACTGGAGAAAAACAGACCCTGCGCGCACGTTACACACTGGAAGGGCCCGTGGTCCTAGTCCCCGCTCGGATGAGCCCGGAAAAGAACCATCTGGCCGTGCTTCTGACCGCCAAGCTCCTTCCCCAAGTCATCTTCCTCCTTGTAGGCACCGGAGAGCTTCTCCGTCTTTGGCAAGGTCTCGCCCGAGCCCTAAACCTCCACAATGCGCGTTTCCTGGGCCGAAGGGAAGACATGCCCGAGCTCTACCGGGTTGCAGATGCCATGCTTCTTCCTACCCTAGGGGAGAACCAATCCCTGGCCACCCTCGAGGCCATGGCCTCCGGGCTTCCCGTGGTGACCACCCCCATTCCCGCGCAAAAAGAGCTCCTGACAGACGGGGTGGAGGGGTTTATCGTCCCCCCTTTCCCCTGGCGCCTCGCTAGGGCCTTGACCAAGGCCTTGACTAAGCCCGAACTCGGCATCCAAGCTCGCAGACGAGTTCTCAGGGAACACACGCTTCAAAAAGCCGCACTCCATCTAAAGTGTGTGCTTTTGGAGATCGTCAATGCTTAGGGTCGCATTTCTAACCGATGCCCCTCGTATTGCAGGAAGTGAGATATGGCTACTGGAAACCCTGCCCCGTTTGTCCCTTCACGGAATCCAACCCGCTGTTTACTTACCCGACAATCCCAAATTGGAGTATCTAATCCAGACCCTCAACCACAGAGGTGTAGCCACGTATACCTACACCCGTCTAAACCAGCTGGTTCGCCTAACCCAAGAAGCGCATGTGCGGGTTCTTCAAGCGTGGTTTCCATCCACGTACAAACTCTTACCCTTTTTACCCCGGCCTAGAAGCGTATTTCTCCACGATCAACTCGAATACCATTATCCCTTGGGCCTGAAGCGCTTGTACCGCTTTATCTATCGCATCACCAAAGCCCGCAGAGTAGCCATGGCTGACGCCATTTTCGTGGGCACCCAATGGGCAGCGGGCTACATACGCCGCCATTTTGGCCTTGAGGCTCAGGTGGTCCCCGTGGGCGTTGATCCCGATCGCTTCCGTCCACCCAGCCCGGAAGAACGCGCTTGGTTGCGAAAGAAGCTAGGGCTTACACGCTTCACCCTGCTCACACCAGCCCGATTTACCCCGGAGAAAAACCAACTTTCCATCGTTCTCGCCGCCCAACATGTAGAGGCCGATTTTCTGCTGGCGGGGGAAGGCACATGGGCGCACCCCCTTCGCTGGCTTGCCCAATCCTTGGGCATATCCAACGTGCGCTTCCTGGGGGGCCAAAACGACACCGCAGAGCTTTACCGAGCCTCTGATGCCGTGCTTTTCCCCACACTAGCGGACAATCCAGGTCTGGTAATCCTGGAAGGCATGGCCTCTGGCCTTCCCGTCATCGCCAGCGCGCACCCCCCCCAGCAAGAGGTAATTTCCCCTAATGAGGGGCTTCTCATCAAACCTTCTCCAAGGGCTATTGCGGAAGCGGTGCGCTGGCTCATGCACCACCCCCAAGAAGCCCAGCGTATGGGCGAGCAGGGGCGGGCGCGCGTTTTAGGGGAACGGACCAACGCTTTAAGTGCCAAGCGGCTGGCGGAGGAATTGGAACGGCTAGCCTTAAAATCTACCTAATGCGCCTTTACCGTATAGGCCTCTTCACCGACGTCTACTTCCCTAACCCCAACGGGGTGACCACGAGCGTGTATCTCCTGTTACGGGAACTGCGCCGCATGGGGCACGAGGCCTGGGTGATCGCCCCCAAGCACCCCGAGGCCCCAGCCCAGGAGGAAGGCGTGGTGCGGGTACCTTCCGTGGCCTACCCCTTTTACGAGGGCCAGCAAATCGCCCTGCCCTCGGCCAAGTACCTGCCCACGGAGTTTGAGCTCATCCACACCCATACCCCCCTGACCCTGGGGGTCTGGGGGCTTCGCATCGCCCGCAACAAGGGCCTGCCCCACGTGTCCACCTTCCACACCCACTACGAGAAATACGCCCACTACGTGCCCGGCCTCGCCATTTTGGACAAGTACACGGGCATCGTCCCCCGCCTGGCCAAGGCCTTTTACAACCGGGTGGAGGTGGTCATCGCCCCCACGGAGCCGGTGAAGCGCCTGGCGGAAGGCTACGGTATAGAAAGGCCCATCCGGGTTATCCCCACGGGAATCGACACCCGGATCTTGGAGGAAGCCCCCCTCCCCTCCCCCCCTCCCTGGCCTGCGGGGAAGCGCCGCCTCATCACCGTGGGGCGGTTGGGCAAGGAGAAGTCCTTCGACGTGGTGCTGAAGGCGGTGGCGGAACTCAGTCGGGAAGCGGACGTCTTCCTGGTCCACATCGGCGAAGGACCTGAGCTAGCCGCCCTGCAGGCCCTGGCCCACGAACTGGGCATTGCGGAACGGGTGCGCTTCCTAGGCCCGGTACCCTACCACCGCATCGGCGGCTACTACCGCCTGGCGGAGCTTTTCCTCTTCGCCAGCGAAACGGAAACCCAGGGCCTGGTGATCTGGGAGGCCCAGGCCATGGGGGTCCCGGTGGTGGCGGTGGGGGCGGAAGGGGTGTTGGAGGGGGTGGAAGACGGCAAGACGGGGTACCTGGTCCCCCCGGGGGATTACCGGGCCCTGGCGGAGAAGGCCCTAGAGCTTCTGCAGGACGAGAGCAAACGGGAGCGCATGAGCCTGCAGGCGCGCGCCTGGGCCATGGAGCGCTCGGCGGAGCGCATCGCCGAGAGGATCGTGGCGGTGTACGACGAGGCAAGCGAAATCCTGCGGGCAGAACCCCGGCGGCTTATCTTTCCTTTTCCCCGCCTTCCCCGAAATACCCTCGAGGATCGCCCAAAAGGTTTCTGAGTTGCCTCAGGAGGAACCGACCCCACCCCCCCTTTAGCCTGCGGGCCGAGGTGAGGACCAAGGCCTCGGGCACGTAGCGCACGGGACCGAGCCGGGCCAGCTTATAGCCTAAGAGCACGTCCTCCCGGGCCTCCACCTCCGGGAACCCCCCCACCCTCAGGGCCGCCTCCTTGTGGACCATGAGGTTGGCCCCCGCCAGGTTGGGGCGGCCCAAGAGGGCCATGAGGCGGAGGAACACCCGGTACCCCCATTCGGAAAGGGCGGCCTCCCAAGGGGAAACCCCGTAAAAGCGCAAGGGGCCGTAGAGGGCGAGGGCGCCCTCGGCGCGGCGGGAAAGGGCGGAAAGCCAGTGGGGCAAGGGCCTGGAGTCCGCATCGGTCATGGCCACCCACTCCCCTCGAGCGGCCAAAAGCCCCGCCTGGCGGGCGTGGGCCACCCCCTTTCGGGCGCAGTACACCACCCGCACCCCAAAGCCTTCCGCCACCTCCCGGGTGCGGTCGGTGGAGGCGTTGTCCACCACGATGACCTCAAAGGGGGGAAGGGTCTGGGCCAGCACCGCCTCCAAGGCCCCTGCTAGGTAGGCCTCCTCGTTATGGGCGGGGATCACCACGCTAATCCGCACGGGTATACTCTAGCGTGTTTCACCTGCTTCCGTGGTCCAGGGAAGGCCTTTTCGTTTTCCTGCGCCTCGTCTTGGCCGTGGGCCTCATGGAGGGGGTGCGGAGCGGCTTCTTTGCCGGCCTTATGCCCTTCTACGCCCCCGAGCGCTTGCACTTAGGCCCCGCCACCTTCACCCTGGCCTACACCCTCCACCAACTGGCGGAAAACCTTTCCAAAAGCTTTGGCGGCCTCTTGGCGGAGCGGGCCGGTTTCGGCAAGACCGCCACCTTGGCGGGGGCGGTGGGGCTTTGGGTACTTCTTCTCACCCCTAAGGCGCAGGCGGCCTGGATCCTATGGGCCCTGGCCATCCTTTGGGGCCTTTCCCTTTCCACCCTCTACCCGGGGCTCATGACCTTGGCGAGCCGCATCGCCGTTCCCGGGCGGGAGGCGCGGGCCCTTTCCTTCACCTTTACCCTGGTTTTGCCTTGGGCGGGCATCGGCCTTGTGGGGGTGGGCCAGGTGGCCCAACGCCACCCCGAGGCCGCCCTCACCCTGTTGCTCCTGGCCCAAAGCCTTGCCCTTCTCCTCACCCTAAGCCTGATCGCCTTCCGCATCCCCTTGCCCCCCGCCAAGCGGGAAGCCTACCCCTTGGGCCGCCTCGTCCTCTTCCTCCCCGCCGCCTTCGGCCAAACCTTCGCCCCCGCTTTGGTGTCCCTCTTCCTCCTCCGCTACGCCAAGGAGCGGTTGGGCCTCGAGCCCATCGCCTTGGGAGGGCTCCTCCTCCTGGGCGGAGCCCTTGCCTTCGGCCTCCTTCCCTTCACCGGACGGCTTGTGGACCGCCGCGGCTACCGGCTCGCCCTGGTGGGGGGGCTCGCCCTGTTAGGCCTGGTCATGCTCCGCCTGGCCACCACCACAAGCCTGGTGGAAACGGCCCTCCTGGCCCTCTTGGCCGGGCTTGGGTATAGCCTTTTCATGCCGGGCTGGAACGGTTTCCTGGCCCGAAACCTCCCTGAGGAAAACCGGGCCGCCATCTGGGGCGGCCTCATGACCGTGGAGGGCCTAGGGGTAGCCTTGGGGCCGGCGGTGGGGGGGGTGTTGTGGGAGGCGTTGGGCCCGCAGGCCCCCTTCCTTGCGGGTAGCGCCCTCTTTCTCGCCCTGAGCCTCTTCTATGCCCTCATCCTGGGGAGGGGGAGATGGAATTAGCCCTTGGCCTGGTCCTCCTTTATGGGCTTACTGACCTCCTCTTCCGCTTCTTGGGCCTGGGGGCTTATGCCCACGGAAGCCGCCGCGAGGCCAAGGTGGCCCTCACCTTTGACGACGGGCCTTCGGAGAGGACGGAGGCCCTTCTTGCCCTCCTCCGGCGCCACGGGGTCAAGGCCACCTTCTTCCTCACAGGAGAAAGGGCGAGGCGTCACCCGGAATGGGTGGAGGCCATCCTGCGAGAGGGGCACCAGGTGGAGGACCACGGGGCCTACCATCGACCCCTCACCCTCCTCCTCCCCTGGGTGGAGTGGCGGCACATGGCCCAAGGCCGGGCCCGTTACTACCGTCCCCCCCATGGCCTGCACACCCCCTTCACCCGCCCCTTCGCCTGGGCCCTGGGCAAACGGGTGGCCCTTTGGGACCTAGAAAGCAAGGACTGGCTTTCCCTACCCCCCGAGGCCCTGGCGGAAAGGCTCCTTTACTACCTGCGCCCGGGCTCCATCGTCCTCCTCCACGACGGGCCTGAGCGCACCCTACGCCTTCTAGAGCGCGCCCTCCCCCAGATGCTCGCCCTGGGCTATCGGCCCGTGACCCTGGACGAGCTTCGTCCCGTTCCCCTCACCCTCAGGCGTGCCCTCATCCGAGGGCTACAAGGGTTTGAGGAGCGGTACAACCGCCGCCACCGGGTGGAACGGGCGGGGCTTGGGCCCTTTGACCTCTTCCGCCTGGAGAAGAAGCCCTTCCCTGGGCCGAGCCTCCCCGGCCTCCCCGCAGGAACCCCCGCCTTTGAGCTCCACCTGGAAAGCCAAAGGGCCATGGAGCTCTCGCCCCTCGAGGCCATCCGGTACGTCCGGGAAAGCCTGAAAAAGGTAGCCCTACGGGTGGCCCAAGACCCCGAGGTGCGCCTGGTCTATGGGTACAGCTACCTGGCCCCAGGGGGGCGGCTCTTCGGCTTTCAAACCGCCCCCCTCCCCCCCTGGCCCCGCCTGGTGGCCAGCCTGGCTAGCGCCTGGTTTTACTGGCTGTACCGCGGGGAGCTCCCCAAACGGGAAAGCTTTTGGGCGAGCCTGGCCTACCTCACCCGGGAGGAGCTCCTACGGCGATACCCACCGTCCACTCCCGCTTCCCCACCCCCGGCACCCGGTGAACCCTAAACCCCGCCTGGGCCAGGGCGCGGCGGAAGGCCCCTTGCGCCGAGTAGGTGGCAAGCCGCCCCCCTGGCCGCAAGGCCAGGCGGAGTTTCCTGAGAACCCCCAAGCTCCAGGCCTCGGGGTTAGCCTTGGGGCTAAAGGGGTCCAGGTAGACGGCGGTGGCGAAGCTCTGGGGAAGAACCACCTCCTGGATGTCCCCAAAGACCAAGCGGAGCTCCCCCCAAGGGCCCCGGAACACCTCCTCGGGCCAGGCCTCCAGGATCTGGGCGTAGACCCCTTCCGCCCGGGGCAGGGGCAGGGGGACTTCCGCCAAAACCTCCTTGGGCAAGGGCGCCTTTTCCACCGCTAGGTAGCGGAGCCGCACCCCCCGCAAAAGGGCGTTTTCCAGGGCCACGCGGAAGTTCACCCCCAGGCCGAAGCCCACCTCGAGGACCCTGGGGGCGGGGTGGAGGTGGGTGAGGGTCTTTTCCAGGTAAAGCCTGCGGGCCTGGAGGAGGGCCCCTTGGCGCGGGTGGTAGGCCTCCCCGTAGCCCGGGTGGTAGAGGGTGGGGGTGCCGTCTTGGGTCAGGAGGCGTTCCATCCTTCGGTAGAATACCCGCCATGGAGCTCACCCTGTGGGAGAAGCTTTCCGGCACCCTGGTGAACGCCTTGACCGTGGTCCTGGGCACAGGGCTTGGGCTACTCCTCCGGGGCCGGCTCCCCGAGCGCATGGCCCGCATCATGGTCCAAGGGGTGGGGCTCACCACCCTCTTCATCGGGCTTTCCATGGCCCAGGCCCTGGGAAAGGCCAAGGGAGGGGCCATAGACGGGGTGGTCCTGGGGCTCATCGCCTTGGTGGCGGGGGGGCTTCTGGGGGAGTGGGCTAGGGTGGAAGACGGCCTGGAAAGCCTGGGGAACAAAATCAAACAGGCAGTGCGGGGCGGGGGGAGCTTCACCGAGGGCTTCGTGGCGGCAAGCCTCCTCTTCTGCGTGGGGCCCATGACCCTTTTGGGCTCCATTCAAAACGGCCTCACGGGGGACGCCAGCCTCCTCCTCCTCAAGGCCACCCTGGACGGCATGAGCGCCATCGCCCTCACCAGCTCCTTCGGCATCGGGGTGGGGTTCAGCACCCTGGTCATCCTGCTCTACCAGGGGGGGGTGGCCCTCCTGGCGGGCACCCTGAGCCAGGCCCTTCCCGACCCCGCCCAGGACCCCCGGGTCCTCCTCACCACGGGGGTGGGGGGGCTCATGGTCCTAGGGGTGGGGATCAACCTCCTGGGGCTCACCAAGGTACGGGTGGGCTCCTTTTTGCCCGCTTTGCTCCTCGCTCCCCTGTTGTGGTGGCTGGCGGCGCTCCTGACGTAGAATGCCCACCATGGAGCTTTCCCTTGACCTCCTGCGCAAGCTGGAGGGCCTCGCCAAAATCCGGCTTGCCCTCGAGGAGGAGGCCCTTTTGCTCGAGGACCTGAAGCGGATCCTGGACTTCGTGGACGCCCTGCCCCAGGTGGAAGGGATAGGAGAAGAGGCTCCCCTGGGCCGGCTGCGGGAGGACGAGCCTTGGCCTTCCCTCCCCCAGGCCGAGGCCTTGGCCCTGGCCCCTGAAAGGGAAGAGGGCTTCTTCCGCGTACCCCCCGTCCTGGAGTAGCCATGGTGGACCTAAAGCGCCTGCGCAAGGAGCCCGAGGTCTTCCGCAAGGCCATCCGGGAAAAGGGCATCCCCTTGGACCTAGACACCCTCCTGGCCCTGGACCAGGAGGTGCAGGGCCTAAAGCAACGCCTGCAAGACCTGCAAACGGAGCGGAACCGCATCGCCAAGGAGGTGCCCAAGGCGCCCCCAGAGGCCAAGGCGGCCCTCATGGCCCGGGGCAAGGCTTTGGGGGAGGAGGCCAAGGGGCTGGAAGAAGCCCTAAAGGAGAAGGAGGCGCGGCTCATGGAGCTCCTCCTCCAGGTTCCCCTCCCCCCCTGGCCCGGGGCCCCCGTGGGGGAGGACGAGGGCGCCAACGTGGAGATCAAGCGGGTGGGCAGCCCCCGGGAGTTCCCCTTTACCCCCCTGGACCACGTGGCCCTCATGGAGAAGAACGGATGGTGGGAGCCTCGGATCAGCAAGGTTTCCGGAAGCCGCTCCTACGCCCTTAAAGGGGACCTGGCCCTTTACGAGATGGCCCTTCTCCGCTTCGCCATGGACTTCATGGCCAAGAAGGGCTTCGTGGCCATGACGCTCCCCTCCTACGCCCGGGAGATGGCCTTCGTGGGGACGGGCCACTTCCCCGCCGCTAGGGATCAGGTCTGGGCCATCGCCGGCACCGACCTCTACCTCACGGGCACGGCGGAGGTGGTGCTCAACGCCCTGCATAGCGGCGAGATCCTGGCCCAGGCCGAGCTTCCCAAGCGCTACGCCGGCTACGCCCCCGCCTTCCGCTCGGAAGCGGGGAGCTTCGGCAAGGACGTGCGGGGGCTCCTCAGGGTCCACCAGTTCCACAAGGTGGAGCAGTACGTCCTCACCGAGGCGAGCCTGTCCGCTTCCGACCTGGCCTTCCAGGAGCTCTTGCAAAACGCCGAGGAGATCCTCACCCTTTTGGAGCTCCCTTACCGCCTTTTAGAGGTGTCCACCGGGGACATGGGGCCGGGAAAGTGGCGGCAGGTGGACCTCGAGGTCTGGCTCCCCTCGGAAGGGCGCTACCGGGAAACCCACTCCTGCTCCGCCCTCCTGGACTGGCAGGCCAGGCGGGCGAACCTCCGCTACCGCGACCCGGAGGGCCGGGTGCACTACGCCTACACCCTCAACAACACCGCCCTAGCCACGCCCCGCATCCTGGCTATGCTCCTGGAAAACCACCAGATGGCAGACGGCCGGGTGCGGGTACCCGAGGCCCTGGTGCCCTATCTGGGGAAGGAGGTGCTGGAACCGTGCGGCTAGAGGCTGCGGAGCTAAGAATCCTGGAACTTCCCCTGAAGTTTCGCTTCGAAACCAGCTTCGGGGTGCAGACCAAGCGCACCATCCTCCTCCTTCGGCTCTTCGGCGAGGGGCTGGAGGGCTTGGGGGAAGGGGTGATGGAAAGGCTCCCCCTCTACCGGGAGGAAACGGTGGAGGGGGCCCGCTACCTCCTGGAGGAGGTCTTCTTGCCCCAGGTCCTCGGGCGGGACTTCCCCAACCCCGAGGCGCTTTGGCAAGCCCTTTCCCCCTTTCGGGGCAATCCCATGGCCAAGGCGGCGCTGGAGATGGCCTTTTACGACCTCCACGCCAAGGCCCTAGGGCAACCCCTCTGGGCGGTCCTAGGCGGGGTGCGCCAGGCGGTGGAGGTGGGGGTTTCCCTGGGCATCCAGCCCACGGTGGAGGCCACGCTCCAGGCGGTGGAACGGCACCTGGACCAGGGCTACCGCCGCATCAAGCTCAAGATCAAGCCTGGCTGGGATTACGAGGTCCTGAAGGCGGTGCGCCAGGCCTTTCCCGAGGCCACCCTCACCGCCGACGCCAACTCCGCCTACCGCCTGGCCGACTTCGCCCGCCTGAAGCGTTTAGACGAGCTGGGGCTGGACTACATCGAGCAACCTTTGGGCTATGACGACCTCCTGGACCACGCCAAGCTGCAACGGGAGCTTGCCACCCCCATCTGCCTGGACGAGAGCCTCACCTCCAAGGAAAAGGCGCGGAAGGCCATTGAGCTTGGGGCGGGTCGGGTGTTCAACATCAAGCCCGCCCGGCTGGGCGGCCACACGGAAAGCCTGAAGGTCCACGCCCTGGCCGAGGCCGCCGGCATTCCCATGTGGATGGGGGGGATGCTGGAGGCGGGAGTGGGCCGGGCCCACAACCTGCACCTGGCGAGCCTCCCCGGCTTCACCAAGCCGGGGGATGTGAGCTCGGCGAGCCGCTACTGGGAGGAGGACATCGTGGAGGAGGCCCTGGAGGCGGAAGACGGCCTCATGCCCGTGCCCCAGGGGCCGGGCATCGGCGTGCGTTTGAAGCTTCCTTGGGTGGAGCGGATTACCCTATGGCGGAAGTACGTGTCCGCGAGCTAAAGGGCCCCGAGGAGATGGAAGGGGTGGTGGCCCTGCAGGAGGCGGTCTGGGGACGGGACGCCCGGGATCTGGTGCCTCGGGGCCTCCTCATCGCCGTCCAGGACGAGGGGGGGCTGGTGGCGGGGGCCTTCGTGGAAGACACGATGGTGGGCTTCGTCTTCGGCTTCCCCACGGAAGACCCCACCCGGCACCACTCCCATATGCTGGGGGTCCTCGAGGCCTATAGGGGCACGGGAGCCGCCCTTCTCCTCAAGCGCTTCCAACGGGACTGGTGCTTGGCCCGGGGCGTGCGGCGGATGGTCTGGACCTTCGACCCCTTGAGGGGGGCCAACGCCAACTTCAACCTGCGGAAGCTGGGGGCTACGGCCTGCACCTACCTCCCGGACCACTACGGCCCCATGACGGGCATCAACGCCGGGGCCCCCTCCGACCGCCTCCTGGCCGAGTGGGACCTCCTTTCCCCAAGGGTCTACGGGCGGATTTACGCCCCGCCCCCTCCGGTGGAGGCAAAGGCCCTACCCCAGGCCAACCGGGTGGAAGGCGAAGTCCCCCTGGAGGCCCGCCTGGACCTGGAGGCCCCGAGGCTCCTCTTCCAGATCCCGGAAGACTGGGGGCGGATCCTGCGGGAAGACCCCGCCTTGGCCCTGCGGTGGCGGGAGCACAGCCGCCAGGTCCTCGGCCACTACTTCGCCCGGGGCTACGTGGCGGTGGACTTCCTGCGCCACCCCAACCGCTATGTTCTGGCTAAAGACGGAGCTTTGGACCGCTGAAGTGGTCTACGCCGGTTTCGGCACCCCCATGCTGCGGGGAGCCTTGGCGGTGCAGGGGGGGCACGTGGTGGCCGTGGGGAGCCTGGCGGAGCTTAGGGCGCGCTTTCCCGAAGCCCCCGTGGTGGCGAAGGGAAAGGCCCTCCTCCCCCCCCCGGTGAACGCCCACACCCACCTGGACCTAAGCCTTTTGCCCCTTTACCAAGGGCCCTTTTCCGGCTTCATCCCCCACGTGGTGGCCCACCGGGATAAGCGGGGGCTCTTAGGGGCGCGGCGGGGCCTGGAGGAACTTGTGGCAAGCGGGGCCGGGGCCTTCGCCGACATCGTCTTCCAGGAGGAGGTGATGGACTTCCTCTTGGAGGAAAGCCCCTTGCCTGGGGTGGCCTTCTACGAGGTCTTCGCCCCAGACCCCCTCGAGGCGGAAGCCGTCTTCGCCCGGGTGCGGGCCAAGGTGGAAACCTGGCGCAGGCGGGAGGGAAGGGTAAGGGTGGGGCTTTCCCCCCATGCGCCCTACTCCGTGAGCCCTCCCCTTCTGAAGCGGCTCGCCCAGTACGCCCGGGAAGAGGGCATCCCCCTCATGGTGCATGGGGCGGAAAGCCTCGAGGAGGTTTCCTTTTTGCGGGAGGGGACGGGCCCCTTGGCCGAGGTGCACCGCCTCTTTAGCCGTACCCCCTTTAGCCCCCCAGGCCTCACCCCGGTGCGCTACCTCCACGCCCTCGGGGTCTTGGGCCCCACCACCCTCCTGGTGCATGGGGTGCAGGTGGACGAGGAGGAGGTAAGGCTCCTGGCGGAAACGGGGACCAAGGTGGTGCTTTGCCCCCGCTCCAACCAGAACCTTGAGGTGGGGGAGGCCCCTTGGGCCCTTTACGCCCGCTATGGGGTGGAGCTTGCCCTCGGCACCGACTCCCGTGCCAGCAGCCCCGACCTGGACGTGCGCCAGGAGGCCCTCTTCCTCTGGGAGAAGGTGGACCCCCGCCTCCTGGTGCGAGCCCTCACCCGGGGGGGGTACAGGGCCTTGGGCCTCCCCACACCCCGGATTACCCGGGGCGCCTCCGCTTCTTTGGTACACTCCCTCTGATGCGCCCCCTGGGCCGCGGCCCCCACCTTTCCTTTCCTCCCCTTTGGGACGAGGAGGTGCGCCACACCGGGCCCCTCATCCTCTACAGCGCCTTCACCGGGGCGTTGGCGGGGCTTTTGGTGGCCCTTCTGAACCTCCTCCTAAGGGCCCTGGCCGAGGCGGTGGGGGGCTTTTTCGGCTACCTGGCCCCCGAACCCCCGGGGGAAGGGGGGCTTCTCCAGGCCTTCACCGGGCCCGCCCTTTGGCCCCTCGCCTTCCTCCTTCCGCCCCTGTTCGCCCTCGCCAGCTACCTGGGCACGGGGCAGGGGCTCGCCGCCTTCCTGCGCCGGGCGCGGGAAGGAAGCCCGGCCCCCAGGCTCGCCCACCCTCGGGCAGTCCTCGGGGGGGCCTTGCAGATCGCCTTCTACTCCCCCATGGGCCGGGAGGGGCCCTTTGGGGTGCTGGGGCTTTGGCTTGGGCTCCTTCTGGACCGCCGCTTTCCCCGCTTGGGTGGGGGGCTCGCCTTCGCCGGGCTCGCCGCCGGGCTTGGCGCCGCCCTCCACGCCCCGGTGGCGGGAGCCCTTTTGGCCACGGAGATCCTTTACCGCTCCCTCCTCCTCGAGGCCCGGGCCCTCACCCCGGCCCTCATCGGGGCGCTTTCCGGCTTTGCCGTCTACGGGGCCTTCTTCGGCTACGAGCCCCTCCTCCCCTTCTCCGTGCGCCTGGACCCGGCGAGCCTCCCAGCGGGCCTCCTCCTGGGCCTCTTGGCCGCCGCCTTGGCCACCTTGTGGATGGAAGGGGGAAGGGCCCTTGCCGCTTGGCTCAAGCCCCTTCCCTTTCCCCTCCGCCACGCCCTTTTGGGCCTCGCCCTGGCCCTTTCCCTCCTCTTCCTGCCAGAGGCTCTAGGAAACGGCCTCGGCTGGGTGGCGGTGGCGGCCACACCCCTCCTCGCCCCCAAGGCGCTTTTCTACCTCCTCCTGGCCAAGCTCCTCCTCCTGGTCCTCGCCGTGGGGGTGCGGGCGTATGGAGGGCCCTTCACCCCGGCCCTGGTCCTGGGGGGGCTCCTGGGGGCCTACCTCTCCCGCCTGGCCGGGCCCTTTGGCCTGCCGGCCGAGGCCTTGGCCCTGGCGGGTGGGGTGGCGGTGCTGGCAGGGGTGGCCCGGGCCCCCTTCGCCGGCTTAGCCCTGGCGGCAGAGTGGGGCGGGTACGCCAGCCTCCCCCTGGCCTTGCCCGCGGTGCTCCTGGCCTACGCCCTCACCCCCGCCCACGACCCGGAGGAAGGCCTCAAGGAAGCGCCGGCCATGCCGGAGGGCTATCCGTCTGAAACGCCTCCGCAAAGCGAACGCCCGCCTCGAGGCCCTGAAGCCGCCGCCGAGCCCGAAACTCCTCCAGGGTAAAGGGCCAGCGGTAAAACTCCCGGTAAAACTGGAAAACCGCCTCCGCCACCTCCTGGGTGGAAGTGGTGTCCACGTAAACCCAGGGGCGGGCAAGCTCCCGCCGGGGGTAGTGGTAAAGCCGCACCGGCTTGCGGTGGGCCTCCCCCACCAGCTTGGGAATGCGGCAGAGCTTCAAAGCGGAAAGCACCGCCTGGTGGGTGGCCCGGTGGTCGGGGTGCACGTCCAAGGGGTCCCAGGTGATCACGGCCTCGGGGCGGAACTCCGCCATCAAGCGGGCCAAGGCCAAGGCCTCCTCCCGCCCCCCGGTCAGGAGGGTGTCCCCAAAGGGCAAAAAGCGGTACTCCGCCCCGATGAGCCCCGCCACGTGGGCCCCGTGCCCCTCCCGCACCCGGGCCACCTCCTCGGGGGGAGCATCGCCGAACTGGCTCGCCAGCTCTCCCTTGGTCATCCAAACCAGCATCACCCGGTGGCCTTTCCTGGCGTGGAGGGCCAAGGTCCCCGCCGCTCCGATCTCGTCATCGGGGTGGGCAAACACGGCGAGAAGGTTCATGGGGCAAAGTCTACCCGCCTTGCCCTTGGAAGGGAAACCCCTTAGCATGGGCCCTAATATGGTACGGGGCATACGGGGCGCCATCACCGTGGAAGAGGACACACCGGAGGCCATCCATCAGGCTACCCGGGAACTCCTCCTGAAGATGCTGGAGGCCAACGGCATCCAACGCCACGAAGAGCTCGCCGCCATCATCTTCACCGTGACGGAAGACCTCACCTCCGCCTTCCCCGCAGAGGCAGCCCGGCAAATCGGCATGCACCGGGTGCCCCTTCTCTCCGCCCGGGAGGTGCCGGTGCCGGGAAGCCTGCCCCGGGTCATCCGGGTCCTGGCCCTTTGGAACACCGACACCCCCCAAGACCGGGTGCGCCACGTCTATCTGCGGGAGGCGGTCAAGCTCCGGCCCGACCTGGAAAGCGCCCAGTAGGCTAAAAGCCCAGGACCTCCGCCCAAGGCGTGGGTTCTTTGGGGCTCACGTAGCCCGTGTCCATCTGGGCCAGTTGGAGCCTTCCCGAGTACTCCTCGTTCACCGCATGCCAGTAGGTGTACTCCTCGAGGACCCAGATGCCCGACTCCCTAGCCCCGTTCCCGCTCGCCTTCACCCCGCCAAAGGGCAGGTGGGCCTCAGCCCCCACGGTGGTGTTGTTGATGCTGGTCATACCGGCGCGGATGCCCACCTTGAAGAGGTAGGCCCAGTGGCGGTGGTTGGTGTAGATGGCGCTGGACAGGCCATAGGGCGTGGCGTTGGCCACGGCGATGGCCTCCTCGATCCCGTCCACCTTCACCAGGTTGATGGTGGGGCCGAAGATCTCCTCCTGGAACTGGCGCATGCCGGGCCTCGCCTCCCACACCGTGGGCCAACCGAAAAGCCCCGCCTCCGCATCCCCCAGGAAGCGGGGGTACGGATTTTCCCGGGTAATGCGCCCCCGCCCAAACAGGAGCGTGGCCCCGTCCTCCTGCCCCCAGGCATAGTGCTCCTGCCAGCGCTGGAAAAGCCGCTCGTTGATAAATGGCCCGTAGGTCACCTCGGGGTGCAGGAGGGGGTTTCCCACCACCGTGGCCTCGGTACGCTCCAGGAAGCGCTTTTTAAACTCCTCGTAGACGGGGGCGTCCACCAGGATGTTCCCGGCGCTGGTGCACCGTTGCCCTCCCGTGGCGAAGGCGCTCCACCAGGCCCCCTCCACCGCCAGGTCCAAGTCGGCGTCCCGCATGACCACCAAGGGGTTCTTGCCCCCAAGCTCCAGGGTGGGCCGGATGAGGTTCCGCCCCGCCACCTCCCCAATCCAGCGGCCCACCTTGGTGCTCCCCGTGAAGGCGAACTTCTGGAGAAGCCCCTCGTCCATGAGCTCCACCAGCCACTGGCCCGTGGAGTCCTTGCCCCCACCGAAGACCACGTTGATGACCCCAGGCGGCAGGCCCGCCTCCTCAAAGAGCTTGACGAAGACGTAGGAAAGGGTGGGGGAGTCGTCGGAAGGCTTCCAGACCACGGCGTTCCCCGCCAGGATTGCGGGGATGAGCTTCCAGCTGGGCACGGCGATGGGGAAGTTGCCGGCGGTGATCATCCCTACCACCCCCAAGGGCCTGCGGAAGGTGAAAAGCTCCTTGTCCCGCATCTCGCTGGGAACAGTCTGGCCGTAGAGCCTCCGGCCCTCGGAGGCGAAGAAGAGGGCGGTGTCTATGGCCTCCTGCACGTCCCCGCCCGCCTCCTTGAAGGTCTTGCCCACCTCCCGCACCATGAGGCGGACCAGGGTGGGTTTTTCCCGCTCCAGGATCTTGGCCAGGTTGAAGAGCACCTGCCCCCGCACCGGGGCCGGGGTGCGGCTCCAGGCCTCGAAGGCCTCCCGCGCCCTTAGGGCCGCCTTGCGGAGGGTGTCCTTGGTGCCCTCGGGGAAACGGGCCACCAGGTCTTCCCGGTCCGAGGGGTTATGGCGCAAGAGGGCCTCCCCTTCCCAAACCTCCTCGCCCCCGATGAGGTGTCCGAACTCGAGGGTGTTCCCATACTTGGCGGCAAAGACCTTCATCCTGACCTCCAAGGGGATTTTAGCGGAAACTCCCTATACTGGGCCCATGCCGCCCCATCGAGACCCCCTGGTCTACCTGCCTCCCTGCCTTTGGGCGCTCAACGTGGTGGGCTCCCGCACGGCCATGCGGGAGGTGGACCCTGCCTGGGGATCGCTCCTGCGCTTCGCCCTGGCCCTCCCCCTTTTCCTCCTGGCCCTACGCCACCCGCCCCGCCTCGCTCCCTTAAGAGAAACCCTCTTCCTCGCCTTAAGCGGGGTGGCGGGGTTCAACCTGGTCTTTTTCGCAGGCGTGCGCCTTGATGCGTAAGCCAGCGGGGCTAACCAAACTTGGCCTTGAGGGCCCGGAGGGTGGCCGGGGGCACCAGCTTGGAAACATCCCCCCCGTAACGGGCAATCTCCTTGACCATGGTGCTGGAAACGAAAGAATAGCGGGTGGCCGCCAGGATGAAAAGGGTTTCCAGGCCGGGAAGGAGCTGGCGGTTCAGGTGGGCCATCTGGAGCTCGTACTCATAGTCGGATACCGCCCGAAGGCCCTTCACGATGGCCTGGGCCCCCACCCGCTTGACGAAGTCCACCAGGAGGCCAGAAAAGGTTTGGGCCTCCACGTTGGGCAGGTGAGCGGTGGCCTCCCGGATGATGTTCAAACGCTCTTCTGCGGTGAAGAGGTACTGGCCCCGCTTGTTGGGGTTTTCCAACACGGCCACGGTCACCTTCTCAAAAAGGCGGCTTGCCCGCTGGATCACGTCCAAATGGCCGTTGGTGAGGGGGTCAAAGCTTCCAGGGTAGACCACGTGCATCTAAACCTCCACCAGGGTCAGGGCGTTTTCCCCGTAGACCCGCCGCTCCCCTATGGGAAGCACCAGCGCCTTGGGGTGTTGCAGGATGTACAGCCCCCCCTTTTCCACCAGGCCGCTTTGCAAAAGGGCCTGGAAGGCCGCCACCAGGTCCATGGGGTAAGGCGGGGCCATGAAGGCTACGGTATAGCGTTCCCCTTTGGCCTTCGCCTCGGCCAGGAACACCTCCACCGGTAGGGGAACGATGCGCACGGGAAGCCCCGCGCGCCGGGCGTTTTCCCGCAGTAGGCGGATGGCCTCCGCGTCCTTTTCCACCAAGGTGGCCTGCCAGCCCTCGCTGGCCGCCTCGAGGCCCACCGCCCCGCTTCCCGCATAGAGGTCCAGAAAGCGCCCCTTGGTGGGATAGCGGAGGCGCAGGTAGTCAAAAAGCGCCTTCCTCAGGCGCACGGGAGAGGGCCGGGCCGAGGCGGGCACCTTCAAGGGCACCCCCTTGGCCTTGCCGCCCAGGATCCGCACCACGCCCTCTAGCTTAAAGCTCCAGCACCAGGCGGCAAAGCCTCTCCACCCCGCTTCCCAGCTCCTCCAGGGTGATGAGGAGGTCCAGATGGGCCAAGGTGGTGGCCCGGCTTTCCGGCCTCCCCCCCTCGAGGCGGGCGAGGTGGGCCCGGCGCAGGCGGTCCAGGAAGGCCTCCAAGGCGGGGGCTTGCCGCAAGACCTCCTCCGCCAAGGCCTTCTCCCCCGTGCCCAAAGCCGCCGCCAGGAGCTCAAGCCGCTTCAAGACCGCCCGCATGGCCTCCAGGAGGTCCTCCCGCCCCTCAAGGCTAAAGGTGAGCCCCTGGGCCCAAAGGCGTTCCGCCTGGCGGACAATCCGCCGCACCAGATCCCCCAGGTGCTCCAGCTCCGAGGCCATGACGAAAAAGCGCACCGCCCGCTCGTCCTTGGTGCGGGTGGAAAGCTCCGCCGTGTAGAGGACCACCTCCCGGGTGAGGCGGTCCACCTTCTCCTCCAGGGGGGCAAGCTCCGCCTCACCCCCCTCTTCCTGGGCCAGAACCCGCACCGCTTGGGCCAGCATGCCCCGCACCGCATCCGCCACCCGGGCGAGCTCCCGTTGCACCAAGGCGAAGGCCAGGCTTGGGGTTTCCAAGGCCTCTTGGGAAAGGTACTTGGGGGCCACGCCCCGCTTGGGGAAAAGCTTCCCCGCCCAAGCCTCGTACCGTTCCCTTAGGGGGAGAAACCCTAGGGCGAAGGCCAGGTGGGCCAGGGCGTGGAACCCCACCACGCCCAAGGGGGAAAGCCACGGCAAGAGGAAAAAAAACGGCAAAGAGAAGGCCAAGCGGTGGGCCAGGAGCACCCCTGCCAAGGGCAAGGCCTCCCGCCGACCCGCCAGGTAGGCCCAAAAGAGGGCCCCGGAAACCCCCACCCCCGCCCCCAGGGCCAAGGCCATGGCCCCCTCCCGGCCCAGCACCGGGGCAAGGGCCAAGGCCAAAGCCGCCACCCCGTTAGCGGTGGCCAGGAAGAAAGCTAGGAAAAGGCCCAAGGCGTAAAGGCCCAAAGGGCTTGGGTCCAGGAAGGCGAGAAGGGGCGTTAGGCTTTCCGCCCCCTCCCCCATGCGGAGGAACCCAAGAAAAAGAAGCCCAAGCCCCATCAAGAAGAAGGCCACCTGACGGAGCCTCGGCCAAAGGAGAAAAGGGAGGCCCAAGGCCAAGAGGGCCTCCGCCACCCCCCCTTGGGCCAGGGCCACCACCCCCACCCAAACCGCCGCCCCAGCGGTGGCGGCCAGGGAAAGAAGGGCGGCCTGCCCCAACCCCAGGACCCCGCCTTCCCGAAGCCCCAAGGCCAAGAGGGAAAACCCCGTGCCGCTTCCCGAAAGGAGTCCCAAAAGCACCCCCGCCCCTAGGACCCCCAGGGGGTGCCCCAAGGCCCGGGCCAGGAGGTGCCGCCTAGCCTTCAGGGCGGCGAGCCCCTCCCCCACCAGGTGAAGCCCCAAGAGCAAAAGGGCAAGCCCCGCCCAAAACCCCACGCCCGGAGTATACGGAAAAGCCGGCCCGAGGGCCGGCCTTCATGGTCGGGGAGACTGGATTTGAACCAGCGACCCCCTCGTCCCGAACGAGGTGCGCTACCGGGCTGCGCTACTCCCCGTAGCGGAAGCCAGTATAGGCCATAGGGGAGAAAAGGTCAAAGGGGTTGACGGGGGAGCCGGTTTTCCCTACACTGGCTCCTAACCGCGCCGGGGCGCGGCGAAAACCAGCCCGTTCTCTTATCTAGAGCGGTGGAGGGTACGGCCCAGTGAAACCGCGGCAACCTCCCGCTCCATCCGTTCCATGGCCGGATGCGGGCGGGGCTGGTGCCAAGGCCGGCCCGGGTGGGGGAAACGCCCGGGGACGATAAGAGAGGGGGGTAAGCGCCACGCCCAACCCCTTCTTGGCGAGAGAACGGTCTTGCCGGGAAGGGGCTTTTTATGGCCCCTTCCAAGCGCCCCAGGCCGGGTCTTGGAAAGGAGGCCAAGGATGCGCTTTGAAACTTTGCAGCTCCACGCCGGCTACGAGCCGGAACCCACCACCTTAAGCCGTCAGGTCCCCATCTACCCCACCACGAGCTACGTCTTTCAAAGCCCCGAGCACGCCGCCGACCTCTTCGCCCTTAGGGCCTTCGGCAACATCTACTCCCGCATCATGAACCCCACGGTGGAGGTGCTGGAGAAGCGCTTGGCCGCATTGGAAGGAGGAAAAGCGGCTTTGGCCACCAGCAGCGGCCACGCCGCCCAGTTCCTGGCCCTCACCACCTTGGCCCAAGCGGGGGATAACCTCGTTTCCACCCCCAACCTCTACGGCGGCACCTTCAACCAGTTCAAGGTAACCCTGAAACGCCTGGGGATCGAGGTGCGCTTTACCTCCCGCGAGGAGCGGCCCGAGGAGTTCCTGGCCCTCACCGACGAGAACACGCGGGCCTGGTGGGTGGAGAGCGTCGGGAACCCGGCCCTGAATATCCCCGACCTCGAGGCCCTGGCCCAGGCCGCCCGGGAGGTGGGGGTGGCCCTCATCGTGGACAACACCTTCGGCATGGGGGGCTACCTCCTAAGGCCCTTGCAATGGGGGGCCGCCCTGGTCACCCACTCCCTCACCAAATGGGCAGGGGGGCACGGGGCGGTGATCGCCGGGGGCCTGGTGGACGGGGGCAACTTCCCTTGGGATAACGGCCGCTATCCTCTCCTCACGGAGCCCCAGCCCGGGTACCACGGCCTAAGGCTCACCGAGGCCTTTGGGGAGCTGGCCTTCATCGTCAAGGCCCGGGTGGACGGCCTCCGCGACCAAGGGCAGGCCCTAGGGCCCTTCGAGGCCTGGGTGGTGCTCCTGGGGATGGAAACCCTCTCCTTGCGGGCCGAGCGCCACGTGGAGAACACCCTTCACCTGGCCCACTGGCTGCGGGAACACCCCAAGGTGGCCTGGGTGAACTATCCCGGGCTGGCGGACCACCCCCACCACCCCAGGGCCGAGAAGTACTTCCGGGGCAAACCCGGGGCGGTCCTCACCTTCGGCCACAAGGAGGGGTACGAGGGGGCTAAGCGCTTCATCTCCCGCCTGAAGTTGATCTCCCACCTGGCCAACGTGGGGGACACCCGCACCCTGGCCATCCACCCCGCCTCAACCACCCACTCCCAGCTTGCCCCCGAGGAGCAGGCCCTGGCGGGGGTTTCCCCGGAGATGGTGCGGCTTAGTGTGGGCCTGGAGCACGTGGAGGACCTGAAGGCGGAGCTTGCGGAGGCCCTGGTATGAGCGAGATCACCCTCGAGGCCTGGGGCGACCACGAAGCCCTCCTCCTCAAGCCCCCCCGCTCCCCCCTGTCCATCCCCCCGCCCACGCCCCGCACCGCCGTTCTCTTCCCCAGGCGGGAGGGGTTTTACACGGAACTGGGGGGGTTCCTGCCCGAGGTGCGCCTGCGCTTCGAAACCTACGGGCGGCTTTCCCGCAAACGGGACAACGCTGTCCTCGTCTTCCACGCCCTCACGGGAAGCGCCCACCTGGCGGGGACCTACCACGAGGCCACCTTCCAAAGCCTCTCCCCCCTGGAACAGGCCTTTGGCCGGGAGGGGTGGTGGGACAGCCTGGTGGGCCCCGGCCGGATCCTAGACCCCGCCCTTTACTACGTGATCTCCGCCAACCACCTGGGAAGTTGCTACGGCTCCACCGGGCCCCTCTCCCTGGACCCCCGTACGGGGAAGCCCTACGGCCGGGACTTCCCCCCCCTCACCATCCGCGACCTGGCCCGGGCCCAGGCAAGGCTCCTGGACCACCTGGGGGTGGAAAGGGTTGTGGTGATCGGGGGAAGCCTTGGGGGGATGGTGGCCTTGGAGTTCGCCCTCATGTACCCGGAGCGGGTGAAGAAGCTGGTGGTCCTGGCGGCGCCAGCCCGGCATGGGCCCTGGGCCCGGGCCTTCAACCACCTTTCCCGGCAGGCCATTTTGCAAGACCCCGAGTACCAGAAGGGCCACCCCGCCCCCAAGGGCATGGCCCTGGCCCGGGGCATCGCCATGATGAGCTACCGGGCCCCCGAGGGGTTTGAGGCCCGCTGGAGCGCCGAACCCGAGCTGGGGGAAACCTACCTGGACTACCAGGGGGAAAAGTTCCTAAAGCGCTTCCATGCGGAAAGCTACCTGGTCCTCTCCCGGGCCATGGACACCCACGATGTGGGCCGGGGCCGGGGCGGGGTGGAGGAGGCCTTGAGGCGCCTCCGGAGCCTCCCCTCCCTCTTCGTGGGGATCGATACCGACCTCCTCTACCCCGCCTGGGAGGTGCGCCAAGTAGCCCGCTTGAGCGGGGGCCGCTACCGGGAGATCAAGAGCCCCCACGGGCACGACGCCTTCCTCATCGAAACGGACCAGGTGGAGGAGATCCTGGAGGGCTTTTTGCCCTAGCTACTTCCCCACGCAGAAGTTCTGGAACACCCGGGCCACCACCGCCTCGGCCACCTCGGCCCGGCCCCTGAGGGCGCTCAGGGCCTCCAGGGCTTCCTGCAGGGCGAGGCCCATGAGATCCTGGGGCAGGCCCAGGGCCTCCAAAAGCCGCTCCCGCGCCCGGTGGAGCGCCTCCACCTGCCGCTCCGTGAGCAAAAACTCCCCCCCTCCCTCCCCCAGGAGGGCCTTGTGGATGGCTTCCTTCAACCGCTCCATCCCCTCCCCCGTGCGGCTGGACACGGGGAGGAAACCGGGGTCCTCCCAGGCGGGAGGGAGGTCCGCCTTGGTGGCCACCCTGAGGGTGCGCTCCCAGGGCAGGGGGGGCGGGGCGGGCCTGGGGAGGGAGCGGTCCACCACGTAGAGGATGAGGTCCGCCTCCTCGGCGATGCGCAAGGCCCGCTCCACCCCGGCCCGCTCCAGGGGGTCTTCTGTGTCCCGCACCCCGGCGGTGTCCACTGCCACCAGGGGGATGCCGAAGAGCTCCAGGGGGGCCTCGAGGTAGTCCCGGGTGGTGCCGGGAATGGGGGAAACGAGGGCCCGCTCGTAGCCCAAGAGGGCGTTGAGAAGGCTACTTTTCCCGGCGTTGGGGGCGCCGATGAGGGCCAGGCGGGCCCCCTTTTGCGCCAGCCGGGAGGCCCGGGCCTGGGCCAAAAGACCCTCCACCTCCCCCAGGACCTCCCGGATGGTCCTTTCCGCCGCCACGGGCTCCACCCCCTCCTCGGGGTAGTCCAAGAGGGCCTGGATGTGGGCCAGGAGGTCTAAAAGCCTATTCTCCAAAGCCTCGATGCGGCGGGAAAAGGCCCCCTCCAGAGCCCGGAGGGCCTGCCTGCGGGCCAGGTCCCCCTCCGCCTCCACCAGGGCCAAGACCGCCTCCGCCTGGGCCAGGTCCAGCTTGCCGTTCAGGTAGGCCCGCAAGGTGAACTCTCCCGGCCCCGCAGGCCTGGCCCCGGCGGCGTAAAGGGCCTCCAAGACCCGCCGCAGCACCGCCGGGGAGCCGTGGGTGTGGAACTCGCAGGCCTCCTCCCCGGTGTAGGACCGGGGGGCGCGGAAGACCAGAAGAAGGGCCTGGTCCAAGACCTCCCCCGTCACGGGGTCCACCACCTCCCCTAAGGTGAAGCGCCCCCCCTTGAGCCGCCTCGGGTCCTTGCCCCGCCACACCCGGGCCGCCACCTCCAAGGCCCCCTCCCCGGAGAGGCGCACCACCCCGATGGCCCCCTTCCCCGGGGGGGTGGCCACGGCGCAGATGGGGTCACGAAGGGAGCGCATCCGCAGGCTCCTCTTCTAAGCCCAACCCCCGGGCCACAAGCCCCAAGGTGGGTCCTTGAAGCGCCACGGAAAGGAGCACAACGAAAAAGACCAGGTTGAAGAGGACATTGGCTCCAGGAACTCCGGCTAAGAGGGGGTAGGTAGCGAGCACAATGGGCACAGCTCCCCTTAGGCCTACCCATCCCACCAGGAGGACTTCCCGCCAAGACCACCGAAAGGGGAGAAGGCAAAGGGCTATAGCCAGGGGACGGGCTACGAACATTAAGAAAAAGGCTACAAGGGCCCCTTGAAGAGCCACCCCAGGCAATTGAGAGGGAAATACCAATAGGCCTAGCACCAAGAACATCACCACCTGCATGATCCATGCTACACCGTCATGAAAGAGGAGAAGCTCGTCCTTGTGCTTTAAGGATGCGGAGCCCACCACCAACCCTGCCACGTACACGGCAGCAAAACCGCTTCCTCCCAGGACAGCCGTGAGACCGTAGCTGAAAAGTACCAAAGCAAAGCTCAGGAGGAGCCTTAAACCCCGGTAATGGAAGCCAAACTCGTTCCAAGCCCAAGCGGTGACCCGACCCAGGGCATACCCGAGGGCCAGGCCTAAACCCAGCTGTTTGAACCCCATCCACACCAGGTCTCCTGGCCGGGCCACACCCAGAAGGAGAGCCGTGAGGGCCACAGTGAGCAGAATAGCCATGGGATCGTTAACCCCCGATTCCAGCTCAAGAAGGGCCTTAAGCCGTTCCCTAAGCCGCACCCCACGGGCCCGGAGTACGCTGAAGACGGCGGCCGCATCCGTAGAGGAGACGATGGCTCCAAGGAGGAAGCCCAGAAGGGGAGGAAAGCCTAAAACTAGGCTAGCAAAAATGCCCACCAGCCAGGCGGTGAGGACTACCCCCATGGTGGCGAGGACCAGGCCAGGCAGAAAAACCGAGCGCACCCGGGTCCACTCCGTGTCTAAACCGCCGGCAAACAGGATGAAGGCCAGGGCCATCACCCCAAGGCCCTGGGCCAGGCGAGCATCGTCAAAGTAGATGCCCCCGGGACCGTCGGAACCGGCCAGCATCCCTAGGACAAGAAAGAGAAGCAGGGCAGGGATGCCGAACCGTTGCGAAACTCGGCTCAAGAGAATACTCAGAAGAAGAAGGACCGAGCTTCCAAACAAGAAGAGGTCGGCGGAGGCGCCGGCCATGCCCCCATTCTAAAGGGCTTCGTCCAGCGCCTCTAGGGTTCTTTCCACCTCCTTCTCGGTGTGGGCCACGGAGAGGAAGGCCGCCTCGAAGTTGGAGGGCGGCCAGTAGACCCCCCGGTCCAAAAGCCCGTGGAAGAAGCGCTTAAAAAGCTCCGTGTCCGTGCGCCTAGCCTCCTGGAAGGTGCGGACCGGGCCTTCGGTGAAGAAGACGGTCAGCATGGAGCCCATGCGGTTCACGGCATGGGGGATGCCCTTCTCCCCCAGCACCTCCCTAAGCCCCGCCTCCAGCGTGGCCCCTAGGGCCTCCAGCTGGGCGTAGTAGCCCGGGTTTTTCTCCAAGATCTCCAGGGTGGCGAGCCCCGCCGCCATGGCCAAGGGGTTGCCGGAAAGCGTCCCCGCCTGGTAGACGGGCCCCAAGGGGGCCACCTGCTCCATGATCTCCCGCCTCCCGGCGTAGGCGGCGGCGGGAAGCCCTCCGCCCAGGATCTTCCCCAAGGTGACCAGGTCCGGCTTGAGGCCAAGCCGCTCCGTGGCCCCGCCGAAGGCCAAGCGGAAGCCCGTCATCACCTCGTCGGCGATGAGGAGGACGCCGTAGTCCTTGGCCTCGTGCAACGCCTCTAAAAACGCCTCCGTGGGGATGAGGACCCCGGCGTTCCCCACCACCGGCTCAAAGATGATAGCGGCGATCTCCTCGCCCCGGGCGCGCAAAAGCGCCCTCAGCCCCTCGGGGTCGTTGTACTCCAGGACCAGGGTGAGCCGGGCGTACTCCTCGGGCACCCCGGCGCTGGAGGGCACGCCGAAGGTGAGGGCCCCCGAGCCCGCCTCCACCAGGAGGCCGTCCGCATGGCCGTGGTAGTTGCCGCGGAACTTCACCACGTACTTCCTGCCCGTGTACCCCCGGGCGAGGCGGATGGCGGACATGGTAGCCTCGGTCCCGGTGCTCACGAAGCGCACCAGGTCCACCCAGGGGTAGGCCCGCTTCACCGCCTGGGCCAAGGCCACCTCCAAGGGGTGGGGTGCCCCAAAGGTGAGCCCCTTTTCCGCCACCTCCTTCACCCGCGCCACCACCTCGGGGTGGGCGTGGCCTAGGATCAGGGGCCCCCAGCTCATCACGTAGTCCAGGTAGCGGTTGCCGTCGGCGTCAAAGGCGTAGGCGCCTTCCCCCCGCACCAGGAACACGGGGGTTCCCCCCACGGCCCGAAAGGCCCGCACGGGACTGGAAACACCGCCTGGGATGTGCTGGGTTGCCTCGGCGAAAAGCCTGGCGGAGGTGGAGCGTTCCATGCTTCCCACTCTAGCGGCTTGGGGCGGCAAAAAGTAGCCCCAGGGCAAGGAGGGGAACCCCAGCACCCCATCAAGCGCCTAAAGCCCAACACCCGCAAGCCTCGCCGTCCTACCAGAGAACCTCCTGCTATTCCGATAGCCTTTCCATAAAGTTCCTTTTCTGTTCCGTTTTGTACTCGGTTCGTTCACATGATTGTGTTCCCACGACGTGCCCACTAAGGGGGGTGCCCACATGCGGGAAAAAGAAACTTCCGCCCTTGGGAACGGGGCGGAAGCCGTTTTCCTCCGGCGCTGGTGGCGGCGGTGGGACTCGAACCCACGACACCACGATTATGAGTCGTGTGCTCTAACCACCTGAGCTACGCCGCCAAGGGCGCCAGGCAACCCCATCTTAGGGGAGACTTAGGGTTCGGTCAAGCTGGAAGGGGCTCATGCGTTGAAGAGCACATAGATCACATCCCCGTCTTGCACCTCGTAGTCCCTGCCCTCGAGGCGCACCCAACCCCGCTCCTTGGCCCGGGCCCACCCCCCAGCCTCCACCAGCTTGTCCCACGGGATTACCTCGGCCCGGATGAAGCCCCGCTCCATGTCCGAGTGGATCTCCCCCGCCGCCTCTGGGGCCTTGGCCCCGTGGCGCACCGTCCAGGCCCGCACCTCCTTCTCCCCGGCGGTGAAGAAGGTGACAAGCCCCAAGGCCCTATACCCCGCCTGGGCCAAGCGTTGCAGGCCGCTTTGTGTGAGGCCATAGGCGGCCAGAAGCTCCTTGGCCTCCTCCTCGGGGAGTTCGGCGAGCTCCGCCTCCAGCTTGGCGGAAACCACCACCACCCCAGCCCCTTCCGCCTCGGCCTTCCTCCGCACCGCCTGGACGTAGGGGTTCCCTTCCCCCTCGGGAAGGTCCTCCTCCGCCACGTTGGCCACGTAGATCACCGGTTTGGCGGTGAGGAGGGGGGTTTCCTTCAGGAAGCGGCGCACCTCGTCGGAAGGGGGATAGGTGCGGGCGGGCCGCCCCTCCTGGAGGTGGGCGTAAAGCGCCTCTCCCGCCTCCAAGAGGGGAAGCTTTTCCCGGTCGGCCCGGGCCTCCTTGCGCAGGCGCTCAAGGCGGCGCTCCAAGGTGGCTAAGTCGGCGAGGAAGAGCTCGGTTTCCACCACCTCCGCATCCTCCAAGGGGTCCACCCGGCCCATGACGTGGACCACCTCGGGGTCGGGGAAGCAACGGAGGACGTGGGCGATGGCCGCCACCTCGCGGATGTGGGCCAAGAACTGGTTGCCCAAGCCCTCCCCTTTGTGGGCCCCCTTCACGAGGCCGGCGATGTCCACAAACTCCACGTGGGTGGGCACCACGGGGGGCACCCGCTCCCCTTTGGCGAAGACCTTCTGCAAGGCGTAAAGCCTTTCATCCTCCAGGGGCACCACCCCCACGTTCTTGTCTATGGTGGCGAAGGGGTAGTTGGCCGCCAAGGCGCCCGCCCGGGTCAGGGCGTTGAAGAGGGTGGACTTGCCCACGTTGGGTAGACCTACGATGCCGACTGCAAGCATGCTTACCTCAAAAAAAGCCCCGCTTGGGGGCCTCTTTTCATCCTATCACGCCCCTTGCGTATGATGGCAGGGTATGGACCTAGCAGCCCACATCGATCACACCCTCCTGAAGCCCACCGCCACCCCGGAAGAGATTTTGAAGGTGGCGGAAGAGGCCCTGGAGTACGGCTTCTATGGCCTTTGCATCCCCCCTTCCTACGTGGGCTTCGTGCGGGAGCGCTACCCCCATGCGCCCTTCCGCCTGGTGACGGTGGTGGGCTTCCCCTTGGGGTACCAGGAGAAGGAGGTGAAGGCCCTCGAGGCCAGCCTAGCCTACGCCCGGGGGGCGGAGGAAATCGACATGGTGGTCCACCTGGGCCGGGCCCTCGCGGGAGACCTGGCCTACGTGGAGGAGGAGGTGCGCACCGTGCGCCAGGCGGTGCCCCGGGCGGTGCTCAAGGTGATCCTGGAAACGGGGTACTTCACCCCGGAGGCCTTGGAGGCCCTGGCGGAGGCCGCCATCCGGGGCGGGGCCGACTTCCTCAAGACCTCCACGGGCTTTGGCCCCCGGGGGGCGAGCCTCGAGGACGTGGAACTCCTGGTGCGGGTGGCCCGGGGCCGGGCCCAGGTTAAGGCGGCGGGGGGCATCCGCCACCGGGAAACCGCCCTCAAGCTCCTGGCGGCGGGGGCGAGCCGGCTTGGCACCTCCAGCGGCGTGGCCTTGGTGCGGGGGGAGGAGGCGGGTGGGTACTAGGCGGCGGAGGCCAAAGACCCTGGGGGGGCTTCCCGGCTACCTGGTCCTCCTCGTCCTTCTCCTCCTTTGGGCCTACCAGGAGCTCCGCAAGCCCGCCCCACCCCTGCCGGAGGCGGGAGGGGCTGAGGCCTACTTCATGCCCCAGGAGGGGGACAGGGCCAAGGCCCGGCTCCTCGCCCTCATGGCCTCGGCGGAGGAGAGCCTGGACGGGGCCTTCTACGAGTTCCGCGACCTCCAAATCGCCCGCGGGCTCCTGGAGGCCAAGGCCCGGGGGGTGCGGGTGCGCCTCTACGGGGAAAGCGACTACCGGGACGACTTCCGCCGCTATTTGCTGGCCGCCTCCTTGGGGCAGAAGGAGGAGCCGCCCCGCCTGCCCCGCGCCCTCCTGCGGGAGGTAAAGCCCCTTGCCCCGGGATGCGAGGAAATCGCCGGCATCCCCGTCTGCTACGACGAGCGGGAGGGCTTTATGCACCACAAGTTCCTGGTGGTGGACCAGAAGGCGGTCTGGACGGGGAGCGTGAACATGACCTGGAACGCCTTCGCCCGCAACAACGAAAACGCCCTCCTCCTCCCCTCCCCCACCCTGGCGGAGGGCTACGCCCGGGAGTTCCAGGCCCTCTTTAGCGGGGTCAAGGAGGGCCTGGGCCGCCCCGTGGCCTTCGCCCTGGAAGGGGTGGAGGGGGTGGCCTACTTTAGCCCCAAGGGGGGCGGCCTCGCCCAGGAGGCCATCCTCAGAGCGGTCCGGGGGGTCAAGCAAGAGGTCCTGGTGGCCGCCTTCGTCCTCACGGACCGGGAGATCGTGGACGCCCTCCTAGAGGCCAAGGGGCGCGGTGTGGAGGTGCGGGTGGTCCTCGAGGCCCGAAACCTGGGGGACAGCCGGGACGAGGCCCTGGCGCAAGGGGGCATTCCCGTGCGCAAGGACGCTAACCCCTACACCCTCCACCACAAGGTCATGGTCCTGGACGGCACCCAGGTGATCACGGGGAGCTACAACTTCTCCTTCCGGGCCCGGGAGGTCAACAACGAAAACCTCCTGGTCCTAAAAAGCCCCTCCCTGGCGGAGGCCTACCGAAAGGAGGTGTTAAGGCTTTGGCAGGCGGGCGAACCCCTTTAGTCCTGGCCTCGGGAAGCCCTAGGCGCAAGGCCCTCCTCGAGGCCCTGGGCTACCCCCTAAAGGTGGTGGTCCCCGGGGTGGCGGAGGAGGACCTGGCCCTTCCCCCGCCCGAGCTCGCCCTAACCCTCGCCCGCCGCAAGGGGGAAAGGGTGGAAGGGGCCTGGGTCCTGGCGGCGGACACCGTGGTGGACCTGGAGGGCAAGGCCTTGGGCAAGCCCAAGGACCCGGAGGAAAACCGCCTCTTCCTCCGGCTCCTTTCCGGCAGAACCCACCGGGTGCACACCGCCATCTACCTGCGCACGCCTTGGGACGTGGTGGTGGAGGTGCACACGGCTGCGGTGCGCTTCCGCGCCCTCACCGAAGAGGAGATCGCCTGGTACGTGCAAAGCGGCGAGGGCCTGGACAAGGCGGGGGGTTATGGGGCCCAGGGGCTCGGCATGGCCCTTTTGGAGCGGGTGGAAGGGGACTTCTACACGGTGGTGGGCCTGCCCGTGGCCCGGGTCTTCGCCCTCCTTTGGCAAAGGGGGTTCAGGCCGTGAGCGAGACCGCCCTGCGCCGCCTCCTCTTCCTCCTCCTCCTGGCCTTGGGGCTCGCCCTGGCCGCCCTTACCCGGCCCCTAGCCCCCCGGGTGGCCCTCGGCCTCTCCCCCCTCACCGCCCCCCTTCCTGCCCTGGGCCACCGCCTGGGGGAGAACCTAAGGGCAAACCTCGCCGCCCTGATGAACCGCCAGGACCTCTACGGGGAAAACCGGGCCCTGCGAGCCCAGGTGGCGGCGTTGGAGGCGGAGAACAAGCGGCTGCGCCTGGAGGTGGAGCGGCTTTCCCGGGCCCTCAAGGTGCGGCAGGAGCAGGCCCCGGGGGTGGTGGCCGTGGCCCCCGTGGTGGGGGAAGACCTTTCGGGGCTTTACCGCCGCCTGGTCATCGGCCTGGGGGAGCAGGAGGGGATCCGGGTGGGCATGCCCGTCACCGCCCCCGAGGGGCTCGTGGGCTTGGTGGTGGAGGTGGAGGCCCACCGGGCCCTGGTGCGCACCCTCCTGGACCCGGAAAGCCAGGTGGGGGTGCGCCCCGAGAAGGCCCTGGGCCGGGGCGTGGCCCGCGGCGCCCCCCCGGACCGGCTCCTGGCGGAGTTTCCCCCCTCGGTCCAGGTGGCCCCCGGGGAGCTCCTCCTCACCGGGGCCCCCCTGGGCCTCTTCCCTGCGGGCATCCCCGTGGGGAGGGTGGAGCGGGTGGAACGGGTGCAAGGGGGGCTGAAGCTTAGGGCTTGGGCCAAGCCCTTGGTGGAGCTTTCCCTCCTGGAGGAGGTCATCGTCCTGAGGCCCCTATGACGGCGCTTCTCGCCCTTTTTCTAACCCTCTTCCTGGCTGGGCTTTTGGGGGCAGTCTGGCCCCAGGGGCTCATGGCCCCGGACCTCTTCCTGGTCCTCGCCCTTTGGTACGCCTGGGGAAGGCCCTACTACCTGGGGCTTCCCGCCGCCTTCCTCCTGGGCCTCCTGCAGGACCTCCTGGGCTTCGGGCTCCTGGGCCTCCACGCCACGGGGCTCCTTTTCGCCGCCTACGCTTTTTATGCGGCAAGCCGCCGCCTGGTGGCGGGGGAAGCCCTGGGAGCGCTTTTCGCCTTCCTTTGGGCTTTTTTGGCCAAGTGGTTCGGCTACTTCCTGGTGGCCTACTGGCTCCGCCTGGAGCTTCCGCCCCTCTTGCCCTTGGACCTCTTTTTGGAGGGGCTTGTTACCCTTCCCCTCTTCCTCCTCGCCCTCCGCCTGGGCGGCTTGGGTAAGGCGCCATGACCGCACGGCTTTACGCCCTCATGGTCTTCTTCCTCCTGGCCTTCGCCCTCCTTGGGCTTAGGGCCTGGCAGCTCCAGGTCTTGGAGCACGAGAAGTACGCCCTAAAGAGCCAAGGGAACTACCTGAAGACCGAGGGCATCCCCGCCCCCAGGGGGAGGATCCTGGACCGCAAGGGCCGGGTCCTCGCCCAGGACCGCCTGGTGGTGGACCTGGTGTACGAGGGGGGAGAGGTGGCCTTCAAGGAACGGCTCCTTCCCCTTTTGGGCCTGAAGGAGCTTCCCAAGGCGCCCGGGGTGCTCAAGGCCGGGGTGCCGGAACACCTCCTCCCCACCCTGGCGGAACTCACCGCCGGGCAGAAGAACCTGAGGTTGGTGGAGCGGATTGAGCGCCACTACCCCAACCCCATCTCGGGACCCGTCCTGGGCTACGTCCTTCAGGCCAACGCCGAGCAGGTGAAGCGGGGCTATAGCCCGGACGAGCAGGTGGGCCAGGCGGGCCTCGAGGCCGCCTTGGAACCCGAGCTCCGGGGCAAGCGGGGGGTGAGGGCGGTGGAGGTGAACGTCCGGGGGGAGCGCCTGCGGGAAACCATCTTGGAAGAACCCACCCCTGGGCAGGACGTGGTCCTGACCCTGGATTTGGACCTACAGCGGGCGGCGGAGCGGGCCCTGGAGGAGGCTCTAAGCGACATCAACGCCGGCCGCAGGCTAAACGGCCTCCCCCTCGATACCCGGGTCAAGGGGGCCATCGTGGCCCTGGACCCCCGCACCGGGGAGGTCCTGGCCATGGCCAGCGCCCCCTCCTTTGACCCCAGCCTCTTCGCTAAGCGCCCTGTGCCCAAGGAGGTGCAAGACCTCCTTCAGGACAAGGACCTTCCCCTTTTGAACCGGGCCTTACAGCCCTACACCCCGGGCTCCACCTTCAAGCTCGCCACCAGCTACGCCCTCCTGGAGGAGGGGTACGTGGGCCCAGGCACCACCTACCGCTGTAGCCCCTACATCGTCTACGGCGGCCAGGTGCGGCGCAACTGGGCCACCCGGGACATGGGCCCCATGACGGTGCGGGAGGCCATCGCCTGGAGCTGCAACACCTGGTACTACCAGGCGGTGGCCCAAGACCCCTTGGGCTTCGTGGACCGCCTGGCGGCCCGGGCCCGGCTCTTGGGCCTAGGGGAGCCCACGGGGGTGGAGGTGGCGGAGAAGACGGGCCTCCTCCCCACCCGCGCCTGGAAGCGGGAAACCTTTGGGGAGCCCTGGTACCCCGGGGAAACCCTCTCCGTGGCCATCGGCCAGGGCGCGGTCCTGGCCACCCCAGCCCAGATCGCCCGGATGCTGGCCACCTTGGCCAACGGGGGGAAGAAGCCCCGGCTCCACCTGGTGAAGCGGATCGGCAAGGAGGAGGTAAAGCCCGCCCTAGAGCCGGTACCGGGCCGCTTCTTCGGCGTGCTCCAAGAAGGCCTGCGCAAAACCGTCACCGAGGGCACTGCCCACCATGTCTTGGGCAACTTCCCCGTGCCCACCGGGGGCAAAACGGGCACCGCGGAAACCCCGGGCAAGCGCCGGGGCCTGGAGCACGCCTGGTACATGGGTTATGGCCCCACGGACCCCCAAAGCCCCCTCCCGCCCCTGGTGGTGGTGGCCTTCTTCGAAAACGGCGGGGAAGGAAGCCGGGTGGCCTTGCCGGCGGTGCGCAAGGTGATGGAGGCCTATTGGAAGGTAGGCCAGGAGGCCCAGGCCCGGTAGAATGACCTCATGCGCCTACGCGCCACGCCCAAGGCCCTGGCCCTGCGGCTGGACGGGGGGGAAAGCCCCGAGGACCTAGCCCGCCTCACCCTGCCCGAAGGCCTTCCCCTGGAGGTGGAGGTGGCGGGCCCCGTGTCCCAAGAGGTCCTCCAAGCCCTCCTGGCCCTGGGCCGCCCCCTCACCCTAGTGCCCTCCCGGAGCCACAAAAGCCTAGGCACCCTGGTGGTGGGGAAGACCCTACGGGCCGGGGAGCGGGCGGAACACCCCGGCACCATCGTGGTCCTGGGGGACGTGAACCCGGGGGCCGAGGTGGTGGCGGGGGGTGACGTGATCGTGGTGGGCAAGCTCCGGGGCCTGGCCCACGCCGGGGCGGGAGGGGACGAGGACCGCTTCATCTTCGCCCTCAGCCTGGCCGCCAAGCAACTCCGCATCGGGCCCCACCTGGCTCAGGCCCCTGAAGGGGAGGTGGCGGAAGGCCCGGAGCTGGCCCGGGTGGTGGAGGGAAGGATCGTGGTGGAGCCCTGGTCTAGAAGGCGATCCCCCCCGACTCCACCCCGTAACGCTTGAGCACCAGGTAGATCACCCAGCCCGTGAGGGCCACGTAGAGCCATACGGGCACCAAAACCTTGGCCCAGCGCTTGTGGAGGGTGAACTCCCCCCTAAGGGCCCGCCAGATGACGTAAAGGGCCAAGGGACCGTTGAGGGCAGCGAGGAGGGTGTGGGTGACGAGAATGAAGTAGTACGCCCCCCGCCACGCCTCCGGCCCCCCGTAGGCCGTGGTGCCGTAAAGCCCCCATTTGGTGAGGTAGAAGACCAGGAAAAGCGCCGCCAAGGCGGTGGCGAGGAGCATGGTGCGGTGGTGCCAAACCCGCTCCCCTCGGCGGATCAAAACCACCCCCACCACAAGGGCCAAACCCGAGAGGCCGATGCTCCAGACAGCAAGCAAGCCAAGAAGGTCCTTCATAGGCGTTCTCCTAAACGTTCGCTTAGAAGCCGCACCGCCTCGAGGCGGGCGGTGCGGGCGTAGCTATACCCCTTAAGATAGTCTTCCTCCTGGCCGAAAAGCTGATAAAGCCGCAGGTAGGCCACCGCCAAAAGCCCATCCCGCTCCCGGCTTGGGGGGAAGCGGTGCAGGAGCTTGGCGATCTCCCGGAAGCGCCCCGCCTCCTGGACCTTGAGGGGGGTTTCCCGGAGGGCCCGGGCTAGGTCTTGCAGGGCTTCCCCTAGCGGCATAGCCGCCGGAAGTTTACCACAACTCCCCCTCAGGGTATGCGGCGAGAGGCGCGGTTCCCCGCGGCGTCCACCGCCACCAGTACCGCCCCCTGAGGCACCTCCGCCAGGAAGGACACCTTGGGCTCCTTGGGCAGGGAAAGCGCCGTGTAGCGCCCCCCCTCTTGCACCACCACCCGGTCCACCCGCACGTTGTCCTCCACCCGGCCGTAGACCCGGTACAGCTTTCCTTCCCGCTCCAGCCTTTCCACCACGATGCGGGGCGGGGCTGCGTCCAGCACCAAGGGAACGCGCCGCTCCCCCTGGTGACCCAGGGCGTCCACCGCCAAAAGCCGGAGCTCCACCTCCCCCGAGGTGGGGGCTTGGAGGCGGAAGCGGAAGCGCACCAACCGCTTGCCCTTCTCAGCCCCCCCCAAAACCTCCTCCCCTTGCGCCCGCACGCTCACCACCCCGGAAGGGTCGAAGGCGTAGCCCTCCACCACCAAGGCCTTGCCCGGGGCTACCGCTCCCCCCAGGGGCTCCACAAGACCGAGCTCCGGCGGGGCCGCATCGGGCCGAGAACACCCGGCGAGGAAGAGCAAAAGAAAAAGGGGATGCCTGCGCATCCCCTCCATGCTACCCTTTAGGGCTTAGAAGCGGTACGCAGCGCCCACCCGGAGCTTGAAAACCCACTCGGGCTGGGTGATGGATTTGTTGTAGTTGTCATAGCCACTGTCCCCGGGGCAAACAGAACCCTCGCTCTTGCTACCGGAGTCAGGCTCGGTAACTTCCTTAAAGCAAGCGTTCAGGTAGTAGTCCACCCCCAGGTCCCCCACCACGCTCAGGTTGGGCATGAGGGGGTAGGCTAGGCGCACCCCGGCGCCGAAGCCAAGCTGGTTGGAAGAAACAGCATAGCTCTTGATCGACGTATTATTGTTAGGATCCGTGAAACCACCCGAGAAGAAGTTGTACCGGATCCCGGCGTAAGGCGCCACCTCCACAGGCAAGCCCAGGCCCGTCACCTTGTAGAGGACGTCCAGGGAGAGGGTGATGTTCTGGCCCCATTCGGAAAGCTCATTGTTCTTTTTGTAATCACCCCACTTCGTAGTTCCCGTGTTTATGCTCGCAGAAATGGAAGTAAAGGTTTCTCCATCGTTAAGCGCATCGCTCTGAGCGAAGCCCACGCCCAGCCGCACCCCCAAGGGAAGCCCAGGAGTGAAGTCCTCCGCCACCACGGCAAGCTGCCCACCTAGGCCTCCGTAGAAGCCTGCGCCAGCTTCCACGGAAAATTTCTGCGCCATAGCCGCCGTCAAAAGACCCGCAAGAGCCACCACCACTGCTTTCTTCATCGCTCACCTCCATATAGAGGGCTTCCACCCTCGTGAGGAGATGTTAAGTCTTTCCCAAGAAAAAGTCAAGTCGTGTACAACGCATTAATCCGCACATACCCCTCGGTGAGGTCGCACCCGTAGGCCTCCGCCGCCCCCTCCCCTTCCCCGAGGTCAGCCAGGACCTCCACCACCTCCCGGCGCATGGCCTGGCTCGCCGCTTCCCGGTCAAAGGGAAGGACCCCGCCGGCATAGAGGGGTATGCCCTGAAGGAAGATGCGCACCCGCAAGGGGTCAAACCGGGCCCCCGAGTTGCCCAAGGCGGCCAGGATCCGCCCCCAGTTGGGATCGTTCCCGTAAAGGGCGCTTTTCCATAGGAGGCTTTGCGCCACCGCCCTGGCCGCTTGCCTCGCCTCCGCCTCCGTGGCCGCCCCCACCACCCGCACCACCATGAGCTTGGTGGCCCCTTCCCCATCCCGGGCGATCCGCTTGGCCAGCTCCCGGGCCACCCCTTCCAAGGCCTGGAAGAAGGCGTCCAAAGGAACCTCGCCATAGGCCCCGTTGGCCAGGACCAGGGCCAGGTCGTTGGTAGAGGTGTCCCCGTCCACGGTCACCTGGTTGAAGGTGCGATCCACGATGCCCCTCCAGGCCTCCCGCAAGGCCTCCTGGGGCACCGAGGCGTCCGTGACCAAAAAGGCCAGCATGGTGGCCATGTTGGGGTGGATCATCCCGCTCCCCTTGGCGATGCCCACCACCCTAGCCCCCGCCACCTCCGCCTCCGCCACCTTGGGCACCAGGTCGGTGGTGAGGATGGCCTCGGCGAAGGCATCGGCGTAAGGGGTGAGCTCCACCTGGGGCAGGCCCGCTTCGATCTTCTCCACGGGCAGGGGCACCCCAATCACCCCGGTAGAGGCGGTGAGCACCTCTTCCGGGGCGAGGCCCAGGCGCAAGGCGGCGAGCTCCGCCATCCGCGCATCGTCCCGAAAGCCCCGCTCCCCGGTGGCGCAGTTGGCGTTGCCGGCGTTCACCACCACGGCTTTCAGGGGTGCCGAGGAAGCGTAAAGCGCCCTCCCCCGGTGGATGGAGGGGGCGGCGGCCCGGTTCTGGGTGGCGGCGTAGGCCCAGTGGGCGGGAAGCCCAGAGACCAAAAGGGCCAGGTCCGGCTTGCCTGAGGGCTTGATGCCCGCCCGGGTAGCCCCGGCGCGGAAACCCCTGGGTAACCTCACGGCCATACGCCCTCCTTGGGCAAGGCGGTGTCCTCGGGAAGGCCTAGCATCAGGTTCAGGTTCTGCACCGCCTGCCCCGCCATGCCCTTCACCAAGTTGTCCAAAGCGGCGAAAACCAGGACGCGCCCCGTCCTCTCCTCGTACAGGGGCTTGAGGTCCACCCGGTTGGCGGCGTAGGTGCCCTTGGTTTCGGGAAGCCCCGCCAGAACCCGCACGAAGGGCTCCCCCAGGTAGAAGTCCCGGTAGAGGGCATCCAGGGCCTCTTGGCTCCAGGCCCCCTCCACCTCCGCCTCGGCGGTGAGGAGGATGCCCCGGGTCATGGGCACCAGGTGGGGGGTGAAGGAAAGGCGCACCTCCCGCCTGGGCCCGTGGGTCCGCACCCTGCGCCCCTGGGCCAGGAGGCGGCCCAGGTTCTGCTCCATCTCGGGGATGTGGCGGTGGGTGCCCCCCACCTTGTAGGGCTTGAGGTTCTCGTTCACCTCGGCGAAGAAGGTGCCCTCCCCCTCCCGGCCCGCCCCCGAAACCCCGCTTAGGCCCACCAGGAAGGCCCCCCGAAGAACCCCCTCCGCCGCCAGGGGGGCGAGGGCCAAGGTGGCGGCGGTGACGTAGCAACCGGGGTTTGCCACCAGGCGGGCCTCCCTGAGCTCCTCCCGGTGGAGCTCGGGTAGGCCGTAGACGGCCTGGGCGTATAGCTCCGGGCTTTGGTGGCGGATCCCGTACCAAGCCTCGTAGACCTCCGGGGGGAGGCGGTAGTCCCCGGAAAGGTCTATGACCCGCTTACCCGCCTTTAGGGCCTCGGGGACGATTCCCATGGCAAGGCCGTTGGGGAGGGCCAGGAACAGGACGTCGGCCCGCTCCAAGACCTCTTCCTGGGAGGCAAAGGGCCGTTCGTCCCAAAGCTGGGGCCAGGCAGCGGAAAGGGCCTTGCCCTCGTGCTTGCGGCTGGAAAAGCCCACCAGCTCCACCCCCGGGTGGGCCTTAAGGAGGCGGAGGAGCTCCGCCCCGCCGTAGCCCGAGGCCCCTAGGATCCCCACCCTTACCACGGCGCCTCCCCAAAGACCTCCGGAAAGGCCAGAGGCTTCCCGGGCCTGACCCAAAGCAGGGGAAGCTCCAAGCACTCCTCCAGGCGAAAGCGGTGGGAGCGGACCATACCCCTACTTTAGCAAGGTGAGGAGGACGGCTTTGGCGGTGTGAAGGCGGTTTTCCGCCTGGTCAAACACCCGGCTTCTGGGACCGTGCACCGCTTCCTCCGTGGTTTCTTCCCCGTAGTGGGCGGGAAGGCAGTGGAGGAAGATCCCTTCCGGGTGGAGGAGGGTGAGGAGCTCCCCGTTCACCTGGAAGCCCCGGAAGTCCCTTAGGCGCTTTTCCCGCTCCGCCTCCTGGCCCATGCTGGTCCAGACGTCCGTGTAGAGGGCGTGGGCCCCAAAGGCGGCCTCCTTGGGATCGTGGGTGAAGTAAGCCTTGGCCCTCTCCAGAAGGGCGGGGTCGGGCTCGTAGCCCCTAGGGGTGGCCACCCGCACCCGTAGCCCCACCAGGGGGGCCACTTCCAGAAGGGAGTTCAAGACGTTGTTCCCGTCCCCCACCCAGGCCACCTCGAGGCCTTCCCATCCCCCGAAGGCCTCCTTGAGGGTGAGGAGGTCGGCCAGGGCCTGGAGGGGATGAGCCCAGTCGGAAAGGGCATTGATGACGGGAACCCGGGCGTGGCGGGCTAAGGCCGCCACCGTCTCGTGCCGGTAAACCCGGGCGGCGATCCCCTCCACGAAGCGCTCCAGGTTCTTGGCGATGTCCTTCACGGGCTCCCGCTCCCCGATGCCCACCTGCTTCTGGTCCAGGTAGACCGCATGCCCCCCCAGGTGGACCATAGCCACCTCCAGGGTGGTGCGGGTGCGCAAGGAGGGCTTCTCAAAGAGGAGGGCGAGGACCTTGCCCTTAAGGTCTTCCCCCCGGTAACGCTCCCGCTTAAACCGCTCCGCCAGGGACACGAGGTCCCGGATGGCCTGGGCGCCGTAGCCGGAAAAGTCCAAAAGGTCCTTAGGCAGGGTCAGGGCGTCTCCCCCCATGAGGCCCTTAGGATACCCCGCCCTTGCAAAGTTATGCAAGGGCCTAGGCCCGGGACCAAGGGACGTAGAGCACGGGCAAAGGGCTCACGAAGGGCTCGGCGTAGTCCACCCCCAGGTAGTTGCCAAAGTAGCGGCGCATGGCCTTGCGGGCCTCCACCCCCTTGGGGCCTACCGTTTCGCTCACCGCCTCGCCCCTGAACTGGCTCTTGTAGGCCAGGACCGCTTGCTCCCACTGGTCTATGAAGGCGGAGATCTTCACCAGGAAACTGGGGGTGAAGGGGTGGTTGCCGGGGTAGAAGAAAAGCCGTTCCACCCGGTGGGGCTCCCCTTCCACAGGGGCCTTCCTCAGGCCCGCCAGGTGAATAGCGGCCACCGCCAAGCGGCTTGCTGCGGTGTGGTCGGGGTGGCGGTCGGCCTCGAGGGGGGCGAACACCACCCGCGGCCTGAGCTTCCGCATCGCCTCGGCCAGGCGGTAGCGCGGCTCGGGGAGGTCCGCAAGCCCCCCATCGGGAAGGCCTAGGTTCCCGCGGAAGTCCAAACCCAGGATGCGGCTCGCCTCCGCCACCTCCTTTTCCCGCTCCTCGGGGGTGCCCTTGGAGCCCATCTCCCCCCGGGTTAGGTCCAAAATGCCCGTGGAAAGCCCCTCCGCCTTGGCCCGGGCCAAGGTCCCCCCGCACCCGAGCTCCCCGTCGTCGGGATGGGGGGCGATGACCAAAAGGTCAAGCATGGCCCACCTCCGCCCTCTCCCCCAGCCGCCTTTCCGTGCCCGCCTGCAGGCGCTTTAGGTTTTCCCGGTGGGTGAAGAAGATCAGGAGGGCCATGAGGGCCACGGTGCCCACCTCCCAAAGGGGCCGGCCCAAGGCCAAGGACAACACCAAGGCCGCCACGCCCCCGGTCATGCTCCCCGCCGACACATAGCGGGTGAGGAGCATCACGGAAAGGCCGATGGGGAGGGTCCAAAGGGCCAGCACGGGGTCCAGGAAGAGCAAAGTGCCGAAGCTGGTGGCCACCCCCTTCCCTCCCCGGAAGCCGAGAAACACCGAGTAGTTGTGCCCCAAGACGGCCGCCAAGGCCACCCCCCCGAGCAAGGGACCCTCTATCCCCACCCACCGGGCGAGAAGCACGGCGATGCCGCCTTTAAACACGTCAAAGAAGGCCACCACCAAAGCCGGGCCAGGCCCCAAGGCCCGGAGGACGTTGGTGGCCCCGATGTTCCCCGAACCCACCTTGCGGATGTCCACGCCGTAGGTGCGGGCCACCAGGACCCCGGCGGGGATGGACCCGAAGAGGTAGGCCAACAGGAGGACCCAAAGCCAGTCCATGGGGTGGATTTTAACTGCTGGCCGAGGTGTAGCCCCGGAGGGCTAGCCCAAAAAAGCCCCGGGCCAGGAGGAAAAGACCCAGGGCGAGCCCAAGGGCCACCCAGGGCGCCTCCCCCCGCCCCAAGGCCACCTCCGCTGGCACCGTGGTGAGGAAGGCCACGGGGACCACAAAGGTGAAGAAGAAGCGGTAAAGGGCCGGGTAGCTGGAGGCGGGGAAGCGCCCCGCCTCCAGAAGCCCCCGCAGGACCTCGGTGACGTTGTAGATCTTCACGAACCAGATGCTGGTGGTGGCGAGGAGAAACCAGAGGCTATAGAGGATGAGCGCCCCCACGAGCCAGTAGAAGGCGAAAAGGAGGTAGTCCCCAAGCCCAAGGCCAAGCCGGCTTCCCCCATAGAGAAGAAGCCCCACCCCCAGGAGGAAGTCCCCGAGGCCCCAAGGGGAAAAAACCCTGAGGGAAAGCCAAAACTGGGGGTCCAAGGGCTTCAGGAGGACGAAGTCCAAGGTACCCTGCTGCACGTGCTCCACAATCTTGTTGAGGTTGGGGGCCAGGAGGGTGCTCCCAAGGCCCTGGAGCAGGGTGAAGGCGGCCAGGACCAAAAGGGCCTCCTCCCAGGCCCACCCCCCCGGCCGGTACCCCCCTTGGTACAGGAGGAAGAGGCCCAACAGGGCCCCCAACAGGGTGAGGGCCGAGGAGAAAAGCCCCAGGAGGAAGTTCAGGCGGTACTCCATCTCCGCCGCCAGGGAAAGGCGCAAGAAGAGGAGGTAAACCCGCAGGTAGCGCACGAAACCCATTACACCACGTAGACTTAGGGGGTGCGCCTCGAGGCCGTGGTCCTGGCCCAAGACCTCACCAAGCACTTCCGCGTGGCCCTCAAGGAGGAAAGCCTCCTGGGTACCCTGCGCCACTTCCTCTTCCGGCAGTACCGCCGGGTGCAGGCGGTGGAGGGGGTGAGCTTCGCCATCCAGCGAGGGGAAGTGGTGGGCTTTTTGGGCCCCAACGGGGCGGGCAAGACCACCACCTTGAAGATGCTCACCGGGCTCCTCCACCCCACCCGGGGCAAGGCGCTGGTGGCGGGGCACGTGCCCTGGCGGCGGGAAAAGGCCTTCCTGAAGAAGATCACCCTGGTCATGGGCAACAAGCAACAGCTCATCTGGGACCTGCCCGCCATGGACACCTTCCGGCTCAACGCCGCCATCTACGAGATCCCCGAGGGGGAGTTCCGAAGGCGGGTGGGGGAGCTTGCGGAGATGCTGGGGCTAGAGGGCAAGCTCCACCAACCCGTGCGCAAGCTCTCCCTGGGGGAAAGGATGAAGGCGGAGCTCCTGGCCGCCCTCCTCCACCGCCCCGAGGTGCTCTTCCTGGACGAGCCCACCCTAGGCCTGGACGTGAACGCCCAGGTGGCGGTGCGGGAGTTCGTGCGGGCGTACAACGCCCGCTATGGGGCCACCATCCTCCTCACGAGCCACTACATGGCGGATATCGCCGCCTTGTGCGAAAGGGTCCTGGTCATCCACCAAGGGAAGCTCCTCTACGATGGGGCTTTAGAGGGCCTCTTGACCCGCTTCGCCCCTTACCGGGAGGTGCGGCTCGTCCTGGCCAAGCCCCTTCCCAAGGAGGCCCTAAAGGCCTTCGGGGAGGTGCGGGAAGCGGAGGGCCGGGAGGCTAGGCTCCTCGTCCCCCGGGATGGCCTCACGGAGCGGGTGGCCCTTATCCTGAAGAGGCTTCCCGTGGAGGACCTCGAGGTCAAGGAACCCCCCTTGGAAGAGGTCATCGCCCGGGTCTTCCAAAGCCCCAAGGAGGTGGAGGGGTGAGGAAGGCCCGGGCCCTTCTTGGGGTCTACCTGGCCTACATGCTGGAGTACCGGGCGGAGCTCTTCCTTTGGGCCCTGGCGGGGGCGCTTCCCCTCATCCTCCTCGGGGTGTGGACCGAGGCGGCGCGGCACGGGACCTTTCCCTTGAGCCCTGGGGAGTTCGCCCGCTACTTCCTCATGGTCTTCCTGGTGCGCCAGGCCACGGTGGTCTGGGTGGTGTGGGAGTTCGAGCGGGACGTGGTGGAGGGAAGGCTCTCCTTCCGCCTCCTGAGGCCCCTGGACCCCTTCTTCGACCACCTGGCGGCCCACGTGGCGGAAAGGCTCGCCCGGCTCCCCTTCGTCATCCTCCTTACCCTCCTCTTCTTCCTCCTCTTCCCCGAGGCCCGCTTCCAACCCGAGCCCGGGCCCTTCCTCCTGGGCCTTCTCCTCACCGTCCTCGCCTTCTTGCTCCGCTACCTCATGCAATACGCCACCGCCCTCCTCACCTTCTGGAGCGAGCGGGCCACGGCGGTGGAGGAGGTCTTCTTCCTCCTTTACCTCTTTCTCTCCGGCACCATCGCCCCCCTGGAGGTCTTCCCCGAGCCCCTGCGGGCCCTCGCCCTCCTTACCCCCTTCCCCTACCTGGTCTACCTCCCCGCCGCCCTCCTGGCCGGGCAGGAGGTGGGCCTCTTCCCGGGCCTTTGGGTCATGCTCCTTTGGGGCGGGTTCTTCCTCCTCCTTTGGCGCCTCCTCTGGCGGCTTGGCCTCAGGCACTACTCCGGCCACGGGGCATAATGAGGGCATGGCCACCCGGTACCGCTTCCGCGTGGAAGAGTTCGAGCGGGCCTTCCCAGGGGTGCCCCACCTGGAGCTCTTACGGGGAGAGGTGTATCGAAGGCGGCAAGCCCCCTGGCCTTCCCTGAGGTCAGGCTTCCTTGGGCGTAGGAACCCGCACGGGGAAGAGAAGGGCGTAGGCGTAGCCGTCGGTGAGGGCCTTGAGGGAGGCCTCGAGGATGTTCTCGCTGGCCCCCACCGTGGCGAAGCGCTCCTCCCCCCGCTTCATCTCGATCATCACCCTCACCCCCGAGTTGGTGCCCGCCTCCTGCCCGGAGAGGATGCGCACCTTGTAATCCGTGAGCTCCACGTCGGCGAGCTCCGGGTAAAACTGCAACACCGCCTTGCGGAAAGCCCTATCCAGGGCGGAAACGGGACCAAAGGGGCTTTCGGCGGCGGTGTGCTGGAGGCTATCCCCCACCCGCACCCGCACCGTGGCCTCGGCCCAGGCGGTGTCCAAGCCCGCCCCGTGAACGAAGACGCTAAACCCCTCCACGCCAAAGGGAAGCGCCCCGCCCTTTAGGCGGTGGGCCAGGAGGTAGAAACTCGCCTCCGCTCCCTCAAAGGCGTAACCCTCGTACTCCAGGGCCTTCACCTCGTCCAAAAGGCGTTTGGCCTCCTCCTTGGAGAGGTCCACCCCAAGTTCTTGTAGCTTGGCCAGGAGGTTGGAGCGGCCCGAAACGTCCGAAACCAGGAAGCGGCGGGCGTTCCCCACCCACTCCGGGGGGAGGTGCTCGTAGGTACGGGGGTTTTTCAAGACGGCGGACACGTGCACCCCCGCCTTGTGGGCGAAGGCCGCCTCCCCCACGTAGGGGGCGCGGCGGTTCGGGGTGAGGTTCGCCCGCTCGTCCACAAAGTGGGAAAGCTCCTTGAGCTCCCGGAGCCTCTCCGGGGGAAGGGCAGGGATCTTGTACTTGAAGACCAGGGTGGGGAGGAAGCTCGTGAGGTTTAGGTTGCCGCACCGCTCCCCGTAGCCGTTGAGGGTGCCCTGCACGTGGGTGGCCCCGGCCCGCACCGCCGCCAAGGCGTTGGCCACGGCGAGGTCGGCGTCGTTGTGGGGGTGGATGCCCACCCTCACCCCGGGGAAGCGCTCCACCACGGTCTTGGTGAGGGCGTAGACCTCCTCGGGCAGGCTTCCCCCGTTGGTGTCGCACAGGACCAGGGTATCGGCCCCCCCTTCCCGGGCGGCCTCGAGGGTGGCCAAGGCGTAGGCGGGGTCCTCCTTGTAGCCGTCAAAGAAGTGCTCCGCATCGTAGATGACCCGCCTGCCCTTCCCTGCGAAGAAGGCCACCGTGTCCCGGATCATGCGGAGGTTTTCCTCCAAGGAGGTTTCCAGGGCCTCCAGGACGTGCAACGTCCAGCTTTTGCCGAAGAGGACCACCACCGGGGTTTCCGCTTCCAGAAGGGCCAAAAGGGAAGGGTCCTCCTCCGGGGCAAGCCCCTTTTTGCGGGTGGCCCCGAAGGCGGCAAGCCGCGCCGCCCCCAGGTCCACCCCCTTCATGCGGGCGAAGAACTCGGCATCTTTGGGGTTGGAGCCAGGCCAGCCCCCTTCGATCACGTGGATGCCGAAGGCGGCCAGGCGCCGGGCGATGGCCACCTTGTCGTCCACGGAGAAGCTTACCCCTTCCCCTTGGGTGCCGTCCCGAAGGGTGGTGTCTAGGATCTCCACCATGCCTAAACCCCACGTTGTACATCAGCGATGGAGGGAGGGTGCCGGGTGGCCCGGCCCGAGGCCAGCTTCCCGGCAGCGTCCAGGAAGGCCAGGGCGCTGGCCTCAATGATGTCCGGGGATACCCCCACCCCCACCGCCTGGAGCTCCCCAAGCCTCAGCCGCACCGTCACCTGGCCCAAGGCCTCCGTGCTTCCCGTGATGGCCTCCACCCGGTAAAGCTCCAGCTCCGGCCTAAGGCCGATGGCCTCCTCCAAGGCCTTGTACACCGCATCCACCGGCCCGTCCCCCGTGTGGGTGGCCACCCGTTCCCCATCCGGGGTCTTCACCTTCACCGTGGCCGTGGGCAGAAGGCCCGAGCCGGAAAAGAACTGCACGTGCTCCAGGGTGAAGAAGTGGGAGGCGGGCTCGCGCTCGCTTTCCACCAGGGCCTGGAGCTCCTCGGCGGAAAGGGGGCCCTTTTTCTCGGCGATCTCCTTGAAGCGGGCGAAGAGCTTCCTCAGGTCCTCCTCGGAGAGGTCCTTGTAGCCCAGGTCCTCGAGGGCCTTCTTAAAGGCCGCCCGGCCCGAGTGCTTGCCGAGAACGATCACCGCAGGCCGCCTGCCGATGAGCTCGGCGTCCATGATCTCGTAGGTGGCCCGGTGCTTTAAGACGCCGTCCTGGTGGATGCCGGACTCGTGGGCAAAGGCGTTGTCCCCCACGATGGCCTTGTTGGGGGGAACGGGCATCCCGGTGTAGCGCTCCACCAAGCGGCTTACCCGGTAGATCTCCCGGGTGTTGATCTGGGTGTAGGCCCTGTACCAGTCCCGGCGCACGTAAAGGGCCATGACCACCTCCTCCAAGGAGGTGTTCCCCGCCCGCTCCCCGATGCCGTTGATGGTGCACTCCACCTGCCCTGCCCCGTTCTCGATCCCCGCCAAGGCGTTGGCGGTGGCTAGGCCCAGGTCGTCGTGGGTGTGGGTGGAGATGACCACGTCCCGCCCCCGCACCACCTCGTCGCGGATGCGGCGGATGAGGGCCCCGTACTCCCCGGGGGTGCCGTAGCCCGTGGTATCGGGGATGTTGATGGTGGTGGCCCCCGCCTCTATGGCCACCTCGTAGAGCCGCTTCACGAAGTCCCAGTCCGCCCGCATCACGTCCTGGGCGGAAAACTCCACGTCGTCCACGTAGCGGCGGGCGTAGCGGACCATCTGGTCCGCCATCTCCAAGACCTCCTCCTCCGTCTTCTTCAGCATGTACTCCAGGTGGATCTTGGAGGCGGAGGTGAAGACGTGGATCCTGGGCTTTTCCGCCTTCTCCAGGGCCTTGGCCGCCTGGTCGATGTCCAGGGTATGGGTGCGGGCCAAGGCGGCGATGACGGGACCCCTTACCTCCGTGGCGATGCGCCGCACCGCCTCAAACTCCAAAGGCCCGGATACGGGGAAGCCCGCCTCAATGATGTCCACGTTGAGCCGGGCCAAGGCATGGGCGATTTCCAGTTTTTGGTCCAGGGAAAGCGCCACCCCTGGGCTTTGCTCGCCGTCCCTAAGCGTGGTGTCAAAGATTCGGATGTGCCGTTCCATGGTTCCCTCCTCCACGCAAAAGGCCCCCTGTGGGGGGGCCTTGGTCGCTACCCGACTTCCTCCAATACCCGGGCCCGCAGGAAGGGCATCATGGCCCTAAGCCTCGAGCCCACCTCCTCAATGGGGTGGCCCTTCCAGCGCTTGCGGTTCGCCTCCAAGACGGGCTGGCCCACCTGGTTTTCCAGCATCCACTCCCGGGCGAACTCCCCAGACTGGATCTGGCGCAAGATTTCCCGCATGCGCCTTTTGGTTTCCTCCACCGGCACCGCCACCTCGCCCCGGGTGTAGTCCCCGTATTCGGCGGTGTTGGAGATGGAGTAGCGCATCCCGGCGAAGCCCGCCTCGTAGATGAGGTCCACGATGAGCTTCACCTCGTGCACCGTTTCGAAGTAGGCCATCTCCGGAGGGTAGCCCGCCTCCACCAGGGTTTCAAACCCCGCCTGGATGAGCCGGGTAAGCCCCCCACAGAGCACCGCCTGCTCCCCAAAGAGGTCGGTTTCCGTCTCGTCCTTGAAGGTGGTGGCGATCACCCCCGCCCGGGCCGCCCCGAGGGCCTTGGCGTAGGCCAGGGCGGTGGGGAAGGCGGAGCCGGAGGCGTCCTGGTGCACCGCCACCAAGGCGGGCACCCCACTGCCCCTTTGGTACTCGCTCCGCACCAGGTGCCCAGGCCCCTTGGGGGCCACCATCCATACGTCCAGGTCGCGCCTCGGCTTGATCTGACCGAAGTGGATGTTGAAGCCGTGGGCGAAGGCCAAGGCCGCCCCTTCCTTAAGGTTGGGCTCCACCTCCTCCCGGTAGACCCGCCCCTGGGCCTCGTCCGGCAGGAGGACCATGACCACGTCCGCCTCCCGCACCGCCTCCGCCACGGGAAGCACCCGAAGCCCCGCCGCCTCCGCCTTGGCGAAGCTCTTGGAGCCGGGCCTGAGGCCTACCCGCACGTCCACCCCCGAGTCCTTCAGGTTTAGGGCGTGGGCGTGCCCTTGGGAGCCAAAGCCCAAAACCGCCACCTTCTTGCCCAAGATGAAGCCCAAGTCCGCATCGTGCTCGTAATAAATCTTCATACCGCCTCCCGTTTTTCCCTGACCTTAAGGGTCCTCTCGCCCCGGCTCATGGCCACGGCCCCGGTGCGCATGACCTCGAGGATCCCGTAAGGCCTCAGGGCCTCAATGAAGGAATCCACCTTCTTGGAGTCGCCGGTGAGCTCCAGGATGAGGCTCCTTTGGGCCACGTCCACCACCCGGGCCCGGAAGGCCTCCTGGATGTCCTTCACCGCCAAGCGCTCCTCCACCCCGGCCACGTGGACCTTGACCAAACAAAGCTCCCGCTCCACGTGGGGCTCAGAGTGGTCGGTGACCTTGAGCACCTCGATCAGTCGGTTGAGCTGCTTTTCCACCTGTTCCAGGGTGTGGTCGTCCCCGGAAACCACCAGGCTGATCCGGGAAAGCCCGGGCACGTGGGTGGTCCCCACCGCCAGGCTCTCCAGGTTGAAGCCCCTGCGGGCGAAAAGGCTCGTGATCCGGTTCAAAACCCGGGGGTGGTCCTGCACCAGGACCGAGATGACGTGCCTCACGCCTCCACCTCCTCCCGCTCCCTTTCCTCGGGATGGTCAAGGATCATGTCCTCCGCCGCGCCGCCGGCGGGGATCATGGGGAAAACCCCCTCCTCGTGGTAGACCTTGAACTCCGCCACCACGGGGCCATCGGCGTTGAGCACCGCCTCCACGCCCTTCCTCAGGTCTTCCTTGCGCTCCACCCTGACGCCCTTGATGCCGTACGCCTCCGCCAGGCGGGCGAAGTCGGGGTTGGAATCCGCCAGGTAGACCTCGGAGTAGCGCTTGGCGTGGAAGAGGTCCTGCCACTGGCGCACCATCCCCAGATAGCCGTTGTTCAGGATCACCACCTTCACGTCCAGCTTATACTTCACCACGGTGGCCAGCTCCTGCAGGGTCATCTGGAAGGAGCCGTCCCCGTCAAAGTCGATCACCAGCTCCTCGGGGCGGGCGATCTTGGCCCCAATGGCGAAGGGAAGCCCCACCCCCATGGTGCCAAGGCCCCCAGAGGTGATAAAGCTCCGGGGCCTCGTCACGGGGAAGAACTGGGCGGCGAACATCTGGTGTTGCCCCACCCCCGTGGTGACGATGGCGTTCCCCCCGGTGGCCTCGTAAAAGGCCCGGATCACCTCTTGGCTTTGCAGGTGGGACCTGGGTTTCCAGCGCAAGGGGTAGCGGGTGCGCCACTCCTCCAGCTCCCGCCACCAGCCCGCCAGCCTCAGGGGCTTGGCCCCTTTGAGCATCTCCTTCAGCACCAGCCGGGCATCCCCCACGATGGGGATGTGGGTGCGCACCACCTTGCCGATCTCCGCCGGGTCGATGTCCACGTGGATGATGGTGTGGGCATGGGGGGCGAAGCGGGAAACCTTGCCCGTGACCCGGTCGTCGAAGCGGAGGCCGATGGCCAGGATCACGTCGGCGTGATGGATGGCCCGGTTGGCCGCCACGGTGCCGTGCATTCCCGGCATCCCGAGCCACAGGGGGTGGTTGCCGGGGAAGGCCCCGAGGCCCATGAGGGTGGTGATCACGGGAAGGCCCGTCCGCTCGGCAAAGGCCAGGAGCTCGGCGTGGGCGTGCTGGGCCCCGCCTCCCACCATGAGGATGGGTTTTTCCGCCTTTTCCAAGGCGTCCAAGGCCCTTTCGATCTGCTTGGGGTGGCCCTTGGTGGTGGGCTTGTAGCCGGGAAGGTCCAGCGCCCCGTCAAAATCCCCCGTGAAGTCCGCCAGCTGCACGTCCTTGGGGATGTCGATGAGCACCGGCCCCGGGCGCCCCGTGGCGGCGATGTGGAAGGCCTCCTTCACCACCCGGGGGATCTCGTTCACGTCCTGGACCAGGTAGTTGTGCTTGGTGATGGGCATGGTGACCCCGGTGACGTCCGCCTCCTGGAAAGCGTCCGTGCCGATGAGGGCCCGGGGGACATTCCCGGTGATGGCCACCACCGGGGTGGAGTCCATGAGGGCATCCGCCAAGCCCGTGACCAAGTTGAGCGCCCCAGGGCCCGAGGTGGCCATCACCACCCCCACCCGGCCCGAGGCCCGAGCGTAGGCCGTGGCGGCGTGCACCCCTCCCTGCTCATGCCGCACCAGGATGTGGCGGATTTTGCTGTCGTAAAGCGCATCATACGTGGGCATGATGGCCCCACCTGGGTGCCCGAAAATCACCTCCACCCCTTCCTGTTCCAGCGCCCTTAAAAGTGCCTCGGCTCCCTTCATGGCCTCCTCCTTCGCTAAGCGAAAACCCCCCGGTTTCCCGGGGGGTTTTGGATGCGCCTGAAAAACGCTACACCCTACCCCCCGCCGGCCCTACGATTAGGACCAGGGCTAGGGATAGGGCGAGGGCGAAGCGCATCTTGCCGCTAAGGATAGCCCGCCCCCTCGCAGGGTGTCAAGGGGCCAAGCCGCCTAGCGATGGCGGAAAGGGCCTGTTTGGCGTGCTCGCGGCCGTTTTCTATGAAAACCGAGCGGGTATCGGGGCCAAAGGCGCAGGAGCCCACGGCGAACAGGCCGGGGAGGGACGTTTCGAACTCCGGGCTCAGGCGGGGCTTTTCCCCCTCGTAGACCACCCCGGCCTCCCGCAGGAGGCGGTCCTCGGCCCGGTACCCGATGAGGACCAGCACAAAGTCCGCCTCCAAAAACCCCCGCCCCTCCGGGCGCCTAAGCCAAAGCCCCTCAGGGGTGATGGCCTCCACCCAGGCCTCCATGAGGGCCTGAATCCTCCCCTCCTTCACCCGGTTTTCAAAATCGGGGAGAAGCCAGTACTTGACGCTAGGGCGCACCCACTTTCCCCGGTGGACCAAGCTCACCTTGGCCCCGGCCCGATAAAGCTCCAAGGCCGCCTCCACCGCGGAGTTGCTCCCCCCCACCACCGCCACCCGGCGGCCAAAGAAGGCTTCCCCTTCCTCGTAGCGGTGGAGGACATGGGGTAGATCCTCGCCAGGCACCCCTAGGCGGTTAGGGTTCCCGTAGTAGCCCGTGGCCAGGACCACGTACCGGGCGAGGAAGGTCCGTTCCCCATGCCGGTCTTTGGCCCGCACCCGAAACGCCCCTTCTTGGCCCTCGAGGCGCAACACCTCGGTGTAGGTGAGGACGTTTAAGGCTTCCCGTTCCGCCACCCGCTGGTAGTAGAGGAGGGCTTCCCTACGGGTGGGCTTGGGGCCGTGGGCTACTAAGGGGTGCCCTCCGATCTCGATGTTCTTGCCCTCGGAGAAAAAGACCATGTTCCGGGGAAAGCGGTAGATGGTCTCCGCCACCGTGCCCCTTTCCAAAACCATGTGGGAAAGGCCCCAGCGCTTGGCTTCGATGGCGCAGGCAAGCCCCACGGGCCCCGCTCCCACCACCAACACGTCCACCATGCCCCCCAGTTTATGGGGTATAGTTCTTGCCCATGGAGTGGCTCACCAACCCTGAGGTGTGGATCGCCCTCGTGACCCTCACGGTGCTGGAAGTGGTCCTAGGCGTGGACAACGTGATCTTCATCAGCATTCTGGCCTCTAAGCTCCCCAAGGAGGAGCAAGACCGGGCCCGGGTCCTGGGCTTGAGCCTGGCGGCGGCGACCCGAATCCTCTTCCTCCTCTCCATCGCCTGGATCATGGCCCTGAAAAAGCCCCTTTTCACCCTTTTGAACCACGAGGTCACGGGAAAGGACCTGGTGCTCATCGCCGGGGGGCTCTTCCTCATCTACAAGTCGGTGAAGGAAATCCACGAGAAGCTGGAAGGGGAACCGGGGCACGCCGTGAAGCGGGTGGCTCCCAGCTTCGCCAGCGTCATCGCCCAGGTCCTCCTCCTGGATATTGTCTTCTCCATCGACTCCGTGATCACCGCCGTGGGCCTCACCCGCTACGTGCCCGTGATGGTGGCCGCCATCCTCATCTCGGTGGCCATCATGCTCCTGGCCTCCAAGGGAATTTACAGCTTCGTCAACCGCCACCCCACGGTGAAGATGCTGGCCTTAAGCTTCCTCCTCCTCATCGGCTTCACCCTGGTGGCGGAGGGCACGGGGGTGCACATCCCCAAGGGCTACGTGTACTTCGCCATGGGCTTCGCCGTCTTCGTGGAGTGGCTGAACCTTCGGGCAGGGCTTCGGGGCGAGCCCGTAAAGCTCCACCAGCCCTATGAGGAGGAAGGGTAAAATCGGTCCGGAGGTGGTCCTATGGAATACCGGATTGAGCGGGACACCATGGGCGAGGTGAGGGTGCCGGCGGACAAGTACTGGGGAGCCCAGACCCAACGCTCCTTGGAACACTTCAAGATTGGGGCCTGGCGCTTCCGCATGCCCACGGAGGTTATCCGAGCCTACGGGATGCTGAAGAAGGCCGCCGCCAGAGCCAACTTAGAGCTGGGAGAGCTTCCCGAGGACATCGCCAAGGCCATCATCCAGGCGGCGGAAGAGGTGATCCAGGGCAAGCTGGACGAGCACTTCCCCTTGGTGGTCTTCCAGACGGGAAGCGGCACCCAGACCAACATGAACGTGAACGAGGTCATCGCCAACCGGGCCTCGGAGATTTTGGGCAAGCCCTTGGGGAGCAAGTACGTTCACCCCAACGACCACGTGAACCGGGGCCAAAGCTCCAACGACACCTTCCCCACCGCCATGTACGTGGCCACCGCCTTGGCGCTCCACCAAAGGCTTTACCCGGCGGCGGAAACCCTCATCGCCACCTTTGCGGAGAAGGCGGAGGCCTTCGACACCATCGTCAAGATCGGGCGGACGCACCTCATGGACGCCGTGCCCATAACCTTGGGGCAGGAGGTGGGGAGCTGGGCGGCGCAGCTTAGGAACACCTTGGCCATGGTCAAGGAGGCGGAAAAGGGCCTCCACAACCTCGCCATCGGGGGCACCGCCGTGGGCACGGGCCTCAACGCCCATCCCCGCTTTGGGGAGCTGGTGGCCCAGTACCTGGCGGAGGAAACGGGCCTTCCCTTTAGGGTGGCGGAAAACCGCTTCGCCGCCTTGGCCGCCCACGACGAGCTGGTCCTCGTGATGGGGGCCTTGCGCACCCTGGCCGGGGCCCTGATGAAGATCGGAAACGATATCCGCTGGCTGGCCTCGGGGCCCTACGGGGGCATCGGGGAGATCTTCATCCCTGCCAACGAGCCCGGCTCCTCCATCATGCCGGGGAAGGTGAACCCCACCCAGGTGGAGGCCCTCACCATGGTGGTGGTGCGGGTCTTTGGCAACGACCACACCGTGGCCTTCGCCGGAAGCCAGGGGAACTTCCAGCTCAACGTCTATAAGCCGGTGATGGTGGACGCCGCCTTAGAGTCCATCAAGCTCCTGGCGGAGGCCATGGAGTCCTTTAACGAGCACCTGGCCAAGGGGATTGAGCCCAACTTGGAGCGGATTGAGGAGCACCTTCAGAAAAACCCCATGCTGGCCACCGCCCTCAACAAGGCCATCGGCTATGACAAGGCGGCGGAGATCGTGAAGAAGGCCATCCGGGAAAAGAAGTCCCTGAAGCAGGCGGCCCTGGAGCTGGGCTACCTCACGGAGGAGGAGTTTGACCGCATCGTGGTGCCCTTGCGGCTCGCCAAGCCCCACGAGGGCTAAGGCGGTTTGTGAGAACGCCCACCCCCAAAGGGGGTGGGCGCTTTATAGTGGGGCTTGGGAGGTGAAGTATGCCGTACCCGTTTAAGCTTCCGGAACTCGGTTACCCCTACGAGGCCCTCGAGCCCCACATCGACGCCAAGACCATGGAGATCCACCACCAGAAACACCACGGGGGCTACGTGAACAACCTGAACGCCGCCCTGGAAAAATACCCCTACCTGCACGGGGTGGAGGTGGAGGTCCTCCTGCGGCACCTCGCCGCCCTCCCCCAGGACATCCAGACCGCCGTGCGCAACAACGGGGGCGGGCACCTGAACCACAGCCTCTTCTGGCAACTCCTCACCCCGGGCGGGGCCAAGGAGCCCGTGGGGGAGCTGAAAAAGGCCATTGACGAGCAGCTTGGGGGCTTCCAAACCCTCAAGGAAAAGGTCACCCAGGCGGCCATGGGCCGCTTCGGCTCGGGCTGGGCCTGGCTGGTGAAGGACCCCTTCGGCAAGCTCCACGTCCTTTCCACCGCCAACCAGGACAACCCCGTGATGGAGGGCTTCACCCCCATCGTGGGCATCGACGTCTGGGAGCACGCCTACTACCTGAAGTACCAAAACCGCCGGGCCGACTACCTCCAGGCCATCTGGAACGTCCTCAACTGGGACGTGGCGGAGGCGTTCTACCAGAAGGGCTAAGCCCCTTTAAACCCTACGAGGCGGCCCACCGCTTCCCCCAGGGCCGCCACCGCTTCTTTAATCCGCCAAGCCCCCTTGTCCCGGAGGCCCGCCGGGTTGGAGATGGCCCTAAGCTCCGCCCCGCGGATCCCCAAGGCGAGGCAGGCCCGGGCGAAGGCCGCCCCTTCCATGTTCTCCAAAGCGGCTTGCCACCGCCTGGCCAAGGCCCGGGCTTCCTCCTCGCTTTCCGAAACCAGGTCCCGGGTGAGGCCCACCACGGGCGAAAGACCCAGGAGGTGGCCCAGGGCCTGGGTCAAGCCCGCATCCAGGGGGAAACGGTTGTAGTAGCGCTTTCCTCCCCCTTCCCAGGCGGGAAAGCCCAGGGGCTTTAGGCCCTCCTTAAGGCCCAGGTCCGCCTCCACCTCCTCCCCCACCAAGGCCACCTCCCCCAGGCGGAGCCCGCTATCGGGATAGGCCCCGGCAAGGCCGAAAAGGAGGGCCTTCTCCACCGGGTTCCGCCCCGCCCAAGCCGCCAGGGTCAGGGCGGCGTTCACCTTGCCGATGCCGGTTTCCAGGTAGACGAAGCCCTCCCCCCTAAGGCCCTTCCGGCCCAGGAAGGAAAAGCGCTCCCCTTCCAGAAAGGGGGCCTCGAGGGCCGTGGGGGAAAGGAGAAGCCACACTAGTCCACCACCCGGAAGCCCAGGGCCTCCGCCCGCTCCACGAAGAACTGGATGTTCTCCCCCTTTAGCTCCCCCCCCAGGCTCTTGCGATCAAAGGCCTCCTCCGCCGCCAGGATCATGGTTTCCGCCAGACAGGCGGGCACCTGATCGGGGGCGCCGAAGTGGAGGTCCAAGGTGGCCCGGGCCTCCCCGGGAAGCCGCACCACCCCCCCGGGGATGACCCGTACCCCCGGCACCGCAAGCACCGAGGGGTGGACGTCCGGGGGCACCCCCTCGTCGTAGATCCAGGCCCCGGGCTTCACGTGCTCCGGGTAGATGATGGGGTTGGGGTCACTGGTGGCGGTGAAGACCAAGTCCGCCTCCTTGATGGCCCCCACCTCCGTGCTCAGCAACATCTCCGGGGCCTCTCCTTTCCGCTCCAGGTTTTTCCTCAAGGTTTCCGCCGCCCGCTTGAGCCGTTCCAGGTCCCGCCCCACCAGGATGAGCCGGCCCACCAGGGGCGCGATCTGGCGAGCGATGCCAAAGGCCACCACCCCGTTTGCCCCCACCACGGCGGCGGTGACGGCCTTGAGGTCCTTGCCCGTCTGGGCGAAGTGGGCCAGGATCTGGGGGATGGCCGCCTTCACCGTGCCGGCGGTGTAGGCACCGCCGTTGGTCACCTCGATCCCCGGCACCGCCTCCTGCACCCGTTTCCCCTTCTCCCCCACCACGCTCCAAAAGGCCCCCAGGCCCACCACCGTGGCCCCGAGCTCCTTGGCAAGCCTCGCCCCCTGGATGGCCCGCTTCACCGCAAGCTCAGGCTTTTCCTTGATCTGGTGGGGCAAAAGGGGGGCGGAGATCAGGTGGCAGAGCACCTCCCGCCCGTCCGCCGTCCTCACCCCCCGCACCTCCCCCACCTTCATGGGGCGGAAGCGCTCCGCCAGGCGCTCCACCCACCCCTGCCGCACAAGCCCCAGGCGTACCAGGGGCTTAAGCCAGCGGAACCGGGGGCTTTGCCAGAAGTCCTCCAAGGTAAGGGGGTGGATGAGGAAGGCGCAGACCACCTGTTTGTCCGAGGGCAGGGGCAAGGGGTTTCCCAGCTTGGGCTCGGTGCCCTCGAGGATCCGGCCCAGGTTCTCCTTGTAGCGCCAAAGGGCGAGCAGGAAAAGCATTCCGGCAAGAAGCCTTTCCACCCCACCCCACCCCCCCAAAACCCCCGCCAAAAAGAGGCCCAGGGGAAGGCCCAAGGCCCCCAAGGAGGCGTAGCCCGTGAGGGCGTAAAGGGCTAACCCCAAGGCCAAGGGCACCATTCCCAAGGCGGGGGGCAGGGGAAGCCCCGCCACGAGGCCCAAAAGGACCCCGGCCCCCTTAGCCCTCAGGGGCCACGGGTCGCGGAGGAAGAGGGGGTAGAGGTGGCCCAGGTAGACCGCCAAGGCCAAAAGGAGAAGCTCCCCCAGGGAAAGCCCGAGGGCGCGGCCCAAGAGAAGGGGCAGGTAGCCCTTGAGGAAGTCCAAAAGGAAGGCGAGGAGGGCGAGGCCAAGCCCCAAGCGCCGCAAGGCGTTTTCCAGGCCCAGGGTGTAGGGGCTCGCCGTGCGCAGGTCCACCCCGCGCCGCCGGGCGAGCCAGTAGCCCAAGGGAAGCGCCCCCAGCAGGTAGGCCAAGGGAAGCAAGAGCGCCGTCATCGCAGGTAGTTTAGCCCGGCCACCGCACCGCCGGTAAGGAGGAGGACGATGAGCCCTGCGGCCAAGACCCCCAGGGAGATGGCCAGGAGGGCATAGCGCCGCTTAAGCCCCAGCACCACCGCCAGCACCGCCCCGCTCCAAGCCCCGGTGCCGGGAAGGGGCACGGCCACGAAGAGGAAAAGGCCCAGGGCGCCAAGCCGTTGCACCTGCTCTTCCCCTTTGAGCCGGACCCGGGCCTCGAGGGCCTGCCAAAGCCGGGCAAAGAAGGGGTGGCGGGTGGCCAGGCCCACCGCCCAAGGGAGGACGGCCAGGGCCAGGGGAGCCACCAAGAGGTTGCCGAGGAGGCTCAAGAGAAAGGCCTCCCAGGGGGAGAGGCCCATGGCCACCCCCAAGGGGATCGCCCCCCTTAGCTCCACCACGGGCAAGGCGGCCAGCAGGACCACGTAAAGCTCAGGCGGCATGGTCAAAAAAAAGCGCCCCGCCAGGATACCCCCGCAGGGCGCCAAGGAACACGCTTTAGGCGGAGGCCCGGGCCGCCTTGGCCTTTTCCACCAGCTGGGCGAAAGCCTGGGGCTCCCGCACCGCCAGGTCGGCCAGGACCTTGCGGTCCAGCTCCACCCCCGCCTTTTTCAGGCCGTGGATGAAGGCGGAGTAGTTGAGCCCGTGCTGGCGGCAGGCGGCGTTGATGCGCACGATCCAAAGCTTGCGGAAGTCCCGCTTCTTGCGCTTGCGGTGGGCGTAGGCGTAGTTGCCCGCAGCGAAGAGGGTTTCCCGGGCCTTCCGGACGCTCTTGGAGCGGAGACCCCAGTAACCCTTGGCCAGCTTCAGGATCTTCTTGTGCTTCCTGCGACGGACAACCCCGGTTTTGGCGCGCGGCATCCTCTACCTCCTTCACGCGTAGGGCAGTAGGAGCTTGATCCGCTCCGCCTCGGGCTTGGCCAGGGTGAACTTCCGCCCCTTTTGCCGGATGGTCTTCCCCGACTTATGCCAGTTGAGGTGCCGCTTGCCCGTCCTCATGGCCACCACCTTGCCCGAAGCGGTCACCTTCACCCGCTTCTTGGCGCCCTTATGGGTCTTCATCTTCGGCATGTTCTTCCTCCCGCCCTTGGGAAGCGCCCCCGGAAGGGGACTTGGGAGCTCCCCAAAAGCCATCCCACTATACCAGAGGCAAGGGCTTCGGTCTAGGCGGACACCTTGGCGGGAGCCAGGAGCATGTTCATGTCCCGGCCCAAAAGCTCCGGCTTCATCTCCACCACGGCGAGCCCCTTCAGGTCCTCGGCCACGCGGTTCAGGAGCTTTTCCCCGAGCTCAGGGTGGCTCATCTCCCGCCCCCGGAACATGATGGTGACCTTGACCTTGTGCCCATCCTCCAGGAAGCGCTTGATATGGTTGAGCTTGGTCTGATAGTCGTGGTCGTCAATCTTGACCCGGAACTTGATGGACTTGACCTCGGTGCGCTTGGCCTTCTTCCGGGCCTCCTTCTCCGCCACCTGCTGCTCGTAGCGCCACTTGGAATAGTCCATGATGCGGGCCACGGGGGGGTCGGCGGTGGGACCTACCAGGACCAGGTCCAGATCCTGCTCCTGGGCCAAGCGCAGGGCCTCCCGGGTGTCCATGATGCCGAGTTGCTGCCCATCGGGTCCGATGACCCTCACCTGTTTGGCGCGGATGCGTTCGTTAACCAAGTACTCCTTTATCTACACCACCTCCTAGCCCGCAGGGCCTTGGCCTCTTCCTGTGCGGGCTAAGGGCAGTCTAGCAGGAAGCCTTCCCCACTACAATGGGGGCATGGTCCTGGTGGAGCGCGGGCGGGTCTACCGCCTGTACCTGAACGACCCCGAGCGGCGCAACCCCCTCTCCCCCGCCATGGTGGAAGGCCTCCTCAAGGCCTTGGACGAGGCGGAAGCGGACCAAGAGGCCAAGGCGGTGGTCCTCACGGGGATGGGTAAGGCCTTTAGCGCCGGGGCCGACCTGGCCTTTTTAGAAAGGGTCACGGAGATGGGAGCGGAGGAAAACTACCGCCACTCCCTTTCCCTCATGCGCCTGTTCCACCGCCTCTACACCTTCCCCAAGCCCACGGTGGCGGCGGTGAACGGCCCAGCGGTGGCGGGTGGGGCCGGGCTCGCCACCGCCTGCGACCTAGTGGTCATGGACCCGGAGGCCAAGCTTGGCTACACCGAGGTGAAGATCGGCTTCGTGGCCGCCTTGGTTTCCGTGATCCTGGTGCGGGCCGTGGGGGAAAAGGTGGCCAAGGACCTCCTCCTCACGGGCCGCCTCCTGGAGGCGGAGGAGGCCAAGGCTTTGGGGCTTGCCAACCGCCTGAGCCCCCGCGGCAAAGCCCTGGAGGCGGCGGTGGCCCTGGCGGAGGAGGTGGCGGAAAACGCTCCCACCTCCTTGCGCCTTACCAAGGAACTCCTCCTCGCCCTCCCGGGGATGGGCCTCGAGGACGGCTTCCGCCTGGCCGCCTTGGCCAACGCCTGGGTGCGGGAAACGGGAGACCTGAAGGAGGGCATCCGCGCCTTCTTCGAGAAGCGAAAGCCCCGCTTCCCGTAAACTTTTGCTATGGGCCTCGTCCCCGAGTGCTTCATCACCGAGATCGTGGAGCGGGACCTCAAGGAGGGGAAGTACCCCAAGCTCCTCACCCGCTTTCCCCCCGAGCCCAACGGCTACCTCCACATCGGCCACGCCCGGAGCATCGTCCTAAACTTCGGCCTGGCCTTGGACTATGGCGGAGAGTGCAACCTCCGCTACGACGACACCAACCCGGAAACGGAAAAGGAGGAGTACGCCCGAGCCATCGAGGAGGACGTGCGCTGGCTGGGCTTCACGCCCACGCAGGTCCTCTACGCCTCGGACTATTTTGAGAAAATGTACGAGTGCGCCCTGGTCCTCATTCAGGAGGGGAAGGCCTACGTGGACGACCTCTCCGAGGAGGAGATGAGCGCCCTTCGGGCCCAGGGCAAGCCCAGCCCCTACCGCGAGCGGAGCGTGGAGGAAAACCTGGACCTTTTTTTGAGAATGCGCCAAGGGGAATTCCCCACAGGAAGCCGGGTCTTGAGGGCCAAGATCGACCCCGCCCACCCCAATTTCAAGCTGCGGGACCCGGTGCTCTACCGCATCGTCCATGCCCCCCACTACCACGCCGGGGACAAGTGGGTCATCTACCCCATGTACGATTACGCCCACCCCTTGGAGGACTTCATCGAAGGGGTAAGCCACTCCCTTTGCACCCTAGAGTTCGAAAACAACCGGGCCATCTACGACTGGGTCATCGAAAACCTCAAGGGAAAGTGCGGCCTACCCCTTGCCCCCAGGCCCCACCAGTACGAGTTCGCCCGGCTGGACCTGAGCCACACCGTGCTTTCCAAGCGCAAGCTGATCCGGCTGGTGGAAGGGGGGTACGTCACGGGCTGGGACGACCCCAGGCTTCCCACCCTGAGGGCTCTAAGGCGGCGGGGGGTGCGGCCCGAGGCCATCGTGGAGTTTGTGCGGCGCACGGGGATTTCCCGCAACGAGGGCCTCATCGAGATGGAGCTCTTTGAGGAGGTGGTGCGGGACGACCTGAACCCCATCGCCCCCAGGGTCCTGGGGGTGCTGGAACCCTTAAGGGTGGTCCTCACCAACTACGAGGGGGAGGAGTGGCTCCTGGCCCCCTACTGGCCCCGGGACATCCCCAAGGAAGGGAACCGTCCCCTCCCCTTTTCCCAGGAGATTTATATTGAGCGCACAGACTTCAGCCTAACCCCCCCCAAGGGCTGGAAGCGCCTCGCCCCGGGGCAGCGGGTGCGCCTCCGCCACGCCTACGTGATAGAGCTGGAGGACGTGGTGGAGGAAGGGGGCGCAATCAAGCTCCTCAAAGCCCGCATCGTCCCCGGGACCCTGGGGGCAAACCCCGAGGAAGGCCCCAAGCCCAAGGGGGTAATCCACTGGGTTTCCGCCCGCCACGCCCTGCCCGTGGAGTTTCGGCTGTACAACCGCCTCTTCCTCACCAAGGACCCAGAGGAAGGGGGGGACTTCCTCCAGAACCTGAACCCCGAGGCCCTGGAGGTGAAGCGGGGCTTCATCGAACCCAGCGTGGCCCAAGACCCCAAGGACACCCGCTACCAGCTGGAGCGCCTGGGCTACTTCTGGCAGGACCCCGTGGACTCGAGGCCAGACGCCCTGGTGATGAACCGCATCGTCCCCCTCAAGGAGGGGTACAAGGCCTAAAGCCCCAGGCTGAGGCCCACCGCCGCCCCCACCCCGAAGCCTGGGGTGGGGGTGAGGTAGTAGATGGGGTGGAGTTCCAGGTAGGCCCCAAGGAGGGGCAGGGGCAAGTTGAACCAGGTGCCGAAGACCGCCCTAACCCCCCCTTGGCCCCGGGCGTCCGCGGGGTAGCTCAGGGCGGGGCCCGTGCCGTAGAAGGCCCCGAGGCCCAGGTAGAGGTCCGTGAGGGGGAGCTTCAGGAGGAGGTCCGCCCCCCCTCCCAGGGCCTCGAGGCCCACCCCCCCATAGACCCGCCCCTCCGCCAGGAAGGGGACCAAGGCGAAGCGCACGCCCCCTTGCACCCCAAAGGGGCTACCCAGGCTCACCTCCGCCCGCTGCCCTAGCCCAAAGGCCAAAAGAACCCCCAATAGCGCCCACACCCTACGCACGCCGCACCTCCTCTAAAAGCTCCGCCACCTTAGCCACCTGCGCCCGGTGCACCCCGGGCCGGTAGTCCACCATCACCGCTTCCACCTGGAGCATCCCCAGGGCCCGGAGGAAGGCTTCCTTAAGCGCTCGGCTTTCCAAGGCGCTCACCCGCATGCCCAACTGGGGGTGGTGGGCCAAGAAGGCCTCCGCCAGTTCCCGGCGCGTCCAAATGCCGGAAAGCCGTTGCCCTAAGGCCTCCACCACCAGGTGCTCCCCCGGCTCCCCTTCCAACACGTACCAGACCCCGGAAAGCTCCGGCTCCACGGGTAGATAATACCTCCGTGCGCCTGGACCGCTACTTGGTGGAACAAGGCCTGGCGGAAAGCCGGGAAAAGGCCAAGGCCCTCATCGCCCAGGGGAAGGTGCGGGTGGAGGGCAAGGTGGTGCAAAAGGCCGCCTACCCCGTGCCCGAGGGGGCCCAGGTGGAGGTCCTGGAGGAAGTCCGGTACGTGAGCCGGGGGGCCTACAAGCTCCTGGGAGCCCTCGAGGCCTTCGCCTTGAGCCCAGCGGGGAAGGTGGCGGCGGACCTGGGGGCGAGCACGGGAGGGTTCACCCAGGTGCTCTTGGAGGGGGGAGCAAACCGGGTCTACGCCGTGGACGTGGGCAAGGGGCAACTCCACCCCAGCCTGCGCCAGGACCTGCGGGTGGTGAGCCTGGAGGAGCAAGACGCCCGCACCCTCCGCCTCCCCGAACCCGTGGACCTCCTGGTCATGGACGTTTCCTTCATCTCCTCCACCCTCCTGTTGCCCAAGGTCTGGGAACTCCTCGAGCCCGGCGGGGACGCTTTGGTCCTGGTAAAGCCCCAGTTTGAACTCTGGCCCGGGGCCCACAAGGGGGTGGTGCGGGACCCCGCCCTAAGGCGAAGGGCCCTCGTGCGGGTGCGGGAAAAGGCGATGAGCCTAGGCTTCCAGGTGCTGGGCGAAAGGGAAAGCCCCCTCCCGGGCAAGGAGGGGAACCGGGAGGTGTGGCTTTGGCTCAGGCGCCCTTAAGCCACTCCTCGGCGATCTGCACGGCGTTCAGGGCCGCCCCCTTCAAGAGCTGGTCCCCCACCACGAAGAAGTCCAGGCCGTTCTCAAAAGCGAGGCTTTGCCGGATGCGCCCCACCTCCACGTCCCACTTGTGGCTGGCGGTGAGGGGCATGGGGTAGCGCTTGGCCAAGGGCTCGTCCACCACCTCCACCCCGGGGGCTTGCCGCAACACCTCCCGCGCCGCCTCGGGGCTCACGGGCTCGGCGAACTCCACGCTCACCGCCTCGGCGTGGGCCCTCAGGGTGGGCACCCGCACCGCGGTGGCGCTGATCTTGAGGGTGTCGTCCCCGAAGATCTTGTGGGTTTCCCACACCACCTTCATCTCCTCCCGGGTGTAGCCGTTTTCCTGGAAGGCGTCGATGTGGGGAAGGACGTTGAAGGGAAGGGGGTGGGCGAAGACCTCCGCCTGAGGGGCCTCCCCGTGGAGGAAGCGGTGGGTTTCCCTGAGGAGCTCCTCCATCCCCTTTGCCCCCGCCCCCGAGGCCGCCTGGTAGGTGGCCACGATGACCCGCTTGGCCCGGAAAGCCCGGTGGAGCGGCCAAAGGGCCATGGCCAGGATGGCGGTGGTGCAGTTGGGGTTGGCGATGATGCCCCGGTGGCGGAAGATGGCCTCCCGGTTCACCTCGGGCACCACCAAGGGCACCCAGGGCTCGTAGCGGAAGGCGCTGGAGTTGTCCACCACCAAGGCACCCCCCTCCGCCCAGACCAGGGCCAAGGCCTTGGAAAGCGCCCCCCCGGCGCTGGCCAGGACCAGGTCCACGGGCAAAGGCCCCTCGGGCAAGGGCTCCACTAAGACCTCCTCCCCCCGGAAGGGGAGGCGCCTGCCGGCGGAGCGGGGGGAGGCGTAAAGCCTAAGCTCGCTTAGGGGGAAGTTTCGGGCCTCGAGGACCTTCAGGATCTCCTGCCCCACGGCCCCCGTGGCCCCCACCACCGCTACCCTCATGCCGCCCATGGTATCACCACCGGAGCTTCTCCCGCAAAAAGCCCTCCAGCTCGTCCACGTGAAGCCGGATCTGCTCCATGGTGTCCCGGTCCCGCACCGTCACCGTGTCCTTGAGCTTGGTGGTGCCGTCCTTGCTCTGGCCGATGGTGTCGTAGTCCACGGTGATGGCGAAGGGGGTACCCACCTCGTCGTGGCGGCGGTAGGCCTTGCCGATGTTGCCCGTGTCCTCGTAGAGGATGCGGCCAAGGCCCAGGGCCTGGAGCCTGCCCTTCAAGCGCTTGGCGTACTCGGTGATCTCGGGGCGGTTCTTGGCCAGGGGGATCACCGCCGCCTTGATGGGGGCGAGCTGGGGTTTGAGCCGGAGGACGATGCGCTCTTCCCCATTGGGAAGCTCCTCCCGGGTGAAGGCCTCGGAGAGAAGGGCCAAGACCCCCCGGTCCACCCCGGCGGAGGGCTCGATCACGTAGGGAACGAACCACTTCCCCGTTTCCGGGTCCCGGTAGGCGAGGCGCTGGGTGGAGTGCTCGTTCCTGAGCACCTTGGCGCTGACCCCTAGCTCCTCTTGGTCCTTGGTGTGGCTCCCCAGGTCGAAGTCCGTGCGGTTGGCGATGCCCTCCAGCTCCTCCAGGCCGTGGGGGAAGCGGTAGAGGATATCCACCGTGGCCTTGGCGTAGTGGGCGAGCTCCTCCTTGGGCTGCTCGTAGGGCACCAGGTTGTCCCGGCTTAGGCCCATCTCCTGCCACCACTTGAGCCGTTCCTCCACCCAGTAGCGGTGCCAGTACTCGTCCTCCCCTGGGCGCACGAAATACTCGATCTCCATCTGCTCGAACTCCCGCACCCGGAAGATGAAGTTCCTGGGGGTGATCTCGTTGCGGAAGGCCTTGCCGATCTGGGCGATGCCGAAGGGGAGCTTGCGGCTCGTGGCGTCCAGGACGTTCTTGAAGTTGATGAAGATGCCCTGGGCGGTTTCTGGGCGCAGGTAGGCCAGGGCGGCCTCCTCCTCCACCGGGCCCACGTAGGTCTTGAACATCATGTTGAAGTAGCGGGGCGGGGTCCAGTCCCCAGGCTCCCCCGTGGCTGGGTCCAAGACCCCGGCGGCGGTCATGGCCCCTCCGGCCCGCTCCGGGGAGGCCATCATGGCCTGGACCAAGGCGTGCAGGTGGCCCTCCTCCACCTCCATGGCCCGGTAAAGGCGGGCCAACACCGCCTCGGGCTGGTCCTTCAGCAGGTGGTCCAGGCGGTAGCGCTTTTTGGTGATGCGGTTATCCACCATGGGGTCGGCGAAGGTGGCCTCGTGGCCCGAGTAGTAGAGGACGAGGCGGTGGGTCAGGATGCTGGCGTCCAAACCCTCCATGTCCTCGCGCTCGTAGACGTTCCGACGCCACCAGGCTTGCTTGAGGTTGTTCTTGAGCTCCACCCCTAAGGGCCCGTAATCGTAGGTGCCCTGGAGGCCCCCGTAGATCTCCGAGCCCTGGAAGATAAACCCACGCCGCTTGCAAAGCGCCACCAGTTCGTCAAGGGTGCTCGCTGGCATCTTTCCTCCCCAAGGGGCTAAGCCCCGGTTAAAGGGCATCTTACCGGATGCCAAGGTGAGCCGGGGCGCAAACCCACGCCAAGGGGGCGCTTAGGCTAGAATGTGAGGTAGAGGGGAGCATGAACAGGTACGACGACCGCGCCAGGCTGGTCTTTCACTACGCAAGGGAGGAGGGGAGCCGCTTAGGCCACTCCATGATCGGCCCAGAGCACCTCCTCCTGGGCCTGATGCGCGAGGGGGGCACCGCGGCCCGCATCCTCCAGGAGTACGGGGCGAGCCTCGAGGCCATGCGCCGCATGGTGGAGGAGCTGGTGGGCCGGGGTGAGGGGAGCCGCACCGGCGAGCCCCCCGCCATCACCCCCAGGGCGAGGCGGGTCATGGAGCTGGCCAGCGCCGAGGCCCGCAACATGGGCGCCCCGGTCATCGGCACGGAGCACATCCTCCTGGGCATCATCCGCGAGGGGGACGGGATCGCCTACCGCATCCTCTCCCACTTCGCCAAGGACGTGGACGCCATCCGCTGGCGGGTCCTGTCCATGGCCGAGGGCCGGGAACGGGAGAAGCCGGTGAACACCCCCTTCCTGGACGAGTACGGCCGCGACCTTACCAAGGAGGCCCGGGAGGGGAAGCTGGACCCCGTCATCGGCCGGCAGGAGGAGATCAACCGGGTCATCCAGATCCTGGCCCGGCGCACCAAGAACAACCCCGTCCTCATCGGCGACCCTGGGGTGGGCAAGACCGCCATCGTGGAGGGCCTGGCCCAGGCCATTGTGGAAGGCCGGGTCCCCCCCATCCTGCGAGGAGCGCGGGTGGTGGCCATTGACCTCGCCGGGGTGGTGGCGGGCACCAAGTACCGGGGCGAGTTTGAGGAACGCTTGCGCCAGATCATCGAGGAGCTCAAAAACGCCAAGGTCATCGCCTTCATCGACGAGCTCCACACCCTCATCGGCGCCGGGGGGGCCGAGGGGACCCTGGACGCCGCCAACATCCTGAAGCCCGCCTTGGCCCGGGGGGAAATCCAGGTGATCGGGGCCACCACCACCGGGGAGTACCACCGCTACATTGAAAAGGACGCCGCCTTAGAACGCCGCTTCCAACCCGTGATCGTCCTGGAGCCCTCCCCGGAGGAAACCCTGGAAATCCTCAAGGGCCTCCGCCCCCGCTACGAGGCCCACCACGGGGTCATCATCCCGGACGAGATCCTGGAGCTCTCGGTCAAGATCGGCATCCGCTCCCTTCCCGGGCGCAACTTTCCCGACAAGGCCATAGACCTCATCGACGAGGCGGCAAGCCGGGTGCGCCTCAACGCCTCCTTGGGCCTCCCCGTGGCCGAGGAGGAGGACGGCACCCCCATGGTGACCCGGGAGGACATCGAGGCGGTGGTGGACTCCTGGGGCGGGGTCTACGTGGACGACAAGGACGACGAGAAGCTCATGCGCCTGGAGGAGGAGCTTAGGAAGCGGGTGGTGGGCCAGGAGGAGGCCATCCGCGCCCTGGCAAGCGCCCTCCGCAGGGCCCGGGTGGGCCTGGGGGGCCGGACCCGGGTGGCGGCGAGCTTCCTCTTCGTGGGGCAAAGCGGCGTGGGCAAGACCCAGCTGGCCAAGGCCCTGGCGGAGGTGCTCTTCGGCTCGGAGCGGGCCCTCATCCGCTTTGACATGTCGGAGTTCCAGGAGCCCCACTCCATCTCCAAGCTCATTGGGGCCCCGCCTGGCTACGTGGGCTACGAGCAGGGAGGCCGCCTCACGGAGGCGGTGCGCCGCCAGCCCTTTAGCGTGGTCCTCCTAGACGAGATCGAGAAGGCCCACCCCGACATCTACAACACCTTCCTCCAGGTCCTGGACGAGGGCCGCCTCACGGACGGCATGGGGCGCACCGTGGACTTCCGCCGGGTGATCCTCATCATGACCTCCAACACCGGCTACAACGTGGGCCCCGCCATCGGCTTCACCAGCAAGGAGGTGGACACCGAGTCCCCCTTGAAGGCCCTCTTCACCCCCGAGTTCCTGGACCGCCTGGACGAGGTGATCCGCTTCCGCCCCCTTACGGAGGAGGAGCTGGTCCAGGTGGCCCGGCTCATGTTGGAGGACATCCAGAAGGAGCTGAAGAGCCGGGACATAGAGGTGACCTTCGCTCCGGAAGTGGCCCGCTTCGTGGTGGAGCAGGCCCCCAAGACGGGGAGCGCCCGGGCCATCCGCGGGGTGATCCGGGAGCGCATCGAAGACCCCCTCTCCCTCGCCCTCCTGAAGAAGCCCACGGGACGGCTTTACGTGAGCGTGGAGGAGGGCCGGTTGGCCTTCCACGAGGTGGAGGGGGAGGAGCTTTTGGTCTAGAGGGGTGGCGCAAGGGGGGAAGGGGTTTGAAGGCCCTTTCCCCTCCTTTTGACCATGGGGAAGACCGCATACGTCTGCGTGGAGTGTGGCTACCGCACCCCTAAGCCCCTGGGGCGGTGCCCGGGGTGTGGGGCCTGGGAAAGCTTCCAGGAGGTGGCCCCCACCCCCCCAAAGCGGGAGGCGCCCAAGGAGGCCTCCCTCCACTTTCTTTCCCGGGTGGAGGAAGGGGAAGAAGGGCGCTTCTCCTCGGGCCTCGAGGAGGTGGACCGGGTGTTGGGCGGGGGGTTTGTCCCCGGGGAGGTGGTCCTCCTGGGAGGGGAGCCTGGGGTGGGCAAGAGCACCCTCCTCCTGGAGATGGCCAAGCGCATGGGCCGGGAGGTCTTCTACGTGGCGGGGGAGGAGTCGCCGGGCCAGATCAAGCTCCGGGCCCGGCGGCTTGGCCTAGAAGAGCTTGTTCTCCTTCGGGAAACGCGCCTGGAGCCCCTTTTGGCCCTGCTGGAGCGCAAGCCCCCAGAAGCGCTTTTTGTGGATTCCATCCAGACCATCGAGGCCGGGGGAAGCCCGGGGAGCCTGGTGGCGGTGCGGGAGGCCACGGGGGCCTTCGTGCGCTTGGCCAAGGCCACGGGCACGGCGGTGGTCCTGGTGGGGCACGTGACCAAGGAGGGGGTGGTGGCGGGGCCCAAGAGCGTGGAGCATGCGGTGGACGCCACGCTTTACCTGGAAACCGCCGGGGTCTACCGGGTGTTGCGGAGCGCCAAGAACCGCTTCGGCCCTGTGGGCGAGCTCGGGGTCTTCCGCATGGAGGAGAAGGGGCTTTTGGAGGTGAAAAACCCCTCCGAGGCCTTCCTCCTGGAAAGGCCCCTAGGGGTTCCGGGAAGCGCCATCGCCTTGGCCTTGGCCGGGGAAAGGGCCTTGGCCCTCGAGGTCCAGGCCCTGGCGGCCAAGACCCCCTTCCCCGCCCCCCGCCGGGTGGTGCAGGGCCTCGAGGGCCGACGGGTGGACATGGTCCTGGCGGTGCTGGAAAGGCGGCTTGGGCTACCCCTGGGCAACCTGGACATCTACGTGAACCTGGCGGGGGGGCTTCGGGTGCAGGACCCAGGGCTGGATTTGGCCGTGGCCCTGGCGGTGTATTCTGCGGTGGTGGGCAAGCCCCTTCCCCCGGACCTGGCGGTGGTGGGGGAGGTGGGGCTTCTCGGCGAGGTGCGAAGCGTTATGGGCTTGGAGAGGCGGCTTAAGGAAGGGGAACGGGCGGGGTTTTCCCGCTTCCTCCACCCCGGGAACATCCGGGGGCTAAAGGAGGCGGTGGAAAGGTACTTCGGATGAGCGGCCGGGTCTTCCTATACCTCCTTTTCGCCTTCTTGGGGTACCAGCTGGCGGTGGGCTTGGAGGGCTTGGGCCTTCTTCCCCGCTCCGCTGGCCTCTTATCCCTAAACCGGCTCTACCTGGTCTTGGCGGGCTTCCTCTCGGGGGTCCTCCTCGCCCCCAGGCTCGAGGCCTGGTGGGAAAGGCGCTTTCCTCGCCTAAAAGACCTTCCCCCCGAGGTGCCCGTGGCCCTCACCTTGGGGGCCAGCTTAGGCCTCCTTCTCACTGTGCTCCTCACCTCCCTCCTCTCCCAGGTGCCGGGGTTTTCCCCTTACCACAGCCTTCTTCTCGCCCTTTTCCTGGTGGGGCTTTTCTCCTATTTGGCCCTGGGCTACCGGGACTACCTGCGCCTGCCCCGGCCGGACAGGGCCAAAGGGGGCAAGGTCCTGGACACCAGCGTCCTGGTGGACGGCCGCATCGCCGAGGTGGCGGCCACGGGGTTTCTGGAGGGGCCCCTCTACGTGCCCCACTTCGTCCTGAAGGAGCTCCAGCACTTCGCCGACAGCCAAGACCCCCTCAAGCGGGCCAAGGGCAGGCGGGGACTTGAGGCGCTGGAGAGGCTGAAGGAACACCTTGCCCTCGAGGTCCTGGAGGAAACCCCCAAAGGGGAGAGCGTGGACGAGAAGCTCCTCTTCCTGGCCCGGGAACTGGGGGCGGCTTTGGTGAGCAACGACCTCGCCCTCCTACAGATGGCCCGCATCTACGGGGTGAGGGCCCTTTCCGTGCAGGCCCTGGCCCAGGCCCTAAGGCCCCAGCTCCAGGTGGGGGATACCCTCAAGCTCCTCATCCTCAAGGAGGGGAAGGAGCCCCATCAGGGGGTGGGCTACTTGGAGGACGGCTCCATGGTGGTGGTGGACGGGGGGATCCGCTACCGGGGGCAGGAGATCGAGGTGGTGGTAACCCAGGCCATCCAGACCCAGGTAGGCCGCCTTTTTTTCGCCCGCCCTGCGGTGGAGGCCTAGGGGTATAATGCCCATCGGCCTTGGCCGGCCAAGGAGGTGGAGCTTGAACCTGCACGAGTATCAAGCCAAGGAAATCCTGGCCCGCTTTGGGGTGCCGGTGCCGCCCGGCAAGGTGGCCTACACCCCAGACGAGGCGAAGCGCATCGCCGAGGAGTTCGGCAAACGGGTGGTGATCAAAGCCCAGGTCCACGTGGGCGGGAGAGGCAAGGCGGGTGGGGTGAAGCTCGCCGACACCCCCCAGGAGGCCTACGAGAAGGCCCAGGCCATCCTGGGCATGAACATCAAGGGCCTCACGGTGAAAAAGGTCCTGGTGGCCGAGGCGGTGGACATCGCCAAGGAGTACTACGCCGGGCTCATCCTGGACCGGGCGCAAAAGCGGGTGGTCCTCATGCTCTCCAAGGAGGGGGGTGTGGACATCGAGGAGGTGGCGGCGGAGCGCCCCGAGGCCATCCACAAGTTCTGGATTGATCCCCACAAGGGCTTCCGCCCCTTTGAGGCAAGGGAGATGGTGAAGCGGGCCGGCCTCGAGGGCAACCTCAACAAGCTGGCCCAGGTCCTGGTGGCCCTTTACCGGGCTTACGAGGGGGTGGACGCCTCCATCGCCGAGATCAACCCCCTGGTGGTGACCTCAGACGGCCAGGTGGTGGCCGCCGACGCCAAGATCGTCCTGGACGACAACGCCCTCTTCCGCCACCCAGACTTGGCGGAACTCCGCGAGGTGGAAGCGGAGCACCCCCTGGAGGTGGAGGCCAGCAACTACGGCTTCGCCTACGTGAAGCTCAACGGCAACATCGGCATCATCGGCAACGGAGCGGGGCTTGTCATGTACACCCTGGACCTGGTGAACCGGGTAGGGGGCAAGCCCGCCAACTTCCTGGACATCGGGGGCGGGGCCAAGGCGGACGTGGTCTACAACGCCCTCAAGGTGGTCCTCAAGGACCCCGACGTGAAGGGGGTCTTCATCAACATCTTCGGCGGCATCACCCGGGCGGACGAGGTGGCCAAGGGAGTGATCCGGGCCTTGGAAGAGGGACTCCTCACCAAGCCCGTGGTCATGCGGGTGGCGGGCACCGCCGAGGAGGAGGCCAAGAAACTTCTGGAGGGTAAGCCCATCTACATGTACCCCACGTCCATAGAGGCGGCCAAGGCCATCGTGGCCATGGTGGGAGGTGCGGCGTGATCCTGGTGAACCGCGAAACCCGGGTCCTGGTCCAGGGGATCACCGGCCGGGAAGGGCAGTTCCACACCAAGCAGATGCTGGACTACGGCACCAAGATCGTGGCCGGGGTCACCCCGGGCAAGGGGGGCACGGAGGTTCTTGGCCTACCCGTCTACGACACGGTGAAGGAGGCGGTGGCGAACCACCCCATAGACGCCTCCATCATCTTCGTGCCCGCCCCCATGGCGGCGGACGCCGCCTTGGAAGCGGCCTACGCCGGCATCCCCCTCATCGTCCTCATCACCGAGGGCATCCCCACCCTGGACATGGTGAAGGCGGTGGCGGAGATCAAGGCCCTAGGTAGCCGCCTCATCGGGGGGAACTGCCCCGGGATCATCAGCGCCGAGGAGGCCAAGATCGGCATCATGCCCGGCCACGTCTTCAAGCGGGGCAAGGTGGGGCTCATCAGCCGCTCCGGCACCCTCACCTACGAGGCGGCGGCCGCCTTGTCCCAAGCGGGGATTGGCACCACCACCACCGTGGGCATCGGGGGCGACCCAGTTATCGGCACCACCTTTAAAGACCTCCTCCCCCTCTTCAACGAGGACCCAGAAACCGAGGCGGTGGTCCTCATCGGGGAGATCGGGGGCTCGGACGAGGAGGAGGCAGCAGCCTGGGTGAAGGAGAACATGAAAAAGCCCGTGGTGGGCTTCATCGGCGGCCGCTCCGCCCCCAAGGGCAAGCGCATGGGCCACGCCGGGGCCATCATCATGGGGAATGTGGGCACCCCGGAGTCCAAGCTCAAGGCCTTCGCCGAGGCGGGCATCCCCGTGGCCGACACCATCGACGAGATCGTGGAGCTGGTGAAAAAAGCCCTGGGCTAGACGCCTTTGGCCTTGGGGCCCCCATCCGGGGGCCCCGTTTCACACCCGGCCCGTGGCCTCCGCCAGGGCCAAAAGCCTTTTGGCGTGCGCCTCCCCAAGCTCCCCGGGGCGAAGCCGCCAGGCCCAGTTGCCGTGGGGCCTTCCCGGGTAGTTCATCCGCGCCTCGGACCCCAGGGCCAACACGTCCTGCACCGGAAAGACGGCAAGCTGAGCCCGGGAGGCCATCCCCAGGCGCATGAGGGCCCAGGGCACCTCGGTTTCCTCGTCAAAGGTGATCCCCCACTCCGCCAGGTAGCGGGCCAAAAAGCCCCGCTCGTGGGGCGTGGCGGTGCGGTACCAGCCCAAGGTGGTGTCGTTGTCGTGGGTGCCGGTGTAGACCACCACCCGCCCGTGCTCGGGGTAGTTGTGGGGGAGGAAGGGGTTTTCCATCCCGTCGTCGAAGGCGAACTGCAACACCTTCATCCCGGGAAGCCCAAAGCGGTCCCTTAGGGCCTCCACCTCCGGGGTGATCACCCCCAGGTCCTCCGCTAGGATGGGCACCCGGCCGAAGACCTCCTGGATGCGGGCGAAGAGGCTTTCCCCCGGGGCCTTGACCCAGCGCCCCTCCACCGCCGTGGGGCAGGAGGCGGGGATCTCCCAGTAGGCCTCGAAGCCCCGGAAGTGGTCGATCCGCACCAGGTGGAATAGCTCCAGCGCCTTCCTTAGGCGGGCGATCCAGAAGGAAAAGCCTTCCCTTTCCAAGACGTCCCAGCGGTAGAGGGGGTTGCCCCAGCGTTGTCCCGTTTCCGAGAAGTAATCCGGAGGCACCCCGGCCACCACGGTGGGCCTCCCCTCCTCGTCCAGGTGGAACCACTCGGGGTGGGCCCAGACCTCGGCGGAATCCTCGGCCACGAAGATGGGCATATCCCCGATGAAGGCGATGCCCAAAGCCTCGGCTTCCTCCCTTAGGGCGTGCCACTGACGGAAGAAAAGCCACTGGGTGAAGGCGTGGAAGGCGATTTCCTCCGCCAACGAAGCCTCCGCCTCCCTAAGTGCCCCTTCCTCCCGCCTTCTCAGGGGAAGGGGCCAGGCGTTCCAAGGAAGCCCCCCGTGGTGGGCCTTGAGGGCCATGAAGAGGGCGTAGTCCCGAAGCCACCACGCCTCCTCCTCTTGGAAGCGGGCAAAGGCCTCCTTCTCCTTTGGGCTAGCCTTTTCCTGGAAGCCCTGGAACGCAGCCCTGAGGGCGGGCCACTTCCAGGCGTAAAGGCGGCCGTAGTCCACCCTGCCCTCGGGGAAACCGGGGCCCTCGAGGCGGAGAAACCCCCGCTCCGCCAGGGGCCTCAGGTCGATCAGGTAAGGGTTACCACCGAAGGCGCTAAAGGACTGGTAGGGGGAGTCGCCGTAACCCGTGGGGCCCAAGGGGAGGACCTGCCAGTAGCGGGCCCCCGCTTCCCGAAGAAAGCGCAGGAAGGCCCGGGCCTCCTCCCCCAACACCCCCACGCCCCAGGGACCCGGGAGGCTCGTGGGGTGGAGGAGCAAACCGTACGCGCGGGGCATCATGCCTCCACTCTACCCCGCGCGTGGAAAAGCTTCCAGACCCCTTAGCCTACCTTGTTGCCCTTCTCGTCGTAGGTGTAGAAGCCCCGGCCCACCTTGCGGCCCAAAAGCCCCGCCTGCACCATGCGGCGCAAAAGAGGGGAAGGGCGATACTTGTCGTCGCCGAAGCCCTTGTGAAGCACCTCCATAATGGCCAAGCAGGTGTCCAGACCGATGAAGTCCGCAAGCTCCAAGGGCCCCATGGGGTGGTTCATCCCCAGGCGCATGACGCCGTCGATGGCCTCCTTGCTGGCCACCCCTTCCCGCAAGGCCTCGATGGCCTCGTTGATCATGGGCATGAGGAGGCGGTTGGAGACGAAGCCCGGATAGTCCTGCACCTCCAAGGGGGTCTTCCCCATACGCTGGGCCACGGCCACCACCACGTCCCGGGTTTCCGGGGCGGTGAGCTCGCCCCGGATCACCTCCACGAGCCCCATGAGGGGCACGGGGTTGAAGAAGTGCATGCCGATGAAGCGCTCGGGGCGCCCGGAGTAGCGGGCCAAGGCGGTGATGGGAATGGAGCTGGTGTTGCTGGCCAGGATGGCCTCGGGCTTGGCCAAGGTGGCGAGCCGCTCAAAGAGCCGCCGCTTTTCCCCCTCATCCTCCACGATGGCCTCCACGATGAGGTCGGCCTCCTTCAAGGCTTCCAGGGCCAGGCTGGTGCGGATGCGCTTCAGGGCTTCGTCGTGGGCTTCCTGACTCAGGCGCCCCTTTTCCAAAAATTTCCCCAAGGAGCGGCGGATGGCGGCGAAACCCCGTTCCAGATAGCCCTCCGCCACGTCCACCAGCACCACCTCGTACCCCGCTTGGGCCGCCACCTGGGCGATGCCGCTTCCCATCTGGCCCGCCCCCACCACGCCGATGGTCTTCACTTCCATAAGCCACCTCGGGGGCTATTTTACGCCCCGTAGGTTCACCAAGAGGACGCCCAAAAGGGCGAGCCCCCCGCCCAGGAGGGAAAGCGGGGAAGGCACCTCCCCGAGCCAGAGGTAGGCAATGAGTAGGGCGAGCAGGGGGGAGAGGTAGAGGAAGGAGGAGAGCCTCGAGGCCGGGGTCCGGGAAAGGGCGTAGGTCCAGGTGAGGTAGGCCAAAGCCCCGGGGAACACCCCCAGGTACAAGGCGGCCCAAAGGGCAGGCCGCGGCGCCTCCTTTAGGGCCTCGCCCAGCCCAGGGAGGAAGGCCAAAAGGGGAAGCGTGCCCAGGACCAGGGTGTAGACCGTCATCTCCTCGCTCCGGTAGCGGGCGAAGAGGGGCTTTTGCAAAACGAAGTAGAAGGAGGTGGAAAGCGCCGCCACCAGGACCAAAAAGGCCCCCGGGCTCAAGGCCACGCCCCCACCCTCCCCCCAGGCGATGAGGGCGGAACCCCCAAGGGCAAGGCCAAAGCCCAGGACCTCCCTGGGGCCCAGCCTCTCGCCCAGGAGGAGGTGGGAAAGCAAGGCGGTGAAGACCGGCCCGGTGGCGATGAGGAGGCTAGCCGCCCCGGCGCTCACCGTAAGCTCCCCGTAAACCAAGGCGGTGTGGTACACGGTGATGCCCAAGACACCCAAGGCGAACAGCCGGGGCAGGTCCTCCCGCCGAGGAGGGCGCAGGCGCAGGAAGCGGGCGTAAAGGAGGAGGAGGCTACCCGCCACCAAAAAGCGGAGCAGGACCAGGTGCCCCGGGGCCAAGCCCTGGAGGCCGGCCCGAATGCCGGCGAAGGCGCTCGCCCAGAAGAGGATGGTGATGAGGGCCGCCCCTAAGGCTTTAGGCTCCATGGGGCACGACCAGGTAGTAGAAGCCTCCGTCCAAAAGCCCCTGCTCCAACAGGGCGTTCACCTCCCGGGCGGAAACCCGGCCGATCCGGTCCTTGAGCTCCGCCAAGGAGAGGTAGCGGCCGGTGTACAGGTACTCCATCCCCAGGTGGAAAAGCCGGCCCATGGGGGTCTCCCCGGCGAAGACCAAGGCGGTGGCCAAGGGGGTTTTGGCCCGCTCCACCTCTTCCTCCCGCACCCCCTCCCGCCGCAGGCGGACGAGCTCCTCCTGAAGGGCGGAAAGCACCGCCTCCTTGTTGCCGGGGTCCGCCTGCACGTAGGCGTGGAAGAAGCCCGCCCGGTCCGCCTCCTCGTGGCCGAAGGAGGCCACCTCCGCCAGGCCCCGGTCCACCAGGGCGAAGTGGAGCCTTCCCGAGCCCTCCTCCCCCAGAAGGTGGGTGAGCACTTGGGCGGCGAAGCGGGCCTCCTCCTGGTAGGCCACCCCGGGGAAAAGCCCCACCAGGTAAAGGGCCCGGGCCTTCTCGTAAGGCCTTTCTTCCAGGCCCGTGGCCGGGGATAAGGGGGGGTAAGCCCGTCCCGCCTCCCCTTCCGGCCAGGAGGCGGTGAGGGCCTCCGCCTCGGCCAAAAGCCGCTCAAAGTCCACCTTGCCCGTGGCGGCGAGGACCATGTTCTTGGGCAAGTAGCGCCGGGCATGGTAGGCCGCCATCTGCTCCCGGGTGAGGGCGGTGATGCTCTCCTTGGTGCCCAAGACGCTATTCCCCAAGGGGTGGCCCCGGAAGAAGCGGGCCCGGGCCCAGTCGTAGGCCATGAACCCGGGGCGGTCCTCGTAGCGGGCGATCTCCTCCAGGATGACCTTTTTCTCCGTGTCGAAGTCCTCTTGGCGCAAAGCGGGGCGCAGGAGCCGGGTGAAGAGGGCCAGAAGTTCGAAGGCAAACTCCGGCAACACCGCCCCGTAGTAGACCGTGGCCTCCTCGGAGGTGAAGGCGTTGTACTGGGCTCCCATCCGGTCGAAGGCCAGGTTCACGGAAAGGGCGTCCATCCCCTCGGGCCCCTTGAAGACCATGTGCTCCAGGAAGTGGCTTACCCCGCTTTCCTCCTTGGCCTCGTCCCGGGCCCCTGTTCTCACGAAGTAGCCCAGGGCCACGCTCTTGGCCTCGGGCAGGACTTCGGCGATGACCTTCAGGCCGTTTTTTAGCTCTGCCTCACGAAACATGGCTTACCTCTCCCAAAAGCCCCACCCAGGGGTTCCGGTAGGGGTGTTCCCGCAGGAAGCGGTTCACCGCCTCGAGGCTGGTCCCAGCGATGGCCCCTTCTATCTCCGCCAAGGGGCGCACCCGCCCCAGGTAGAAGAGGTCCCGGGCCATGGAGGCGGCCCGGCTCCTCACGGACTCGTCGGCGAGGACCAAGGCGGTCTTTAGGCCCACCTTGGCCCGGGCCAGCTCCTCCTCCGCCACCCCTTCCTGCAGGCGCTCCATCTCCCTCAGCATCACCGCCAAGGTTTCCCCCGCCCTCTCCTTGGTGGTGCCGGCGTAGGCCATAAGGAGGCCCTGGCCCTTAACCCCGGCGGGGAAGGCGGAAACGGCGTAGACGAGGCCCCGCTTCTCCCGTACCTCGGTGAAAAGGCGGCTGGACATGCCCCCGGAGAGGACCTCCAGGGCGAGCCGGGCGGCGTAAAACCGGGGGTCCTCCGGCCCCACGTCGGGGTAGGCCAGGCCGATCTGCACCTGGGCCGTGGGCCTTTCCAGGTGGAAGCGGTGGGGCTCAGAAAGCTCTGGAGCAGGGTAAAAGGCCTCCTCCCCTTCCCAGGCCAAGAGGGGCTCGATGGCCCCAAGGAGACGCTCCCAGGAAACCCCCCCCGCCACCGCCAGGATGGCCCCCTTCGGGGTGTAGCGCCGCCGGAAGTCCTCCCGCACCGCCTCCGGGTTCGCCCCCTTTAGGCTTTCCTCCTCCCCCAAGGGGTCGCGGCCGTGGGGGGAGAGGAAGACGTGGCGACGTAGCTCGGAAAGGAGCTTCCGCGCTGGCTGGTCCTCCTGGGAAAGGAGGGCCTGCAAGGCCACGCTCCGCACCGCCTCAAACCCCTCCTCGGGAAGGCGGGGCCGGGTGAGAAGAAGGGCGTAGAGGCGGAAGACCTCCTCCAGCACCTCGGGCAAAAAGGCGGCGGAGAAGGCGGTGTACTCCAGCCCCGCCCCGCTATTCCGCCGCACCCCAAGGGCGTCCAAGGCCTCCGCCAACCCCCTGGCGTCCAGGTCCCCCGCCCCTTTCCAAAGCCAGGCCTCGAGGAGGGCGCTCGCCCCCAACAGCCCCTCGGGCTCGTTCACCGCCCCAGCGGGGACCAAAAGCTGAAAGGCCACCCCCGGGTAGTCCCTTTCCTCCAGGGCCAAGAGGAGGCCATTCGGTAGTCGCTCCACGCGGCTCACAGGCCTAAGGGTATCATGGGGAGCGTGAGGGAAGGGGAACTTCGGGAGAGGCTTCTACGGCCCCTTCTGCGGGAGCTCAAAGACGGGGCGTTGGACCGGGTGGTGGTGGGGGGCCTGGAAAGCCTGGTGCACAACCTGGCCCGGCCCTTCCCCGAGGTCCAGCGGCTCTTCCAGGGCTACGGGGCCAAAACCCCCGAGGCGCGGAAGAAGGTCCTAGAAGCCGCCATCCGCCTTCTCCAAGACGGCCTTCCCCAGGAACAGGAAAAGCCCCCAAGCCCTCCCCCTTCCCGCCTAGCCCCGGAGGAGCCCGCCCACCGCCTCGCCCCCCCGCAAAGCCGCAAGAAGCTTTCCGAGCTCGGCCTCCACACGGTGCGGGACGTCCTCCAGTACTACCCCCGCCGCTACGAGGACCGGCGCACCCTGCCGGGGGTGCGCTTTCTGGAGGATGGGAAGAAGGCCACCTTGCAGGTGAAGGTCCTTAGCAAAGAGCTGATCAAAACCCCCAAGAAGGGCATGCAGGTGGTGCAGGTGAAGGCCCAAGACGCCTGGGGCTGGCGGCTCACCTTGGTCTGGTTCAACCAGCCTTGGGTCCTGTCCCAAGTGGAGGAGGGGGCCACCCTCATCGTCACGGGCCGGGTGCAGCGGCGGGGGGGCGTGCAGCTTTTTGTGGAACACTTCGAGGACGAAGGGGCCGAGTCCCTTTCCACCGGGCGCATCGTCCCCATCTATCCTGCCAAGGAGGGGATAAGCCAAGCCTTCCTCCGGCGCACGGTGCAACGGGCCCTGGAACTGGCCCTGCCCCTTCCCGACCCCTTGGGCTCCTACCGGGAGGCGGAGGGGCTTTTGCCCTACAACGAGGCCCTGCGGCAGATCCACTTCCCCGAGGACGAGGAGGCGCTCCAGCGGGCCCTTTTGCGGCTCAAGTTTGACGAGTACCTCCTTCTGGAACTCAAGGCCCTCCTGGACGCCGGGGGGATGGTCCTGGGGCGGAGCTTCCGGGTGGAGGAGGCCTGGGTGGAAGCCTTCAAGAAGGCCCTCCCCTTCCCCCTCACCCGGGCCCAGGAACGGGTCATGGGGGAAATCGCCCAGGACATGCAAAACCCGAGGCAGATGGCCCGCCTTCTGCAGGGGGACGTGGGCTCGGGGAAGACGGTGGTGGCCGCCTTCGCCCTCTACCTGGCGGCGCAAAACGGGGCGCAAGGGGCCCTCATGGCCCCCACGGAGATCCTGGCGCAACAGCACTTCCAAAACCTCACCCGCTACCTCTTCCCCCTAGGGGTGCGGGTGGAGCTCCTTTTGGGCTCCATGAGCCCGAAGGAAAAGGAAGCGGCAATCGGGCGCCTGAGCCGGGGGGAGGCCCAGGTGGCGGTGGGCACCCACGCCCTCATCCAGGAGGGGGTGGCCTTTAGGGATTTGGGCCTCGCCGTGGTGGACGAGGAGCACCGCTTCGGGGTGTTGCAGCGGCGGGCCCTCCTCAAGCTGGCCCACACCCCCCCCGACGTCCTGGTGATGTCCGCCACCCCCATCCCCCGCTCCTTGGCCCTCACCCTCTACGGGGACCTGGAGGTGAGCCTCCTGGACGAGATGCCCCCCGGGCGTACCCCCGTGAAGACCAAGGTCCTGCCCCACCGCCTCCGTCTCCAGGCCTACGCCTTCGCCCGGGAGGAGGTGAAAAAGGGCCACCAGGTCTTCGTGGTGGCCCCGGCCATCGAGGAGAACGAGGAGCTGGACCTCAAGGCGGCGAAAAGCCTCTACGAGGAGCTCAAGGCCCTCCTCCCCGAGGTGCGCATGGCCCTCCTCCACGGCAAAATGCCGGCCCGGGAAAAGGAAAAGGTGATGGAGGCCTTCCGGCAAGGGGCCTTTGACCTTCTCGTTTCCACCACGGTGATCGAGGTGGGGGTGGACATCCCCAAGGCCACCCTCATCATCGTGGAAAACGCCGAGCGCTTCGGCCTCGCCCAGCTCCACCAGCTCCGGGGCCGGGTGGGGCGGGGGGGCCTCGAGGGCTACGCCATCTTCCTGGCGGGGGAGGCAAGCCAGAAAACCCTCAAGCGGCTCAAGGTCCTGGAGGAGTCCACGGACGGCTTTTACATCGCCGAGGTGGACCTGAAGCTAAGGGGCCCCGGGGAGCTCAGGGGCACGCGGCAGTCGGGCTACCCCGAGCTCCGGCTGGGCGACCTGGCGGAGGACACGGGGATCATCGAGCGGGCCCGGGCCTTGGCCAAGCGGATCCTCGAGGCCGACCCCGACCTCTCCCGCCCCGAGCACCAGGCCCTGAAGGCGGAGCTCAAGGCCCAGGCAGAGCGCATCGGCTTTAGGGAAGTGATCTGATGCGGGCCCTCCCCCACCCCCACCTTCCCGCCTTCTTCTCGGAAGGGGGGGCTTTGCGGGCGCGGGCCCTCAGGGACTACCTCCTGGCCCTTAGGGAGGTCTACGCCCGCTACGCCCCCCTTCCCCCCGTGGCCCTTTACATCCTCTCGGAAAAGGACTGGCGGGCCCGGCTTCCCTACCCCTACGGCCTCCCCTTCCAGCACGCCGGGCTCGAGGGCCTGGCCCTTTACGCCCCCCTCACCTACCCGGAAAGGCTCCTCCACCGCCTGCGGGAGGCCCTTCTGCCCTTGGGGCCCCCTCCCGGGGAAATCCCCGCCTTCCTAGACCTCAACCTGGGGCACGAGTACGCCCACGCCGTCCAGGTGGCCTGGCGGCTCCGCACGGGGGCCAGGTGGCTGGACGAGTTCTTCGCCAACTACCTCTTCCTCTTAGCCCTAAGGGAGGCCAGCCCCTCCTTGGCGGACCTCCTCCTCACCTGGAGCCGCTACCTCGCCCGTCTCACGCCCAAGAGAAAAAGCCTTTCCGCCTACGAACGGCGGCGTGGGGGGCTTGCGGGGGCGCTTTGGTTCCAGGCCCAGTTCACCCTCAAGGCGGAAGAGCTCCTTCGGGAAGACGGGGACCGCCTCCTAAGGGCCTTTTTGGCGGAGACCCCCCTGGACCGCAGGAAGGGCCACCGCCTGCTTTTGGCGCTTTACCCCGGGCTGAAGGGTTGGTTCGCCGGCTTCGGCCTCAGGGGCGCACTCGAGGGGGCACCTTCCCCTCCGCCAGGCCCCTGAGCCAGTCCAAGAAGCTTACCTCGCCCACCTTCACCGTGTACAGCTCGGGCCGGGGCAGGATGCAGTGCTGGCCCCCGGGGGCCAGGTAGAAGGTGTAGTTTTCCGCCTGGGCCGGGCGGAGCACCGCCTCCAGGGCCTTTTGCGCCCACTCCCGGGCGGTGGCCTCGGAAGGGGTGGCCTCCCCCTTCATGAGGCCGTAGAAGAAGATCTGGGTGCCATCCAGGACGGTGGTGTACTGGGCGACGGCCGCCTTTGGGTAGGCCCGGGCCAAGGCCAAGTAGATCTCCGAAACCTCGGGGTTCGGGGAGAGGCCCGGCAGGTCGGGCAGGCGCGGGTTCCAGCGGGCGAAGCCCGGGAAGCCCTCCGTGCGCACCCCCACCCCGGCGTCCCCGCAGACCGCCACCTGGGCGTTCCTGTAGGTGGACAGCACCTTGTCCGCCCAGAAGACCGCCCCGTAGGCCCCGGCGCTACACCCGGTGACGAAGACCCGCTCCGGGTTGGTGTGGTTCTTGAAGACGTACTCCAGCACCGCCTGGACGTTCCGCGCCCCCTGGTGGTGAACCCTGAAGCCCCCGTAGTCCACCGTGGCCCGGCCCACGTGGAGGTCCCCGGTGCAGTAGGGGATGAAGACGTGGGTCCAGCCGTGGAAAGGGTTGACCACGCTGATGCGGTTATATATGCCCTGGGCGAGGGCGAGCTCCTGCGTGTCCACCCGCTTGCGGTAGGTGCGGCTTTCCGGGCCGCAGGTGGCGGCGTCCCAACAGGCCCCACCCCCCTGGAAGTCCAAGACCACCTTCTTGGGGTCCCCTGGGCTCACGTAAAAGCGGTAGGGAGACCCGTCGGCGCAAACCCCGCCCGGCACCTCCACCGCCTGCCAAAGGGCAAGCCCCTGAGCTAGGGCCAAACCCAAAAGCCAAAGGAGGGCTAGAAGCCGTTTCATTTCCACCTCCGCCCCCAGTCTAAAAGAGGGCTTGGACCGGGTCAAGAAAAGGTAGCCCAAAGGGCTCCCTCGCGCAAGGAGAGCTTTGGCCCCCTCCACGGGGGGCCACCGCGACGAGGGGGTGGGGATGCTCGCCGCTTCCCCGCCCGGAGCGCAAAACAGGCCCTCCTAGACGCGGCCTCCTAGCTTTTACGCCGGATGATGGGGCGGCTCAGGACCTACTACGCCGGTCAGCTGGACCAGGTGGCTTGACAAACAAGACCGTATCAATCCCCTGACGGGGAAGCATCTCGTGCAACCCATCGATGAAGCGGCGAAGGCTTTAGGGGTGTCCCGGGGGTCGCAATCCCCTGACGGGGAAGCATCTCGTGCAACGTGGGATATCAGGGAGCCCACACCGAGCAAGACGTCCAGGAGTCGCAATCCCCTGACGGGGAAGCATCTCGTGCAACTTGTTCTTTAGGCGTAGGTTTAGCCGCGGATGGGTTAGATCGCAATCCCCTGACGGGGAAGCATCTCGTGCAACTTCGCGAATAAGCCTCATGATGCCGCCCACTCCACCCTAACGATCGCAATCCCCTGACGGGGAAGCATCTCGTGCAACACTTGGCAACGCCATCACCACCCTCCTGCAAGCCCCTTTAGATCGCAATCCCCTGACGGGGAAGCATCTCGTGCAACGGCACCCCCTTTTCTGCTACGTCCTGGACGGCACTCCTGGAGGGGGGTTTGTGAGAAAGATGAAGCTTGGAATATGCACACGCCGTATAAGGGCGGTTTTTGGGGGTTTAGCCCGTTTGCAAGCCACTTGCGGAAGGGTCGTTGAAAAGGAAAAAGCGCATATTCGCCTTCCTCAAGGGGAAAACTGGCTTTCAAGAACCCCGTCGGCCAGGGCCGACACCCCAAGTATAGCACAAGACCGAAAACGTTGACCAAGTCCAAACACAGGACAAGAAGGGGCCTGGCATCAACCCTTCGCTTTGGTGAAGTATCAAACATTCCTGTTCTGTCGTATTTAGGCAGATTAGGGAAGTAGCTATCAAAGTTTGAAGCAAAAGGAAACCGTAAACCCCTTCCGGGAAACCCGACAAGGCAGCTCCCTCAGGCCCACTCCACCCGGCTACCGGAAGGGTGCTTGCGCACGCGTAGCCTTGCGGGAAGCCGCTCCGCCAAGGCCTCCACGTGGGTCACAATCCCCACCAGCCTCCCCTTGGTGGGGAGGCCCTCCAATACCCCGGCCACCACCTCGAGGGCCTCCGGGTCCAGGGTGCCAAAACCCTCGTCCAAAAAGAGCGCCCCCAGGCGGCCCCGGGAAAGCTCCTCGGAAAGGGCCAAGGCCAAGGAGAGGCTCGCCAGGAAACTCTCCCCCCCGGAAAGGGTCTTCACCGGGCGGCGGGCCTCGGTCCAGAGGTCATACACCTCGTACTCATCCCCCTTGCCCAAGAGGCGGTAGCGGCCCCCGGAGAGGGTGGAGAGGAGGGCGTCCGCCCGCTCCACCAGGTTCCTTTGCCGTAGGCCCAGGAGGTAGGCGGGGAAGTTGTTCTCCTGAAGGTCGCGGGCCAGCTTGTCCCACAGGTCCACCTCCCGCACCACCTCCGCCAAGCGGCCTTCCAACTCCCGGCGCCGCTTGAGCCCCTCCCGAAGCGCCTCTGCCTGGCTTCGCAACACGGCAACCCGCTCGTTGAGTTCGCCGAGCCTCTCCTGCGCCCGGTCCAGGGCCTCCCGGAGTTCCCTAAGGCGGGCCTTGGCCTCCTCCAAGGGGATGTCGGGTAAGGGGGGCAAAGCCTTCAAGAGGGCCTCCACCTGGCCAAGCTCCTCCTCGTGGGCCTTTAGGCGGCCTCGCAGGGCCTCCGCCTCCTCGAGGGGAAGGTAGAGGCTTCTCGCCTCCTCCTCGGGCATGAGCCCCGAGAGCAGGTTCTGGGCCTCGGCCAGGGCCTTTACCTGCTCCTCTTTCTTGGCCTGAAGGGCAGCGAGGTCCCTGCGCACCTCCTCCAAGGCCTTGGCGAGCTCGCCGTCGCGCTGTTCCTTCTCCTCTAGGGCCGCCACCTCCTGGGCCAGGGCCTCCAGGTACGCCTTCACCCCCTTGCCCCCCGTGGCCGCCTGGAGGTATTGGTAAAGCCCGGCCCCCAAGGCGGCCTTCTCCTCCCGTAAGGCAGCCAAGGCGGCCTGGGCCTCGGCGAGGAGGGCCTCCGCTTCCCCCTCCCGGTCCGGGCGGAGGCGGGCCTCCGCCGCCCGAAGCTCCTCCACATCCTTCTGCTTGTCCATCACCCTGCTCCTCAGCCCCTGGTAATGGTCCCGCAGGTCCTCTAGCGCCTTCTGCGCCTCGGCCTGGGCCTTCTTCAGGGCCTCCAGGTCCCCAGGCCTGGGTTCCACCCCTAGCTCCCTCAGGGCCTTCTCCTTCTGAAACACCGCCTGCCGCAGGCTCCCAAGCTCCTCTAGTACCTCCCTGAGCGCCTTTTCCAGGGCCTGCCGCCGCGGGGCCAGGTCCAGCCCTTTCGGCCGTGGGGGCAGGGCGTGGACCAAGCCGCCGCACAGGGGGCAGGGCTTGCCCGGCTCCAGGAGGTCGTGGTAGGCGGCTAGCCCTTGCCGCCTCTCCTCCCTCTCCAGGGCGGCGAGCTCCCCTTCCAGGCGCGCCCTCTCTCCCTGGAGGCGCTCCAAGGCCGCTTTCAGGCGGGAAAGCTCCTCCGTTAGGGCGTGGGCCTCCGCCCCCTTGAGGGCCTGGGCCAGGGCCTCTACCTCCTCCCTTTGGGCCTTGCCCTGGGCTTCCACCTCCTTCAGCCTCTCCTTGAGCTCGGCCAAGGCCCCCTCCTCCGCCAAGCGCTTCGCCCTGGCCTCGGCCCAGGCTGTTAAGGCCCGCACCTCCCCCTCCAGCAGGGGCTCCTTGGCCAGAAGCTCCTCCAGGGCCTTCTCGTCCCGGCGGGGGCTTGGGTGTTCCCTTATCCCCACCCGGCGCCAGAGGGCCTCGAGGGCCTTCAGCTCCTGGGCCTTCAGGAGGGCTTCCCTTGCCTCCCGCAGGGCCTCGGGGTGGAAGGCCAGGGCCTGCCGCTTGCCCTCCAGGTCCGCAAGCCTCTCCCATAGCCCCCTAAGCTTCGCCTCCGTGGCCTGCAGGGCGGCTTCCTTTTCCCGGTAGGCCTGCCACAGGGGCAGGACCCGGGCCGCCTCCTCCGCCTGGGCCAGGCGCTCCCGCAGGGCCGCCATGGCAGGGGCCTCCGCCAGGAGACGCGCCTTTCTCGTTTCCAGGTGGTGGCGCTCTTCCAGGCGCTCCACCAGACCTTCCCCCTCCTTGGCCTTCCTTTCCAGGCGCCTCGCCTCTTCCCTTAGCCCCTCCGCCTCCTTCTCCAAGCGGGCACGCTCTTCCTCCAGGGCCTCCAGGGCCTCCGGGGTGACCGCCTCGAGGGCCCGTAGCTCCCCCTCCAGGCGCCCCTTTTCCTCCAGCAAGGAAGCCCGCCTGGAGGCCGCCTTCTCCCTGGCCTTCTCCAGCCTTGAAAGCTCGAAGAGGTCCAGGAGGATGCGCCTGCGCTCCTTGGCCTCCCCTTTCAAGAAGCGGTCAAACTCCCCTTGCGGCAGGAGGAGGGCCCGGGTGAAGGCCTCGTAGGAGAGGCCGAGGAGGTCCTCTATCCCTTGGTTGAGCTTCTCCAGGTTTTCCCAGGGCACCAGGCGCTCCCCGCCCGCCTCCAGCTCAAAAAGCCGCCCTTCCCCCTTCCTGCCCCGCACCCGCTCCACCCGGTAGACCCTTCCCCCCACCTGGAAGGTGAGGCGCACCCGGGCCTCCCCCAAGCCGGGGTGGACCAGATTGCCCACGTTGCGGCCCACCCGGGGCACGAGGCCGTAAAGGGCGAAGGCCATGGCGTCTAAAAGGGTGCTCTTGCCGCTTCCCGTGGGCCCGGTGATGGCGAAGAGCTCCACGTCGGAGAAGTCCACCTCCTGCCGCTCCCGGTAGGGGCCAAACCCCTCAAGCTCCAAGCGCAAGGGCCTCAAGCTCCACCTCCGTCAGGACCTGCTTTAGACCTTGCAGAAGGCCTTCCTCCTTGCGCCCCTTTTCCTCCAGGTACCGGGCGTAGGCCTCGAGGAGGCCAAGCTCCGCCCCCCCTTCTTCTTGGAACTCCCCGGGCAAAGCCCCCGCCCCCTCCACGGCCAGAAGGTTGGGCAGGGCCTGGAAAAGCCTTTCCTTGACCACGGGGGAAAGCCTTCCCTCCACCACGAGCCTGAGGTAGCCAGGAAAGTCCTTTAGCTCCTCTAGCCTCCCGTCCAGGGCCTCGGGGGGAAGGCGGTAGGTCCTTAAGGGCTTGCCCCAGCGCTCCCGGATGGGGTGGACCTTGGGGGGCCCCGAGGGGGGAAGCTCCACCAATAGCGCCCCCCGCTCCCCTTCCTCCCCCTCGCCAAAGTCCAACTGGATCAGGCTTCCCGAGTACCAGGCCAAGGGGGTTTCGGACACCGCCTGCTGGCGGTGGATATGGCCTAGGGCCACATACCGGGCGGAAAGGGGAAGGGCGGAGGCGGGCACGGCGTAGGCCTCGGAAAGGTGAAAGGCGAACTCCCCTCCCCCGGGCCGCGCCCCCACCACGGCGAAGTGGCCCAGCATCAGGGGGCTTTCCAGGTTGCCCAGGATGCGCCGCATGTTCTCGGCGTAGGCGCGGTGGCGCTCCTCCGCCTCCTGCCAGAGCTTTTTCATCAGCACCCTCTCGGAGATGAAGGGGAGGAGGGCCGCCCTTAGGCCCTTCACCTCCACTACCCCCCCCTCCTCGCGGAACAGGGGCCGGCCCCGCACCGTGGCCCCCGCCAGGGCCAGGAGGGGGGAGAGGGCCTCGAGGCGCTCCTTGGGGTCGTGGTTCCCGGCGATGACCAAGGCGGGCACCCCAAGCTCCTTAAGCCTCAGGAAAAACTCCACCGCCAAGGCCTCCGCCTCCGCAGAAACCTGGGGCCGGTCGAAGAGGTCCCCCGCCACCAACACCAGGTCCACCCGCTCTTTCTTGACGATTTCCAAAAGCGCCTTTAGGGCCTCCCCGATCTCGGGGGTGCGGTCCACGCCTTTTAATACCTTTCCCAGGTGCCAATCTGCCGTGTGAAGGAGGCGCACGGCACCCATTATGCCCTAGTGGGCGTGGCCGGGGTCGGGAGGCCCACCCCGCCCCCCCCGGAAGGCCAAGGCCGCCACCAAGGTGGTGAGGGGAACCGCCAGGAGGAGCCCCAAGGAGCCCAGGACCATGCTGGCAATCTCCGCGGCGAAGGGCTCGGTGTTGAGGAGGAAGCGCAAGGGGGTGGGGTCCCGGGTGAGGAGGAGGAACAGGGGCAAGGACCCGGCGGCGTAGGCCAAGACCAGGGTGTTCACCAGGCTCCCGATGTGGTCGTAGCCCACCTCCATGCCGCGGCGGTAGAGCTCCCGGACTCCCCAGCGGGGGTTGGCGTGGCTCAGGGCCTGGACCACCGCCGCCTGGGTCACGGTGACGTCGGTGAGGGCCCCCAAAGCCCCCACCACCACCCCCGCCAGGTAGAGGGAAACCAGGTCCACCCCGCCCCATTGCCGGAGGAGAAGGGCCTCCTCCGAGGCCAGGCCGGTGAAAGCCATGGCCCGGGTGAAGAAAAGGGCAAGCCCCAGGACGAAGGCCACGGAAAGGAGCGTGCCCAAAAGGGCGGCGGTGGTCTTGCGGTTTAGCCCGTGCACCAGGTAGAGGGTGAGGAAAAGGACGCCCACGCTCCCCAGAAAGGCGTAAAGGAGGGGGTTTCCCCCCGCAGCCACCTGCGGCACCACGAAGTAGACCACCACCAGGAGGCTCAAGAAGGTGCCAAGAAGCCCCCTAAGCCCCTTCCCCCGCCCCAGGAGGAGGGCGAAGAGGGTAAAAAGCCCCAAGAGGAAGGCGAGGTGGGGCATGCGGTCCGGCTCGGTGACGTAAAGCCGCTCCCCTTCCCGATAGAGGACCACCCGCTCCCCCAGCCGAAACCCACCCCCGTCCGTGGGCAGCAAGGCCTCCTGCCGCCTTCCCTCCACCAGGACCTCCGCCACGCCCCTTTCCGGGTTCAGGGCCAGGATGCGGCCCAAAAGGTACCCCCCTTCCGCCCAAGCGGGAAGGAGCAAAAGCAAGAGGAGAGGCCAAACCCGCATGCCCCCACTTTAGCCCCGAAAGATGAAAGGCGGTTTTCACCTAAGGTATCCTGGGGTCATGGAGCGGGCCACCAAGCAACGGCGGGCGATCCGGGAGGTGTTCTTGGAGGCGAGAAGGCCCCTTTCCCCCCAGGAGGTCTTGGCCCTGGCCCGGAGAAAGGTGCCCTCCTTGGGCCTGGCCACGGTCTACCGCAACCTGAAGGCCTTGGTGGAGGAGGGCTTTCTCGCCCCCGTGGCCCTGCCCGGGGAACCCCCCCGGTACGAGCCCGCAGGCCTCGAGCACCACCACCACTTCTTCTGCCGCCGCTGCGGCCGGGTCTTTGAGCTTTTGGGGTGCGAGCTCGCCCTAACCCACCTCCCGCCGGGCTTCCAGGCCGAGGACCACGAGGTCACGGTCTATGGCCGTTGCCCCGAGTGCGCCATATAATCGTTGCGATGGCCAAGCGGAAGCCCGCGAAGCCCGCCCAAGGTCCCGAGCGCGAGGGCCAGGCCGTCCTCTTGGGCGCCTTGGGCTTTTTCCTCCTTTCCCCCTTCTTTCCTTGGGACACGGGGGCGGTGGGGGAAGCCCTGGGCACCTTCTACCGGGCGGTGGGCCTGCCCGGCTATCTGCTTCCCCCAAGCCTCTTCCTGGTGGCCCTGGCCCTGTACCGGCAAAAACCCCTAAAGCCCCTTCTCCGCCACCTGTTCTTCCTCTACCTCCTCGCCTTCAGCCTCCTCCCCCTAGCAGGACCTTTGGCGGGGGAAGTCGGCCAGGGTCTTAGGCGTTTCCTTCAGGCGCGGGCAGGGGTCTTGGGCCTTCTCCTTTCCCCCCTCCTGGCCAGTGCGGTCTTGGACCTTTGGCTTCGGCAAAGGCCCTTTTCCCTCCTCCTCAAAGGGCTCCAAACGGGGGTGGAAGGGGTGCGGCGGGCCCGCCACGCCCTAAAGGCCTTTCTCTTGCGGCAAAAGATCCGGGCCTTAGCCCGGCTTTACCCCGAGCACACCGCCCTCCACGCCCTGGGCAAAACCCTCACTCCCGAGGAGCTACCCGGGGTGGAGAAAGCGCTCCGGGCCTTCTTGGAAGAGCGGGTAGCGGAGCTTAGGCGGCAACTGGAAGCGGACCAAAGGCCCCTGGAGCCCGATCTCCTCGCCCTAGAAAACGCCCTCAAGACCCCTCTCCCGGGGGAAGGCCCCTTGCGGGAGGCCCTAGAGGAAAGGCGCGCTGCCCTGCTCCTGGAAGCCCAGGCCCTTAGGGCGAGGCTCCAGGCCCTAAAGGCCCTCCCCCGGCTACACCCTTCCCTAAAGGGGCTTCTCCTTGGGCAAAGACTGCGGGAGGCGCGGCGGGCCCGGTTTGCGGAGCTCGCCGGCCTGGTGGAGGACCTCACAAGGCGGCAGGAGGAGCTCGCCCGCTTCCTCCCCTTCCTCACCGCCCCCAAGGAGCTCCAGGCGGAGGCCCTCAGGGCCCTCCTCACGGGCAACCCCCCGCCCCAGCCCACCCAGGCGCAAACCCGGCCCGAGCCGGTCCCCGAGCCCGAGCCCTTCGACCTGGACCTGGTCTTCCCCGAGCCCACCCCCCCCGCTAAGGACCCTCCCCGGCCCCAAGGGGAGGCCCGGGTGGCGGTGGCGCCCAGCACTGCCTTGGCCCTGCCCACCCCCGAGCTTCTGGACCCCCCGGAGCCCAAGGGGAACGTCCGCGCCCTGGAGGAGGAGGCGGAACGGCTCAAGCGGGCCATCGCCGACACCCTCAAGCAGTTTGGCGTGCAGGCGGAGGTGGTGGGCCACGCCCGGGGTCCAAGCGTCACCCGCTACGAGCTCCTCCCCGCCCCGGGGGAGAAGATCAGCCGCATCCAGAGCCTGCAGAACGACCTGGCCCGGGCCCTAGCGGTGGGGGCGGTGCGGATTGAGGCCCCTATCCCCGGGAAGAACACCGTGGGCCTCGAGGTCCCGAACCCCAAGCGGGAGTTGGTGCGCTTCTCCGAGGCGGTGCTTTCCCCGGGTTTCCAACACGCCAAGGCCCTTTTGCCCTTGATCCTGGGCAAGAGCATCGAGGGGGAGATCTGGGTTAGGGACCTGGCCAAAATGCCCCACCTCCTCATCGCCGGCTCCACGGGAAGCGGCAAGAGCGTGGCCATCAACGTCCTCATCGCCAGCCTCCTCTTCAAGCACCTCCCCACCGCCCTGCGCCTCCTCCTCATCGACCCCAAGATGGTGGAGCTCACCCCCTACGAGGGCATCCCCCACCTGGTGCGCCCCGTGGTCACGAGCCCGGAGGAAGCGGCGGGGGTCTTGCAGGGGGCGGTGGCCCACATGGAGCGGCGCTACCGCCTCATGAGCCAGGTGGGGGCCAGGAACCTGGAGCAGTACAACGCCAAGATGGAAAAGGAGGGTGGGGAAAGCCTGCCCTATTTGGTCATCGTGGTGGACGAGCTGGCCGACCTCATGATGACCGCCCCCAAGGAGGTGGAGGCGGCCATTTTGCGCCTGGCCCAGATGAGCCGGGCCACGGGGATGCACCTCGTCCTCGCCACCCAGCGCCCCAGCGTGGACATCCTCACCTCCCTCATCAAGGTGAACATCCCCGCCCGCCTGGCCTTCGCCGTGGCCAGCGGCTTTGACTCCCGGACCATCTTGGACACGCAAGGGGCGGAAAAGCTCATCGGGCAGGGGGACGCCCTCTTCCACCAGCCCGGCCTCACCAAGCCCGTGCGCCTCCAGGTGCCCTACCTCTCCGAGGAGGAGGTGGCCCGCCTCGCCGCCTTCCTCCGGGGGCAAAGCTTTGAGGACCGCTTCGCCGAGGCCTATGGGGCCGACTTTGAGCCCCCCAAGGCCCCTGAAGGGGCAGGGCCGGGGGAGGTGGACTTCTCCGACCCCCTCTTGAAGAAGGCAGCGGAGATCGTGGTGGAGGAGGGCTACGGCTCGGTGAGCCGGTTGCAGCGGCGGCTTTCTATCGGCCATGCCCGCGCCGGGAAGCTCATGGACGCCCTCGAGGCCATGGGCATCGTGGGCCCCCCCAAGGGCTCCAAGCCCCGGGAAGTCCTGATCACGAAGGAACAACTGAAGGACTTCTTCGGATAGGGGTGTGCTATCATGGCCCCTTGTGGAAGCGGTGCCGGGCGGGCGCTGGGTAGCGGAAATCTACGGCTGCGATCTGGACGTGTTGGAAAACCCCAAGATGGTGGAGGCGGCCCTCCTGGATGCGGTGATGCGCCTCGGGGCCCCCAAGGACTCGGCCCAGTCCGTGGTCTACAAGTTCCACCCCCAGGGGCTTTCCGCTGCGGTGGTGAGCCCCGTGGCGGCGGTGATGATCCACACCTGGCCCGAGGACAACGCCTCCGCCACCTTAGACCTCTACTTCTACCGCGACGGGGTGGACCCGGAGGAGGTGCTTAAGGGCCTTTCCCGGGCCTTCGGGGCCAAGGAGGAGTCCGCCTTCCGCTACTGGCGGGGCACGGAACACGCCATCCGGCGCCGAGGCTTCGGCGGCCAAGGAGGTTAGGTATGGACTACGGCATGTACTTTTTTGAGCACATCACCCCCTTTGAAACCATGGTGCGGCGCATGGAGCGGGTGATCGCCTCGGGCCGCACCCGGTACCAGGACTACTTCCTGTTTGAGAGCAAGGGCTTCGGCAAGGTGCTGGTCCTAGACAAGGACGTGCAGAGCACGGAAAAGGACGAGTACATCTACCACGAAACCCTGGTCCACCCCGCCATGCTTTCCCACCCCGAGCCCAAGACCGTGCTCATCGTGGGGGGCGGGGAGGGGGCCACCTTGCGGGAGGTGCTCAAGCATCCCACGGTGGAAAAGGCGGTGATGGTAGATATCGACGGGGAGCTGGTAGAGCTGGCCAAGGCCCACATGCTCGAGTGGCACCAGGGGGCCTTTGACGACCCCCGCACGGTCCTCATCATCGACGACGCCCGGGCCTACCTGGAGAGGACCCAGGACACCTACGACGTGGTGATCCTCGACCTCACCGACCCCGTGGGCGAGGACAACCCGGCCCGCCTCCTCTACACTGTGGAGTTCTACCGCCTGGTGAAGGCCCACCTGAACCCCGGGGGGGTGATGGGGATGCAGGCGGGGATGATCATGCTTACCCACCACCGGGTCCACCCCGTGGTCCACCGCACGGTGAAGGAGGCCTTCCGCTACGTGCGAAGCTACAAGAACCACATCCCGGGCTTCTTCCTCAACTTCGGCTTCCTCCTGGCCTCGGACGCCTTTGACCCCGCCGCCTTCTCGGAAGGGGTCATTGAGGCCCGCATCCGGGAACGCCACCTGGCCCTGCGCCACCTGAACGCCCATTACCTCGAGGCCATGTTCGTCCTGCCCAAGGACCTGCAGGACGCCTTGGACCGGGAGGAGATGGTGTCCACCGACGCCCACCCCTTCTACGTCACCCCCGAGGGGGATGCCCGCCAAGCCCCCTATCTGGGCTAAGCGTTCTCAGAGGAATAGGGAGTAGAGTAAGAGCATGCCGCGCGCCTTCGTTCTCGGAGTAGTGGCCCTGGCCCTTGTGGGCCTAGGCTGGATCCTCTTTGGGCCTAAGGGCAAGGCGGGCCTGGACCCCGCCCAAGGGGCTCGCTTCGCCTTGGGGTCCGAAAACGCTCCCGTGGTGGTGGTGGACTTCTCCAACTACCTCTGCCCCCACTGCCAGAACCATGCCCTAAACGTGCTTCCCAGGCTCAAGGCGGAGTACATCGACACCGGCAAGGTGCGCTACCTCTTCCGCGACTTCCCCTTCCCCGGCCAGGCCAACGTCATCCGGGCCAGCGAGGCCGCCGCCTGCGCCCACGAGCAGGGGCAGTACTACGCCTACCACGAGGTGCTCTTCCGCGCCGCAAGCGCCTGGGGGAATCTCACCGGCACCGTTTTGGACCGCTACCTGGTAGACTTGGCAGGGCAGATCGGGCTAGACACCCAAGCCTTCCAGGCCTGCTTAGCCTCAGGTAGGCATCGGGAAGGGGTCTTGGCGGACCAGAAGTTGGCCGATGAGCTAGGCCTCACCGGGACCCCCACCTTCTTCATCGCGGGGGAGAAGCGCACGGGCTTCCTCCCCTACGAGGAGTGGAAAGCCCTTCTGGACCAAGCCCTTTCCCAGAAATAGGCCAAGCGGTGTAGAGGCGGGGGAAGCACACCCCCGCCCCTTTCCCCTGCCTCTGCTACCCTTGGGGCATGGAGGCGCTCTGGGTAGCCGCCGCCTTCGCCCTCGGCCTGTTGGCAACCCGGCTAGGCCTCCCTCCCTTGGTGGGCTACCTGGGAGCGGGGTTTGGCCTCCACGCCCTGGGGCTAGGGGAAACGGACTTCCTGCGCCATGCGGCGGACATCGGCGTCCTGCTCCTCCTCTTTAGCGTGGGGCTTAAGCTTCGGCCCAAGGACCTTCTAGAACCCCGGGTCCTGGGGGTGGGGGGGCTTCACCTCCTCTTTTTCGCCCTCCTGGCCTTGCCCTTCGCCGGCCTCCTTCCCCTCGCCCTGGCCCTGGGGTTTTCCAGCACGGTGCTGGTGGCCAAGCTCCTGGAGGACAAGCGGGAACTCACCACCTACCACGGCCGCCTGGCCATCGGCATCCTGGTGCTACAGGACCTGGTGGCGGTGGGCCTGCTGACCCTGGGGGGCGGCGGCGCGGTGAGCCCTTGGGCGCTTTTCCTCTTCCTCTTCCCCCTCCTCCGCCTGGGGGTGACCTGGCTTTTGGAAAGGAGCGGGCACGAGGAGCTTTTGGTCCTCTATGGCCTGGGCCTTGCCCTTTTGGGAGGGGAAACCTTCCGCCAAGTGGGGTTATCCCCGGAGCTCGGGGCGCTTCTCACCGGCACCCTCCTTTCCGGCCACACCAAGGGCACGGAGATGGCCAAGTCCTTGTGGAGCCTCAAGGAGGCCTTCCTGGTGGCCTTCTTTTTGGACATCGGCCTGCGGGAAGGGCTACAGGGGGTGGAGGCGGGCCTGGTCTTGGGCCTTCTTCTCCTCTCCCTCCTCAAGGCCCCCCTCTTCTTCCTCCTCTTTCTCCTCTTTGGCCTACGGGCCCGCACCGCCTTCGTGGCCGGGGTTTACCTGGGCAACTACTCCGAGTTCGCCCTCATCGTGGGGGTGGTCCTGGAGCGGGCAGGGCTCCTCCCTTTAGGGCTTGGGAGCCTCGCCCTGTTGGTGGCCCTTTCCATGGCCCTCTCCGCCCCATTGAGCCGCTACAGCCATACCCTTTACAAGCGCCTGGAGCCTTGGCTCCTCCGGCTGGAGCGGAAAGGCCGCCACCCCGACGAGGAACCGGAGCGCCTGGACGGGGCCACGGCCCTCATCGTGGGCATGGGGCGCACCGGGGGAGCGGTCTACCGGGTGCTGGAGGCGAGGGGGGAGCGGCCTTTCGGCCTGGACGCCGACCCCGAGAAGGTGGAACGGCACCGGGCCAAGGGCAGGCGGGTGCTCTATGGGGATGCGGAGGACCCCGAGCTTTGGGAGCGGCTGGACCTCTCGGGGGTCAAGGCGGTGGTCCTGGCCCTGCCGGACCTCGAGGCCAAACTCCTCGCCGCCCGCTGGCTCCAGGAGCGGGGCTTCCAAGGTGTGGTGGCCGCTACCAGCTTCCACCTGGAGGAGGACCCGGTCTTGGAAGCCGCCGGGGTGACCCTCCTCTTCCACCCCTTCCGCGAGGCGGGCGAGCGCCTGGCGGAGAGGGTGCTAGAGCGCCTGGCTATAATGGGTGAGGTGAGCCATGGCCGGTCATAGCAAGTGGGCACAGATCAAGCGCAAGAAGGCCGCTAACGACCTAAAGCGCGGCAAGATCATCTCCAAGCACCTTCGGGCCATCCAGGCGGCCGCCCGGGCCGGGGGTAGCCCCTACCCGGAGGCCAACGTCCAGCTCCGGAATGCCATCGAGGCCGCCCGGGCGGACGATGTGCCCATGGAGAACATCGAGCGCCTCCTGCAAAAGCTCCAAGGGGGCGGGGACGGGGCCGAGCAGTACGAGGAGATCATCTACGAGGGCTACGCCCCCGGGGGGGTGGCCCTACTGGTCTACGCCCTCACCGACAACCGCAACCGCACCGCCGGCGAGGTACGCCACGTCTTCTCCAAGTACGGGGGTTCCTTGGGCACCTCGGGGAGCGTGGCCTGGCAGTTTGAGCGCAAGGGCATCATCGTCTGCCAGAACTCGGAGGCCGCCCAGGAGGCGGCCATAGAGCTGGGAGCCTTGGACCTGGAGGAAGAAGGGGAAAGCCTCACCCTCTACACCGACCCCGCCGAGGCTTACCGCATCGCCGAGGAGCTCAAGAAGCGGGGCATCCCCGTGGAGGCGGTGGAGGTGGTGCAACACCCCCAGAACCCGGTCAGCCTGCCCCCGGAGGAGGCCGCCAAGGTCATGCGCCTGGTGGAGGCCTTGGAGGACCTGGACGACGTGCAACACGTCTACACCAACCTAGACCCGGCAAGCCTCCAGGTGGAGGCGTAAACAGCCGCCCGGGGGTACCCCCGGGCGGTGCCTTACTCCTTCTTGCGCTTTTTCTCCTCCCGCATGAGGCGCCGGCGTTCCGCCCGGGAGAGGCCCGGCTGGGGCGGAGGGGTGGTGGGCCGCTTCCGTTCCACCCCGAAGGGCTCGGGCGCCTTGGGCGCCTCGGGCACGGGCACGTAGGGGGCCTCCCGCACCGGGCGCACCGGCTCCGCCTCCACCTTGAGCCGGAAGAGGAACTTGGCCACCTCGCCCTTGATGAAGGCCACCATGTCGTTGAAAAGGCGGGTGGCCTCAATCTTGTATTCCTGGAAGGGGTCCTTCTGCCCGTACCCCCGGAGGAAGATGCCCTGGCGCAGGACGTCCAGGTTGTGGAGGTGCTCCTTCCAGGCGGAGTCCACCACGTTGAGGATCACGAAGCGCTCCACCGCCCGCATGAGGAGCGGGGAAAGCTCCGCCTCCCGGGTCTCGTAGGCCTTTAGGGCCGCCTCCACCAGGCGCTCCACCCCCTCCTCGGGCTTGATGCTCCTTAGCTCCTCAAAGGGGAAGTCCTGTAGCTGGGGCACGGTGTCCAGGAGGGCGGCCTTGAGGCCCTCCAGGTCCCAGTCCTCGGGGTGGACCTGGGGGTTTAGGACGTTTTCCGCCAAGGCGGCTACCGTTTCCTCCACCATGCCCAAGGCAGCCTCCCGCACCGCCTCGTCCTGGCCCAGAAGGATGAGGCGGCGCTGGGCGTAGATCACCTCCCGCTGGCGGCTAAGGACGTCGTCAAACTGCAAAAGCTGCTTGCGGATGGCGAAGTTGCGGTCCTCCACCCGCTTTTGCGCCCGCTCGATGGAGCGGGTGACCATGGGGTGCTCGATGGGCTCGGAGTCGTCAAAGCCCATGCGGTCCAGCATGGCGATGACCCGGTCCGAGGCGAACAGGCGCATGAGGTCGTCGTCAAAGCTCACGTAAAAGCGGCTCCCCCCGGGGTCCCCCTGGCGGCCGGCGCGGCCCCGGAGCTGGTTGTCTATCCGCCTGGACTCGTGCCTTTCCGTGCCCAGGATGAAAAGCCCCCCCAAGGCCCGCACCCGCTCCTCGTCCTGTTTGCACTCTTCCCGGATCTGGCGGATCCTCTCCAGAAGCTCGTCCTTGACCCCAAGCTCCGCCGCCAGGGCCTTGGCCTCCTCCTCCTGTCCCGCCACCATCTTCTTGATGAAGAGCTCCACCTTCCACTCGTAGCGGTCAAAGCCTTCCTTTTCCAAAAGGGCGGCGGCCAGGTACTCGGGGTTCCCCCCCAGCTTGATGTCCGTGCCCCGGCCCGCCATGTTGGTGGCGATGGTGACGGTCTTGCTCCGGCCCGCCTGGGCCACGATCTCCGCCTCCTTGGCATGGTGCTTGGCGTTTAGGACCTGGTGGGGGATGCCCTGGCGGAGGATGGAGAGGGTGTGCACCGCCCGCTTCAGGCCCTCCCAGGCGGTGCGCAGGTTGCCCTTTGCCGGGATGAGCTCCTCAAAGGGGGCCAGGTCCTCGTCCTTGAGCTGGGCGGGCCTTTCTAAAAGCTTCCTCAGGCGGTCCCAGGCCTCCCCCTGTTGCTTGGCGCTGGCCTTCTTGAAGAGCTCCAGGCGCATCTCGAGGCGGGGGAGGTAGAGCCTGGGCTCCTTGAGCATCTGGGAAAGCCTTTCCGACTTCTCGATGCTGATGGTGCCCACCAAGACGGGCTGGCCCCGCTCGTACTTCTCGGCGATCTCCTCCACCACGGCGTAGAACTTCCCCTTTTCCGAGCGGTAGACTACATCGGGGTAGTCCTTGCGGATCATGGGGCGGTTGGTGGGCACCACCACCACGTCCATGCCGTAGATTTCCTGGAACTCCTTCTCTTCCGTCTTGGCGGTGCCCGTCATGCCGGCGCGCTTCTCGTAGAGGCGGAAGAAGTTCTGGTAGGTGATGGTGGCCAGGGTCTGGTTCTCCCGCTCAATCCTGACGCCCTCCTTGGCCTCGATGGCCTGGTGGAGGCCCTCGCCGTAGCGGCGCCCCGGCATGAGGCGGCCCGTGAACTCGTCCACGATGATCACCTGGCCATCCTGGACGATGTAGTCCCGGTCCCGGTGGTAGAGCTCCTTGGCCCGGATGGCCTGGATGAGCATGTGGGCGAGCTCCATGTTCTCGGGGCTGAAAAGCCCCTCCACCCCCAGGAGCTTTTCCGCCTTGGCGATGCCCTGGAGGGTGAGGTGGACGGAGCGGTTCTTCTCCTCAATGGTGTAGTCCCCCGTGGGCTCCTTGCGCACCCCTGGCTCTGCGGGCAGGCCCCTTTCCAGCTTCTTGGCGATCTCCGCCATCTTGTAGTAGAGGTCGGTGGCCTTCTCCGCCGGGCCGGAGATGATGAGGGGGGTACGGGCCTCGTCTATGAGGATGGAGTCCACCTCGTCGATGATGGCGTAGTGCAGGGGCGTGTCGTGGCGGAGGACCAGCTGGTCCGGGCTGATGGCCATGTTGTCCCGGAGGTAGTCGAAGCCAAGCTCGGCGTTGGTCACGTAGGTGACGTCCGCCAAGTAGGCCTTGCGCCGCTCCTCCGGGGTGGAGGCGTGCTGGATCACCCCCACGTTCAGGCCCAAACCCCGGTAGACGGGCCCCATCCACTCCGCATCCCGCTTGGCCAGGTAATCGTTCACCGTGACCACGTGAACGCCCTTCCCCGTGAGGGCGTTCAGGGCCACGGCCAAGGTGGCCACCAGGGTCTTCCCCTCCCCGGTTTTCATCTCGGCGATCTTGCCCTCGTGGAGCACCGCCCCGCCGATGAGCTGGACGTCGAAGTGCCGCATGCCCAGGTAGCGCTTGGCGGACTCCCGGGTGAGGGCGAAGGCCATGGGGAGGAGCTCGTCCAAGGAAGCGCCCCGCCCGTGCTTCTCCTTGAGCTCCCGGTAGGCGGCGGCCAGGTCTTGGATCTTCTCCACCTCCGGCTCCAGCCGGTTGGTGGGCTCCACCACTTGCTTGTAGTAGCGGGCGATCTCCCGCTCGTTGTTGTCGAAAAGCTTCCGTAAGAGGCCCAGCATCCTAGGGCCGATTGTACTCCTTGGGGATGAGAAACCCCTTTAGCCTTCCTCCAAGGGCCAGTAGGCGGTGGCCCCCAGGGAAAGGGGGCTTGGGGGAAGGCCCTCTTGATAGCGGCGGTAGGCGGCCAGGGCGATCATGGCCCCGTTGTCCTGGGAAAGCCCCCTGGGGGGGAAGTAGACCCTAAGCCCCGCCTCCCGGAAACGGGCCTGGAGGGCCTGGTTCGCCGCCACTCCCCCGGCCACCAGGAGGACCTTGTGCCCCGTGTCCCGGACCGCCCTAAGGACCACCTCCGCCAGATGGAGGATGGCCGCCTCCTGGAAGCCCTTGGCCAAGGCGGGTTTGGGAAGGCCCTTCTCCACGAGCTGCACCGCCTTGGTCTTGAGGCCGGAGAAGCTAAAGTCATACCCCTCCTGTTCCCGCATGGGCACGGGGAAGGGGACCGCCTCCTCCGCCTCTTGGGCCAGGCGCTCGATCTCCGGCCCCCCGGGAAAGCCGAGGCCCAAAAGCCGGGCCACCTTGTCAAAGGCCTCCCCAGCGGCGTCGTCCCGGGTGGCGCCCAGGAGGCGGTAGCGGCCAAGCCCCAGGACCTCGTAGAGGTGGGTGTGCCCCCCCGAGGCCACCAGGGCCAGGAAGGGGGGGTCTACCCCTTCCGGCCAGGCGGCGGCGATGTGGCCCTCGAGGTGGTGAATGGCGTAGAAGGGCCGCCCCAAGGCCCAGGCCAGGCCCTTGGCGAAGGTGTAGCCCACCAGGAGGGCCCCGATGAGCCCGGGGCCCCGGGTGGCCGCCACCAGGTCCAGCTCCCGGGGGGCGACCCCCGCCTCGGCCAGGGCCTTTTCCGTGAGGGGGCCGATGGCCTTCAGGTGCTCCCGGCTTGCGAGCTCCGGCACCACCCCGCCGTAGGCCTCGTGGAGGCGCACCTGGCTCGCCACCAGGTTCACCACCACCTGGCCGTCCTTCACTAGGCCCACCCCGGTGTCGTCGCAGGAGGTGTCAATCCCCAAGACCCACACCTTTCCACCCTACCAAGGCTAGGCTAGGGGAAAGGTGCTTTGGCTTTTCCCCATCCTCCTCCTGGTCTACCTCCTCTACCGGGCCCAAAGGCCTAAGCCCCGGCCCTGGGCGGGGGTGTGGCTTTGGCACAAGGGAAAAAGCCGCCGCTTCCGCCCTCGGCTCGACCTAAGGCTATTCCTCCTGCTTCTGGCCGCAGCCCTCCTGGTCCTGGCCCTGGACGACCCCCCCTTGGGCCCCTCCCCCATGGTCTTCGTGGTGGACGCCTCCGCCAGCATGAGCGCCAACGAAGGCGCCAAAACCCGCCTGGACTTGGCCAAGGAAAGGCTTCTTCCCCTCCTGGAAAGGGCCCCGGAAGCGGTGGTGGTGCGGGCCGGGGAAACCCCCATGGCCTTCGGCCCCGCCCCGGGGGTGGCCCTGCGGGACGCCCTCCTGGCCCTAGAGGCGGAAGACCGCCAGGCGGACCTGGAGGGGGCCATGGCCTTAGGGAGGAGGCTCCTAAGGGCCCCGGTGGTGGTGGCCACGGACGGCCCCCCGCCCCCGGGGGCGGAGGGGTACGTGGGGGTGGGAAGCCCCCGGGAAAACCTGGGCCTGGTGGCGGTGGACCGGGGGTTTTTGGCCCTGGGGAATAGCGCCCAAAGGCCCCTTACCGCAGAGGTGGAACTGGAGGGGAAGCGCTTTCGCCTGGAGGTTCCCGCCCGGGGGTATGCCCGCCTCCCGGATCTCCCCCCCACCTTCGCCGCCCGGCTTAGGGGCAAAGACGCCCTGGCCCTGGACGACGAGGCGGGCTTTGGCCTTAGGCGGCCTGGGGTGGACTACCCCAAGCTGCCCGCCCTGGTGCGGCTATTTTCCCTCCTTGGGGTTAGCCCGGGGAGGGAGGTCTTGGTACGGCTTGGGGTGCCGGAAGGGGCCCCCGAAACCCCTACCCTCTTCCTGGCCCCAAGGGGCGGCGCCCCCATCCCCGTCCTCCTCACCGCCCCTCACCCCCTCTTGGAAGGGGTAGCCCTCCTGGGGGAGGCCCTGCCCCCGCCCCCTAGGCCCCAAGGCCCCTGGCGGGCCCTGGCCGAGGGGGAAGGTGGGGTGGGGCTCCTCTACGCATCCGACGGGGGGCTTTACCTTCCCTCCTTGGAAGCCCTCCAGGACCAGCCCTTCTTTCCCCTTTTGGTCTACAACTTCCTCAAGCCCTACCGGGAGGTGCGCGCCGGCCTCCTCGCCCCCGAGGAAACCCTCCTTCCCACCCCGGGGGAAAGCTTCCTGCCCAAGACCCCAGGGGGCGGGGGGAGGTTCTTCGCCCTCCTGGCCGCTTTCGTCCTCCTCCTGGAGGCCCTCCTCTTCCGGAGGCGATAATGGGGCCATGCGCTTTCGCCCCTTCACCGAGTTTGACCTCGAGGCCCTGAACCAGGTGGCGGGAGACCGTCCCCTAAGCCTCGGCGCCGTGCGCCACTTCGCCCGCACGGGCCACTCCTTCCTGGCCGAGGAGGGGGAAGCGCCCCTGGGCTTCGCCCTGGCCCAGGCGGTATGGCAGGGAGAGGCGGCCACCGTCCTCATCGCCCGCATAGAGGGGCAAAGCCAAGAGGCCCTGGAAGGCCTTCTCGCCGCCGTGGTCAAAAGCGCCTACGACGCCGGGGTCTACCAGGTGGCCCTCCACCTAGACCCTGAACGGAGGGACCTGGAGGAAGCCCTAAAGGCCCAGGGCTTCGCCATCGGACCCTTGGTCCTGGCGGTGCGGGTCTTGGGCAGCCGGGGGGCGAGGGGCGAGACCCGGGGCGTCTTAGAATGAGGGGCATGAACCGCGTCCTCATCGGCATCCGGGGGGAACCCACCCCCGAGGGGATGGAAAGGATCCTCACGGCGCTCAAGGCCCTGGAAGGGGTGGCCCAGGCCCAGGCCACCGGCCCCGCCCAGGTCCTGGTGGAGTACGACCCCCAGTCCCTCACGGTCATGGACCTGATCCGCACCATCCGGGAAGAGGGCTTCCTGGCGGGTATGCTCTAGAAGAGGTGCCCCATGCTGGACTTTTACGCCCTGGAAGACCTCCTTACCCCCGAGGAGAAGGAGGTACAGAAGGCCGCCCGCCGCTTCCTGGAGAAGGAGGCCCTGCCCTATATCCGCGACTGGTGGGAGGAAGGGGTCTTCCCCACCCACCTCATCCCCCGCTTCGCCGAGTTGGGCTTCCTAGGCCCCACCCTGCCCCCGGAGTACGGGGGGGCAGGGGTTTCCAGCGCCGCCTATGGCCTCATCGCCTACGAGCTGGAACGGGTGGACTCGGGGTTAAGGAGCTTCGTGAGCGTGCAGAGCTCCTTGGTCATGTACCCCATCTACGCCTACGGGAGCGAGGCGCAAAAGCGGGAGTTCCTGCCTAAGCTCGCCCGGGGGGAGCTGGTGGGGTGCTTCGGCCTCACCGAGCCCGACGGGGGCTCGGACCCCTACGGCAACATGAAGACCCGGGCCCGCCGGGAGGGGGACACCTGGGTCCTCAACGGCACCAAGATGTGGATCACCAACGGCAACCTGGCCCACCTGGCCGTTATCTGGGCCAAGGACGAGGAGGGGCGGGTTCTGGGTTTCCTCGTCCCCACGGACACCCCTGGGTTCCAGGCCCGGGAGGTGAAGCACAAGATGAGCCTCAGGGCCTCGGTGACCAGCGAGCTCATCCTCGAGGAGGTGCGGGTGCCCGAGTCCTTGCGCCTGCCCAAGGCGGAAGGGCTCAAAGCACCCCTTTCCTGCCTCACCCAGGCCCGCTTCGGCATCGCCTGGGGGGCCATGGGGGCCCTGGAGGCGGTCTACCAGGAGGCGGTAGCCTTCGCCCAAAGCCGCGCCACCTTTGGCACCCCCATCGCCCAAAAGCAGCTGGTGCAGGCCAAGCTGGCCGACATGCTTTCCTGGCACACGGAAGGGCTTCTTTTGGCCTGGCGGCTCGCCCGGCTTAAGGACGAGGGGAAGCTCACCCCAGCCCAGGTCTCCCTGGCCAAGCGGCAAAACGTCAAGAAAGCGCTGGAGGCGGCCAGGCTCGCCCGGGACATCCTGGGGGGAAGCGGAATCACCCTGGAGTACCACGCCATCCGCCACATGCTCAACCTGGAAACCGTCTACACCTACGAGGGCACCCACGACATCCACACCCTGGTCCTGGGCCGGGAGGCCACGGGGCTTAGCGCCTTCTAGATGGTCCTCGCCTTCACCGGCGACCCCTTTTTGGCCAAGGAGGCCCTCCTGCAAGAGGCCCGGGTCTGGGGGCTTTCCCGCTTCACGGAGCCCACCCCGGAGGCCTTGGCGGAGGCCCTCTCCCCGGGGCTTTTCGGCGAGGCGGGGGCCCTTTTGGATCTAAGGGAGGTGGGGGAGGGGGAGTGGAAGGCCCTCAAGCCCCTCCTTGAGCGAGTTCCGGAAAACGTCCCTGTCCTCCTCCTGGACCCCAAGCCCACCCCCGCCCGGGCGGCCTTCTACCGCTCCCGAGAGCGGCGGGACTTCCCCACCCCCAAGGGCAAGGACCTCCTGCGCCACCTGGAGAACCGGGCCAAGCGGCTGGGCCTCAAGCTCCCTTCGGGGGTGGCCCAGTACCTGGCCAGCCTCGAGGCCGACCTGGAGGCCTTGGAAAGGGAGCTGGAGAAGCTTGCCCTCTTAACCCCGCCCCTCACCCTGGAAAAGGTGGAGCGGGTGGTGGCCCTAAGGCCCCCCGTCACCGGGTTCGACCTGGTGCGGGCGGTGCTGGAGGGGGACGCCAAGGAGGCCTTCCGCCGCCTTAGGGCCCTTTGGGAAGAGGGGGAAGAGCCCCTCAAGGTCCTAGGGGCCTTTTCCTGGCAGTTCGCTCTCCTGGCCCGGGCTCACCTCCTTCTCAGGGAAAATCCCAGGCCCAAGGAGGAGGACCTCCCCCGCCTCGAGGCCCACCCCTACGCCGCCCGGCGCGCCCTGGAGCTCGCCCGCACCCTCGAGGCCCCCGCCCTCCGGGAAGCCCTGGACGTCCTCATCGCCGCCGAGCGCCGGGCCAAGGAGGGGAAGGACCCCTGGCTTGCCCTGGAAGGGGCCGTCCACGCCCTCCTCCCCTTGACCCGCCGGTCAGTCTCCGGGTAGAGTCTTGCCATGCTCCCAACCGAAACGGTGGAGGCGGTGCTCCGGCGGGCCCTTCAGGGCGGGGCGGACTTCGCCGAGGTCTACGCCGAGCGCTCCCTGAAACGGCGCATGCGGGCGCGCTCGGGAAGGCTAGAGGAGGCTATCTCCGGCCTAGACTACGGGGCGGGCATCCGGCTTTTCTTCGGCCCCCAGGTGGTCTACGCCTACACCAACCAGCTCACCCGCGAAGGCCTCCTGGAGGCCTTGGAAACCCTCCTCCGCGCCCGGGGAACCTTGGGACGGGTGGACGAGCGGGGCCAGGGGGGCTTGGACTTCCGCAAGCGCCTCCCCCAGGGCCTCCACGCGCCCAAGGTCCCCCTTTCCGCAAAGGACAAGCGCTACCGCTTAGAGCGCCTCCGGGAGGCGGAAGCGGGGGCCCGCATCGCCCCAGAGATCAAGGAGGTGGAGACAACCCTCTTGGAGTGGGAGCAAGAAGTCCTCATCGCCAACAGCGAGGGCACCTGGGCCGAGGAGAGGCGGGTCCGCACTCGGCTCCACGTCCTGGCGGTAGCCCAGGACGGGGCCGAGGTGCAGACCGGGGTGAGCGCCCCGGGGAAAAGCGTGGGCCTAGAGCTTTTTGACCTCTACCCTCCTAAGGCGGTGGGGGGAAAGGCCGCCCGCCAGGCCCTGACCAACCTCCGGGCCAAGCCCGCCCCCGCCGGCACCTTCCCCGTGGTGGTGGGCAAGGGCTTCGGTGGGGTCCTCTTTCACGAAGCGGTGGGCCACCTCCTGGAGACCACCAGCGTAGCCAAAAAGGCCAGCGTCCTGGCGGACCGCCTCGGGGAGAGAGTGGCGAGCCCCGCCGTCACCTACATCGACGACGGAACCCTGCCCCACGCCTGGGGCTCCAGCGAGGTGGACGACGAGGGCCACCCCACGGAGCGCACGGTGCTCATTGAAAAAGGGGTTCTAAAGGCGTACATGGTGGATCGGCTCGGCCACCTCCTCACCGGCTACCCCCTCACGGGCTCGGGCCGCCGCCAGGACTACACCTTTGCCCCCACCTCCCGCATGCGCAACACCTTCCTTGCCCCCGGGGACAAGGAGGTGGAGGAGCTCTTCCAGGGCATAACCTTCGGCCTCTACGCCAAGGAGATGGGCGGTGGCCAGGTGAAGCCGGGATCGGGGGAGTACAACTTCGCCGTGCAGGAAGGGTACATCATCCGCCACGGGCGCATAGAGGAGCCGGTGCGCGGGGCGGTGCTCGTGGGCAAGGGGCCAGAGACCCTAAAGCGGGTGGTGGCGGTGGCCAAGGACCTGGAAAACGCCCCCGGGATGTGCGGCAGCCTTTCCGGCTTCGTGCCGGTGGAGGTGGGCCAACCCCACGTCCTGGTGGAGGCAATGGTGGTGGGAGGCCAGGCATGACCGTGGAAGAAGCTAAGCGGTACGTGCTCCTGCGGGCGAAGGAGATGGGCCTCGAGGCGGAACTCCTTTTCCTGGAGGAGAGGGAGCTTTCCCTCCGGGCCCGGGAAGGCGCCTTAGAGGAGGTCAAGGAGGCGCGGCAGGGAGGCTTGGGCCTCCGGGTGGTGGCGGGGGGAAGGGTGGGCTACGCCTACACGGAGGACCTGCGGCCCGAGGCCCTGGACTGGGCCCTGGCGGAAGCCCGGGAAAACGCCCTCCTCACAGAGCGGGAAGGAAGCCTTCCCCCGGGAAAGCCCCTCGGCAGCCAGGACCTCCTGGGCGAGGGGCTTTCTGCCCCCCTGGAGGCCAAAAAGGAGGCCGCCTTGGCCCTGGACGCCGCCCTCCGCCAAGACCCCCGCACCCAGGCCCTCCTCTTCGCCACCTACAGCGAGCGGGAACGCCGCCTGAGCCTCGCCAGCACCCTGGGGACGGAAGGGAGCTACCGCACGGGCCTCGCCGCCCTCATGGGCAGCTTCGTCTTGGCCGAAGGGAATAGCCGCAAACAGGGGTGGGACCTTGCCCCGAGCAAGGAGTTTCACGCCCTGGACCCCGGGCGCACTGCCTTGGCCTTCCGGGAAGGGACCTCCCGCCTCCTCCACGCCCGGCCCCTCAGAACGGGCCGCTACCGGGCCTACCTGGAACCCCGGGCCATGGCGGGCCTCCTGGCCATCCTGGCCGAGGCCCTTTCTGGCCAAAACGCCCTGGAGGGGAAAAGCCGCCTCCTGGAGCGCCTGGGGGAAAGGATCGCAAGCCCCCTCGTCACCCTCCTGGACGACCCCACCCTGCCCCAGGGCTTCGCCTCTCGCCCCTTCGACGCGGAGGGCACCCCAGCCAGGCCCGTGACCCTCATCGAGGAGGGCGTGTTCCGCACCTTCCTCCACAACTCGGAAACCGCAAGGGCCCTGGGCCAGGCCAACACCGGCCACGCCCACAGGGGCTACCGCACCGCCCTGGGCGTGGCCCCAAGCAACCTCTACCTGAAGCCTCTCGGCAACCTCACCTTGAAGGAGGGTGTCCTAATTGCGGAGTTCATGGGCCTCCACGCCGGGGCCAACCCCATCACCCTGGACTTCTCCCTGCAGGCCCTGGGGCTTTGGGTGGAAGAGGGCAGCCCCCAGTACGCCGTGGAGAACTTCGCCGTAAGCGGGAACCTCCTTGAGCTCCTGCAAGGGGTGGAGGGCCTCGGGGCGGAGCTAAAGTGGCACCCCATGGGTCCAAGCGCCTACGGCAGCCCCATGGTGGCGGTGGCGGAGCTCTCCTTCGCCGGAGCATGAGGGTCTTCGTCACCCGCACCCTACCAGGGCAGGCCCTGGAACGCTTGAAGGCAAAGGGCCTAACGGTGGAGGTCCACGAAGGGCTTTTCCTCCCCCGGGAGGAGCTCTTGAGGAAGGTGGAAGGGGCGGTGGGCCTCATCCCCACGGTGGAAGACCGCATAGACGCCGAGGTCATGGACCGGGCGGGCAAAAGCCTCAAGGTCATCGCCTGCTACAGCGTGGGGGTGGACCACGTGGACCTTGGGGAGGCCCGGCTCCGGGGCATCCGGGTCACCCACACGCCCGAGGTCCTCACCGAGGCCACCGCCGACCTCACCCTAGCCCTCCTCCTGGCCGTGGCCCGGCGGGTGGTGGAAGGGGTGGACTATGCCCGGGAGGGGCAGTGGCGGGCCTGGCACCCCGAGCTCCTCTTGGGCCTAGACCTCCAGGGCCTCACCCTGGGCCTCGTGGGCATGGGCCGCATCGCCCAGGCGGTGGCCCAAAGGGCCCTAGCCTTCGGCATGCGGGTGGTCTACACCAGCCGCACCCCGAAGCCCCTCCCCTACCCCTTCCTGTCCCTGGAGGCGCTTCTCAAAACCGCGGACGTGGTCTCCCTCCACACCCCCCTCACCCCGGAAACCCACCGCCTCATGAACCGGGAAAGGCTTTTCGCCATGAAGCCCGGGGCCATCCTCCTCAACACCGCCCGGGGCGCCCTGGTGGACACCGAGGCTCTGGTGGAGGCCCTAAAGGGCCACCTTTTCGGAGCGGGCCTGGACGTCACCGACCCCGAGCCCCTGCCCCCAGGCCACCCCCTCTACGCCCTGAAAAATGCCGTCATCACTCCCCACATCGGCTCGGCGGGAAGGCGCACCCGGGAGCGCATGGCTGAGGTGGCGGTGGAAAACCTCCTGGCGGTCCTGGAAGGCCGAGAGCCCCCAAACCCGGTAGTATGAGCCCCATGAGCCTTCTCATCGGCTTCCTGGGCGGGGCTTTTGGGGGCTTGGTGGGCCTGGGCGGGGGCACGGTGATGATCCCCCTCATGGTGGGCGTCCTCAAGCTTTCCCAGCACAAGGCCCACGGCACGAGCTTGGTGGCCGTCTTCTTCACCGGACTGGTGGGCGCCCTCACCTACGGCCTCCAAGGTTCCTTGGACCTGAAGGCGGCCTTCCTCCTGGCCCTCACCGCCGTCCTCACCGCCCGCCTGGGCGCCCGTTACGCCCACGGCCTCCCGGAGAAGGAACTCAAGCGGGCCTTCGGCGGGTTCCTCATGGCCGTGAGCCTCCTCCTTCTCCTCAGGCCTTACCTGGCCCCCGTGGGGCTGGTGCGGGGCGAGCTCTTAGAGGACCTCACCCTCCTCTTGGCGGGGGCCTTCACCGGCTTCCTCTCCGGGATGATGGGGGTGGGCGGGGGGACCATCATGGTCCCCGCCATGGTCCTCCTTCTGGGCATGCCCCAGCACGCCGCCCAGGGGACGAGCCTCCTCGCCATGGTGCCCGCCAGCCTGGTGGGGGCCTACACCCATCTGCGCCTGGGCAACGTGGAAAGGGAGCTGGCCTTGGGCCTGGTGCCCGGGGTGCTCTTGGGCACCTTTTTCGGAGGGGAGCTCGCCCACTTCCTGCCCGAGGGCGCCCTGCGGGGGGTCTTCGCCGCCGTCCTCCTCTGGACGGGGTGGCGGTACGTCCGTCCCTCCCGGGGAAAAGGTAACTTTTGACACTATTCCTCGCGCTCAACCCCTTTCACAATAAAGGCTGAAAGGAGGTGGGCAACCATGACGCGTTGGCAGGACTGGGCCAATCTCGTCCTGGGCGTATGGCTCATCCTCTCCCCGTGGCTTTTGGGCTTTAGCGGCGCCCCCGCCGCCATGTGGAACGCGGTGATCGTGGGGGTGGTGGTGGGCCTTATGGCCCTCATGCACCTCAGGGGCGGCCCCATGTGGGAGGAGTGGCTGAACGTCCTTTTGGGCGTTTGGCTCATCCTCTCCCCTTGGATCCTGGGGTTTAGCGGGATGGCGAACGCCCTGTGGAACGCCGTTCTCGTGGGCCTTTTGGTGGGCGCCTTGGCCCTAAGCGTCACCCGGGAAAAGCCCAAGGCGGCCTAAGGCCTGCCCGAACCCCCCGCCCAGGGCTTCCTGGGCGGGTTTGGCTTGCGTCGAGCTGAGCCAGGGTGTAAGGTGGGGTTGGCCTTTAAACCGGTCCTGTGAGGCCGGAAAGGGGGAAGACGTGAAAGGACCAAGGACGACACGGCCAACAGAAGGAAGCGCGGGGGGTTTGGCCCCCGCTTTTTTTATGGGGGTGGGCCGTGCGCTTTAAGGCGGAGCTGATGAACGCCGAGGAAATGCGCCGGGCCCTCCACCGCATCGCCCACGAGATCGTGGAGGCCAACAAGGGGGTGGAGGGCCTGGCCCTCATCGGCATCCACACCCGGGGGATCCCCCTAGCCGAGCGCCTGGCCCGCTACCTCCGCGAGTTTGAGGGGAAGGAGGTGCCGGTGGGCACCTTGGACATCACCCTCTACCGGGACGACCTCACGGAAATTGGGGTGCGGCCCAAGGTGCGGGAAACCCGCATCCCCTTTGACCTCACCGGCAAGGCGGTGGTCCTGGTGGACGACGTCCTCTACACCGGCCGCACCGCCCGGGCCGCCTTGGACGCCCTCATGGACCTGGGCCGCCCCCGGCGCATCTACCTGGCGGTCTTGGTGGACCGGGGCCACCGGGAGCTCCCCATCCGCGCCGACTTCGTGGGCAAGAACGTCCCCACCGCCAAAAACGAGGTGGTGAAGGTGAAGGTTCTGGAGGTGGACGGGGAGGACCGGGTGGAGCTATGGGAAAAGGAGGAGGCATGAGGCACCTCCTGGACTTCCAAGGCTGGAGCCGGGCCCAGGTGGAAAGCCTCCTGGACACCGCTCGGGTGATGCGGGAGGTCCTAGAAAGGCCGGTGAAGAAGGTGCCCGCCCTCCAGGGCTTCACCGTGGCCACGGTGTTCTTCGAACCCTCCACCCGCACCCGCATCTCCTTTGAGCTGGCAGCCCGGCGGATGTCCGCGGACGTGGTGTCCTTCGCCGCCGCCACCTCCAGCCTCCAGAAGGGGGAAAGCTACAAGGACACCCTCCTCACCCTCGAGGCCATGGGGGTGGACGCCTACGTGATCCGGGCCGACGCCGCCGGGGTGCCCCACCAGGCCACCCGTTGGGTGAAAGGGGCCATCATCAACGGCGGGGACGGGCGCCGGGCCCACCCCACCCAGGCCCTCCTGGACGCCTACACCCTCCTGGAAGCCCTGGGGGGCCTGGAGGGGAAGAAGGTGGCCATCGTGGGGGACATCCTCCACTCCCGCGTGGCCCGCTCCAACGCCGAGCTCCTTTCCCTCCTGGGGGCCGAGGTGGTCTGCGCCGGGCCCCCCAGCCTTCTGCCCCAAGCCCTCCCCGGGGCAAGGCTCACCCCGAGCCTCGAGGAAGCCCTGGAGGAGGCGGATGCGGTCATGGTCCTCCGGCTGCAAAAGGAGCGGATGGAAGCCGGGCTCATCCACCTGGAGGACTACATCGCCCGCTACCAGGTGACGGCGAAAAGGCTCAAGCGGGCCAAACCCCAAGCCCCCCTCCTCCACCCGGGCCCCATGAACCGGGACGTGGAACTGGAGGGCACCTTGGCGGACTCGGAAAGGAGCCTGGTGAACCGGCAGGTGCAAAACGGCGTGGCGGTGCGCATGGCGGTGCTCTACCACCTCCTGGTGGGAAGGGAGGGAGCGTGATCCTCATCAAGAACGTGCGCCTGGTGGACGCCGCAGGGGAAAGGGGCCCTGCGGACGTCCTCATCGGGGAAGGCCGGGTCCTTTCCCTAGAAGGGGGAAAGGCCCAGAGGGTGGTGGACGGGACGGGGTGCTTCCTTGCCCCCGGCTTCCTGGACCTCCACGCCCACCTCAGGGAGCCCGGGGAAGAGGTGAAGGAGGACCTGGCCTCCGGCCTCCTGGCGGCGGTTAGGGGGGGGTACACGGACGTGGTCAGCATGCCCAACACCAAGCCCCCCGTGGACACCCCCGAGGCGGTGCGGGCCCTCAGGGAAAAGGCGGCGGCCCTGGGCCTCGCCCGCCTCCACCCCGCCGCCGCCCTCACCCTGGGGCAGGAGGGGAGGCACCTGGCCCCAGCGGGGCTTCTACAGGAAGCGGGGGCGGTGCTCCTCACGGACGACGGCCGCACCAACGAGGACGCCAGCCTCCTGGCCCTCGGCCTGGTGCAGGCCGCCCCCCTGGGCCTTCCCGTGGCGGTGCATGCGGAGGACGCCTCCTTGCGCCGGGGCGGGGTGATGAACGATGGGCTCCTGGCCGACCGCCTGGGTCTGCCCGGAAACCCCCCCGAAGCGGAGGCGGCCCGGATCGCCCGGGACCTGGAGGTCCTCCGCTACGCCCTGCGGCGTAGCCCGGCCAGGCCCCACCTCCACGTGCAGCACCTCTCCACCCGCCGGGGCTTGGAGCTCATCCGGGAGGCCAAGCGGCAGGGCCTCCCCGTGACGGCGGAGGCCACCCCCCACCACCTCACCCTCACGGAGGAGGCCTGGGCCAGCTTGGATCCCCTCTTCAAGGTGGCCCCGCCCCTCCGGAGCAAAGAGGACCAGGAAGCCCTCCTGGAGGGGCTTCTGGACGGCACCCTGGACGCCATCGCCACAGACCACGCCCCCCACACCCAGGCGGAAAAGGAGATGGACCTTCTGAGGGCTCCCTTTGGCATCCCGAGCCTCGAGGTGGCCTTCCCCCTCCTCTACACCGAGCTCCACCTCAAGCGGGGCCTGCCCCTTCCCCGGCTGGTGGAGCTCTTCACCGATGGCCCGAGGCGGGTCCTGGGCCTAACACCCCTCCGCCTGGAGGTGGGGGCGGAGGCAAGCCTCGTCCTCCTCTCCCCCAAGGAAAGGCCCGTGGATCCCAAGGCCTTCGCCTCCAAGGCCCGCTTCTCCCCCTGGGCGGGTTGGGTCCTCGGGGGGTGGCCCGTCCTCACCTTGGTGGAAGGCCGGGTGGTCTACGAGGCGCTAAAATAGAGGCATGCTGAAGAAGCTCCTGGAAGCGGACGAGGTCGGCCTCCGGCTGGAATGGGTGGTTGGGCTTCCCCTCTGGGAGGCCCATCCCCCCTACCGCCACCAAAAGGCCGTGGACCGCATCCGCCAAAGCATCCGCCCCAGGGAAGGCGCCTCCTGCCCGTGCATCCACGTGGCCGATGTGTACGTGCGCTTCCCCGATGGCTCCTACAAAAGGCCTGACATTGCCCTCTTCTGCCGCAAACCCGAGGAGCTGGACGAGGCCATCACCCTCCTCCCCGAAGCGGTGGTGGAGGTGGTGAGCCAGGGCTACGAGGCCAAGGACCTCGAGATCGCCCCCCGCTTCTACCTCTCCCAAGGGATCAAGGACGTGGTGGTCTTTGACCCCTTCACCCTCCTCGTGCTCCACCTGCGCCAAGACGGGGCCTTCCGCTACGTGTCCCCGGTGGAGCTGGAACTCCGCTGCGGCTGCCGCCTCACCGTCTGAGGTCCCTTATGGCGGCCACCCCTTCCGCCGCCATGAGGGCGAGAAGGCCCTTGAGAAGCCGCCTCGGGAAAAGGGGCCCCCCGTAGACGAACCCGGTGTAAACCTGCACCAGGCTCGCCCCCGCCTTGAGCCGCTCCCAGAGGTCCTCTGGGGTCTCCACCCCCCCCACGCTCACCAGGGTGAGGCCCGGGACCTGGGCCAGGTGCCGCAGGACCTCCAGGGCCCTCCGCTTCAAGGGCCTTCCCGAAAGCCCCCCCGCCTCGCGGGCCAAGGGGCCCCTCAGCCCCTCGCGGCTCAGGGTGGTGTTCACCGCCACCAGGCCCTCGAGGCGGTGCTTTAGGGCCAAGGCCACCACCTGGTCCAAGGCTTCCCAGGAGAGGTCGGGGGCCACCTTGAGGAGGAGGGGCTTAGCCGTGGCGGGGCGAAGGCGAAAGAGGAGCTCATCCAGAAAAGGGCCCTCCTGAAGGGTGCGCAAGCCTGGGGTATTGGGGGAGCTCACGTTGAGCACGAAGTAGTCGCCGTGGGGCTCCAAAAGGCGAAGGGCCTCCAGGTAGTCCTCCGCCGCCTGTTCCAAAGGGGTTTCCCGGTTCTTCCCCAGGTTCACGCCCACGGGAAGGGGAAGCCCCCGCGCCCGGAAGGCGGCGAGCCGTTTTGCCGCCTCGAGGACCCCGCGGTTGTTGAACCCCATGCGGTTGATGAGGGCCCGGTCCTCCGGCAGGCGGAAGAGCCTCGGCTTGGGGTTTCCCTCCTGGGGCCTGGGGGTGAGGGTTCCCACCTCGGCGAAACCGAAGCCTAAGGCCCACCAAGCCCCCAGGGCGCGGGCATCCTTGTCCATCCCCGCCGCCAGGCCCAAGGGGTTGGGGAAGGCGAGGCCCAAGGCCTCCACCCTAAGCCTAGGGTCTTCCACCCTAAGGAGCCTTCCCGGCACCCGCAAAAGGGGCCCCCTCCCCGACCAAAAGGCGAGGGCCTGCAGGGTGAGCTCATGGGCGGTTTCCGGATCCAGGGCGAAGAGAAGGCGGTGCATCGTTTCCATTCTCCGGTAGAATGACCGCGTGCGGAAGACGCTTTTTTTCTTCCTCCTAGCCACTCTCCTCGCCGCCTGCAGCTACACCCTCACCATGGACCTAGGCTCCACGACCCTCGACCTCAACAGCCTTCCCCCCACAAACCCGTTTGGGGAGCCCTACGTGGTCTACCCCACCACCCCCCTCACCCTAAGCCCGCCCCCCTTGGACGTGGTGCGGGCCCTGCGGGTGGAGGGCGTGGCCCGTGCCAACGTGCCCCTTCAGGCCCGCATCCACGTATACGCCCACGCCCGGGACCCCCGGGAGGAGGAAGGATGCCAGAGCCTGGGCGAGCTGGTCCTTTGCCCTGCCAGCAAAGCTGGGGAAAGGGTGGGAACCCTGGACTTCGGAGGTCGGCCGGAAACCGCCTTCACCCTCACGGGGGATACCCTACTCCAAGGCCTCCGCCAGGGGCGGCTCTGGCTGGGGGTAGCCGTGGAGGGTAGCCTGCCGCCCGGGCTTAGCGAAATCCGGCTAGAGGAAATGAAGGCCCACGTCACCGTGGGCCTCTAAGCCTTCTTTGTGCCCTCGGGCGCTAAAGCGCCCGCCCCCTGTCTTATCATGGAAGGCAGATGAAGGACGTCTTGCGCCTGGAACTTCCCGTTCTCCCCTTGCGGAACACCGTAATCCTCCCCCACACCACCACCGGGGTGGACGTGGGCCGCCCCAAGAGCAAGAAAGCGGTGGAGGAAGCCTTGGCCGCCGACCGCCTCATCTTCCTGGTGGCCCAGAAGGACCCAGAGGTGGACGACCCCACCCCCGAGGACCTCTTTGGGGTGGGCACCTTGGCGGTGGTCAAGCAGGCCATGCGCCTCCCCGACGGCACCCTGCAGGTGATGGTGGAGGCCAGGAGCCGGGTGCGCCTCCAGGGCTTCGTGGCCGCCCCCTACCTGCGGGCCGTGGGCGAGGTCCTCCCCGAACCCCCCTTGGCGGACGCCGGCCTGGCCCGGGTCTTGGTGAGCGAGGTGCAGGAAGCCTTTGAGCGCTACCTGCAAAACCATAAAACCCTGCGCCTGGACCGCTACCAGCAAGAAGCCGTCAAGAGCACCCTGGACCCCGCCGTCCTGGCGGACCTGGTGGCCCACCACGCCACCTGGGCCCTGCAGGACAAGCAGGACCTCCTGGAAACCCCGGAGGTGGAGGAGCGCTTGAAGAAGGTCCTGGCCCTGCTCCTCCGCGACCTGGAGCGCTTTGAACTGGACAAGAAGATCGCCGCCCGGGTCAAGGAGCAGATGGACCAGAACCAGCGGGAGTACTACCTCCGGGAGCAGATGAAGGCCATCCAGAAGGAGCTCGGGGGCGGGGAGGACTTCCTCACGGAAATCGAGGAGCTCAGGGAGCGCATCGAGCAAAAGGGCATGCCCGAACCCGTCAAGGAGAAGGCTCTCAAGGAGCTCAAGCGCCTGGAAAGGATGCAACCCGGCTCCCCTGAGGCCACGGTGAGCCGCACCTACCTGGACTGGCTCCTGGACGTCCCCTGGACCGAGGCGGACCCCGAGGTCCTGGACATCTCCGTGACCAAACGGGTCCTGGACGAGGACCACTACGGCCTGAAGGACGTCAAGGAGCGCATCCTGGAGTACCTGGCGGTGCGCCAGCTCACCCAGGGCAAGGAGGTGCGGGGCCACGCCCCCATCCTCTGCTTCGTGGGGCCGCCGGGGGTGGGCAAGACCTCCTTGGGCAAGAGCATCGCCCGGAGCATGAACCGCAAGTTCCACCGCATCTCCTTGGGCGGGGTGCGGGACGAGGCGGAAATCCGGGGCCACCGCCGCACCTACATCGGGGCCCTTCCCGGCAAGATCATCCAGGGGATGAAGCAGGTGGGGGTGGTGAACCCCGTCTTCCTTTTGGACGAGATCGACAAGCTCTCCTCCGATTGGCGGGGAGACCCGGCCTCGGCCCTTCTGGAGGTCTTAGACCCGGAGCAGAACCACACCTTCACCGACCACTACCTGGACGTGCCCTACGACCTTTCCCGGGTCTTCTTTATCACCACCGCCAATACCCTCTCCACCATCCCCAGGCCCCTTTTGGACCGGATGGAGGTCATAGAGATCCCTGGGTACACCCTGCCGGAAAAGCGGGCCATCGCCCGACATTTCCGTTGGCCCTTCCAGGTGAAGGAAGCGGGGCTTGAAGGGAGGCTGGAGATCACCGACGCCGCCATTGACCGCATCGTGCAGGAGTACACCCGGGAGGCGGGGGTGCGGAACCTGGACCGGGAGCTTTCCAAGGTGGCCCGCAAGGCGGCCAAGGACTACCTCGAGGCCCCCTGGGAAGGGGTAAGGGTGGTGGAGGCGAAGGACCTCGAGACCTACCTGGGGGTGCCCAAGTACCGGCCCGACCGGGCGGAAAAGGCTCCCCAGGTGGGGGCAGCCCAGGGCCTCGCCTGGACCCCTTATGGGGGCGCTCTCCTCACCATCGAGGCCGTGGCCGTGCCCGGCACGGGCAAGGTGAACCTCACCGGAAACCTGGGCGAGGTGATGAAGGAGTCGGCCCACGCCGCCCTCACCTACCTCCGAGCCCACCGGGAGGAATGGGGTCTCCCTGAAGGCTTCCACAAGGACTTTGACCTGCACGTCCACGTGCCCGAGGGGGCCACGCCCAAAGACGGCCCCTCCGCCGGCATCACCATGGCCACCGCCTTGGCCAGCGCCCTCACCGGCCGCCCCGTGCGCATGGACATCGCCATGACCGGGGAGATCACCCTAAGGGGCAAGGTCCTCCCCATCGGCGGGGTGAAGGAAAAGCTCCTCGCCGCCCACCAGGCGGGAATTAAAAGGGTGATCCTGCCCAAGGAGAACGAAGCCGAGCTCAAGGAGGTGCCGGAGGAGGTCCTGAAGGACCTGGAGATCACCTTTGTGGAGGAGGTGGGGGAGGTCCTGAGGCTCCTCCTCCTGCCCCCCCCTCCCCCGCCCGTGGGCGCCGGGGACCGGCCCCAGCCTGGGGCGGGGGCCTAAACCTCTACCAGGGCACCCATGGAGACGAGAATTGGGGTGTCGCCTTGGGTGATCCGGTTGGCGCCCACCCTAAGGCGAGCCAGTCCCCGCGTACCCAGGCTCAAGCGGTAAACCCCCGGGGGCAAAGCGAAACGGTAGGCAAGGGGCGCGTCGGGAAGCACGGTGCCCCAGAAGAAGGAACTGGGCCCTCTAACCGGGAGGAAGTATACCTCCCGGTTTGCCCCGGCGAGGCGCAAGGGAAAATGCTCCTGTTGAAGCCCCAAACCCAGGGGAAGTTCCTGCCAGACCTCCCCTTCCAGACTCAGTATGAGGGGTTCCTCCACCGCAAAGGACACCTCCGCCACCTCGCCATCCCAAGAAACCAGGAGTAGCTCCTCGGGTAGATCCAAAGAAACCCTCCTCCCCAAACCCAACGTCGCCTGGGGAGGAGGGTGGTCCTTCCAAGGAAAAGCCGGGTCCCCCACCAAACGCCGCCACCCTTTAAGCTGGCCCAAAAGGGCGTGGGCCTGAAGGGCTTCCCCCGCCTTAACCCAGTGGTAAAGGCTTGCCACCTCGTCCCCCAAAGATAAGAAGTGCTCCGCCATCCTTCGGTGTAGGTGGAGGCGCTCCCCCAAAGCCAAGGCCTCGGCCAGGTAACGCCTTAGCGCAGGCTCGCACCACCCGTAGCGCTTCTCCCGCAAGCAAAGCCAACCCCTGTGCTCCAGCTCGCCCAAGGCTCCCGCCACCCCCAAAGCCCCCGCTAGGGAGGGAGGAAAAGGCCCGGGGTGAAGGGCCAAGACCTCCAAGGCCCTTCGCGCCTCCAGGGGAAGGTAGCGGGCCTCCAGGGCCACCTTAGCCCGCACCCTTTGGGGTAGGGCCTCCGGGCTTCCCATGGCCAAAAGCTCCCTGAGGATACCCGGCCTACCCCCGCTGGCCAGGTAATAGCGAGCCGCCTCTCTAAAGGGCAAGTGGGCCAAAAAGCGCTCCTTGGCCTCCTCCCAAGAAAGCCGGGGCACCTGCAATACGAAGGTGGACTCGGCAGGAAAGCGGGCCCGAAGGGCCAGGAGAAGCCCTGGGTCCTCACCAAAAAGGCTCCGGGCCAGGACCAAAACCCGCCCGGGAGCCGGCGTTTCCCTAAGGCCCTCCTCCTTCCCCGGCAAGGGGTCCGCCAGGTAAAAGACCCCCTGGCCCGGGCCCAGGGCTTCCCGGAAAGGGAGGCCAAGCCTCTGGGCCAAGGCCCGGGCCAGGGCCTCGCGGCCCGACCCCGGAGGGCCGATGAGCACCACCAAGGCGGGCGGACGCACCTCCTTGAGGCGCTCCGGTAAGGGCGGAAGAGCGTTCGCCACAAGCTGAAGGCGCTTGAGTTGAAGCCAATCGTCCCACGCCGGGCTTAGGCCCTCGAGGCCCTCCAAAGGCTCCCCAACCCCAGCCGAGCGGTCCAGCTCCACCCCGGGGGGAAGCTCCAGGACCCGGCCCCACAAGGCCTCCCGCCCCAGGAAGCCCCGCAGGTGGGCCAGCTCAGCCCGGAGGTTCTGCAACGCCGCCCCGTGGCCCCAAAGGAGATCAGCAAGCCGCTCCCTTCGGCTTGGGCCCTCCAGGGCCAGGTAGTAGAGGAGGGCCAGGGCCTTACGCCGCAAAGGTAGGGGTCCCATCGGCCCTTCCGCTCGGGCAGGACCGTAGAGGGGAAGCCGGATACGCCGTCCCATACGAGATCCCCTTCGTGCCGTGAAGCGAAGCGTTAACTACCCGTGAAATCCCCTGCTGGCCTCCTAGGTATAGATTAACGTCCGCGTGTCAACTTCCTGTGAAATCCGCACATCTCTCCTTCACGCTCCCTTCACATCCCCTAGCGTAGCCTGCCCCCGGAAGGGAGGTGAGAAGGATGAGGCTTGGTACTCTGGGCCCGTTGGTTCTGCTACCCCTCCTCCTTGGGGCGGCGGGCCCCCAAGCCTCGGTGCGGATACAGGTGATCCTTCCCGAACGGGCAGCCCTGGTGCTAGAGCCCCCGGCGGTAGGGGGTTGGAAGGCCGAACCGCTTTGGGCCAGCCGCGACGGCGGAAGTCCGCGGCAACCCCCTTACTGCCCCAGAAACCCCAGCGACCCCACCCTCTGCCTCCGGGACCCGGTGGTGGTCTTCGATCTCCGTTGCGCCACCTTGGGGCCGGTACCGCCCCACTGCGCCACCCTATACGGAGGGAACGGCCGCTTCCTGGACGAGGAGGGCCGGCCCTACCCCCCCTACCTCCTGGACGGGGAGGGCCGGGTGATCCCGGGCTCCAAGCGCTTCCCCCAGTTCTTCACCCACCCTTCCATGCGGCTTCACGTCTTCACCCAGCGGCGGCACTGGGCCTTGGAGGTGGCCTTTGAGGTGGAGCCCGCAAGCCCCGAGGGCCACGTTCTGGACGCCAGCCACTTCGCCGTGCACTCCATCCTCACGGGCCGGGGGGGCTTACCCCCCACGCCCCCTTGGAAATGTATGGCCTACCACCCCGACTGGGACCGCCCCCCCTCCCACCTCTGCCCCGCCCCCCAGGGGCCCCAGGGCGGAGTGCTCCTGGAGGAGGTGACGGACCACCCGGGGGGCTGGCAGTCCGTGACCCTGGGCATCAAGCTTCGCCTGGACGGCTCTGAAGCACCGGGGGAGTATGAAGGTTGGCTCGTCTACACCCTCACCCTGCTTTAGGCTCAAGGCTTTCGGCACGGTAGGCATGATCAAGGCGTTTAGGCAACCCAGCGGATAGGAGGTAAACCATGCGGAAGTGGCTCGTTGGTCTCTTGGCCCTGGCCCTCGCCGTGGGCTACGCCCAGGTGAACTTCCCCAGCGAGGGCGATCTGGACAGCGACGTGGAGGAGCTTTACGACGATAACCACGACCAGGCGGCGGTGAAGGAGAAGGTGCGGGTCATCATCCCGCCCCGCTACGCCCTCCACCTCACGGAGGACGAGTGGAACCTGGACCTTAACAACCCCCCTGAGGCCCCGGGGAACTACGCATATGATCCCAATAACCCCCAACCCCCCGCGGAGGGGTGCTACCTGGTGCCCAAGACGGTGAAGACCATCCAAGGCCTGATCCAATACTTCAATAGTGGCGGCGTCTTCCGCCCCATCGGCACCTACCCCGCCGCTAAGGACTACGACAACGACGGCATGTTGGAGAACGACGAGAAGGGCACCCTCATCTGCGTGAACCACAAGGTGCTCCAGAAGTTCTCCAATGACCCCGACGGGTGGCAGCTTTCCGTCTCCGTCACCGGCCAGCCCGCTAGCGGCTTCGGCTACTTCGGCCTGGCCGACTACACGAACACGACGCCCATGGGAGGCTTCTACACCAACCAGCTGCCCGTTGGCCCCGTGGCGGTGGCCCAGGGCCCAGGCACCACCAACGGCTGGCTGGACGACCTCATCGTGGAAGCCTTCTGGTTTGACGGGACGGAGCTGGACGGCACGTACACCCTCGACGTGACCTTCACCCTGGCGGGGCTCTAAGGAGGTGAGCCATGCGGTTTAGGAAGCTGAGCATCCTCGCTACCCTGGCCCTGATCGTGGGGGTTCAAGAGGGTTGCAACACCGCCCTCGCAGGCGAGGCCGTCAACGCGGGCGACCAGCAGGCCACGGTCACGGAGCGGATCAACCTCACCATCCCCCAGCGGGTGGCCCTCCACCTCACGGAGGACGAGTGGGTGGTGGACCTGAACAACCCCATCCCCGGGCAAAACGGAGAGGGGTGCTACCTGGTGCCCAAGGGGTACCAGGGTTCGCTGGAGCAGGCCATCCAGGACGCCTTGGATGGCGACTTTACCCCCATCGACACTTACCCCGCCATCAAGGACCTGAACGGCAACGGCCAGATTGACCCCGGGGAGAAGGGCACCCTCATCTGCCTCAACCAGAAGGTCCTGCAGAAGTTCTGCAACAACGGCGACGGGTGCGAGCTGGACCTCAAGGTAACCCGCACCCTGGGTGGCCCCACCTACGGCCAGCTCGGGGTGGTGGACCAAGCCCAAGACATCGGGCACTCCAGTTTCGTGCAGATCCAGCCCGGCTCTACCGACGACGGCGACCCCTTGGAACTCCTGAAGGTGCTCAACGCACGCCTTCCCGGGTGGCTGGACGACCGCATCATAGAGGCCTTCTGGTTTGACGGGACGGAACAGGCGGGCACCTACGAGTTCAACTTCCTCTTCCAGCTGGCGGCGCTCTAAGGCCCTTGGGGCTGCCCCCACTGGGGGGCAGCCCCTTTTTTGCCTAGAATGGAACCATGCGGAAACTCCTTCCCCTTCTAGCCCTCCTAACCCTGGCGGCCCAGGCCCAGACTGGGGTGGGGGTGAGCCCCCCCCGGGCCCTCTACCCGGCAACCCCGGGGGCCAGCCTCACGGGAAGCGTTCTGGTGGACCACCCGGGGCGAAGCGGCACCCTGCAGGTGGAAGTGGTCTTGCAGGACGTTCTCCTCCAGGCGGATGGGCGCCCCCTCTACCTGGACCCGGGAAGCCACCCCCGCTCCTTGGCCCGCTGGCTCTCCGTAAACCCCCTCACCTTTTTCCTCCAGCCCCAGGCCACCCAGGAGGTGCGCTACACGGTGCAGGTGCCGGGCGGCGTGGGGCCTGGCACCTACTGGGGGATCATCTTCTTCGAGTCGGCCCCGGCGGGGGCCCGGGAAGGCCAGGGGGGGCTAGGCATCCGGGTGAAGACCCGGGTGGGCCACGTGGTCTACGTGGAGGTGGGGCAGGTGACCCGCTCGGGGCGGATCCAAGGCTTCCGCTACCTGCCCCCAAGCCGGGAGGGCCCCGCCCAGGTAAGGCTTTCCTTCCAGAACACGGGCACGGGCCTGTTGCGCCTAAAAGGCCGGGTGGAGGTGCGGGACCTCCAGGGCCGCCCCCTAGCCCAGGCGGAGGTCCCCGAGACGGCCAGCCTCCCCGGGGCCACCCACGAGATTCCCGCCCCCCTCAAGGAGCCCTTGGCCCCCGGGCGCTACCTGGTGCTAGCGGTGCTGGACTACGGTAGCCCCAGCCTCATCGCAGGGGAAGGAAGGATTGAGGTGAGGTGATGCGTCTACTGGCCTTGGCCCTTGTCCTCGGCTTCGCCTGGGCCCAGGTGCCCATTGGGGTCAACCTGCCCGAGGGGAGCTCCCTCTCCCTGAGCGCCGAGGAGGTGGTGTTCGACCTGACCCAAGCCCCCTACCCTCCGCCCCAGTTCCCCTACGCCTACCCCCCCACCCGGCCCAGCGGGGCGCTCAGCCTGCGGCTTTTCACCAACCTCGAGGGCGGGTTTGCCCTCGAGGTAGAGGCCACACCCCTCCTCTCAGAAACGGGGGCGGAGATCCCAGCGGCCCAGGTGGAGTACCGCCTGAACGGGGGCCCCTGGATCCCCTTAGGCCCCAAGGTGATCCTCCTCACGGGGACCGGGCCCACCGCAGGCTACCAGACCTATGCCCTGGAGTTCCGCTTGGTGCTCACGGGGCAGGAGGTCCCAGGGACCTATCGGGGAAGCCTCCTCTTCACCCTGTCCCGCCTCTAGGCCATGCGGATTGTAGCCCTTCTCCTCCTCTTGGGCCTAGGGGTAGCCCTGGAGGCCCCTGAGGCCCTGGAGGCGCGCTCGGGGGAGTTCGTGAGCCTCCCGGTGCGGGGAGAGGGGCAGATCGCCCTCCTGGAAGTCCCCCCCGGCGTCATCCCCCTCACGGAAGAGGTGGAAGGGGAAGGAGTCTTCAACCTCCTCGTGGGGCCTGAGGCGCGGGCGGGCACCCACCTTCTCCGCCTGCGGGACGCCCGGGAGGAGCGAAGGGTGCGGCTCAGCATCCTCCCCCGGGCCGGGGTAGAGCTCCGCCTCCCTCCCGGCGGGGAAGGGGTGGAAGGGGAAACCCTTACCTACACCCTCCTGGTGCGCAACATCGGCAACGCCAAGGACCAAATCCGCCTGGAGGTGCGAAGCCTCCTCCCCGCCCGCCTCAACCCGGAGGTGGTGGAGCTGGAGCCGGGGGAGGCCAAGGAGGTGAGCCTAGAACTCCGCCTCACGGGGCGAAACCGGGACACGGCCACCCTCTTCGCCTATTCGAGCCTAGACCCCACCGTGCGGGCCTACGGGGTGCTGGAAACCCTCATCCAACCCTTCGCCGGAGCGGAAAGGCTTTCCCGGCAGGCCCTCCTCTACCGCTTCGGCCTCACGGGGCGCTATGGGCAAAGCGGCTTCGCCTATGCCCTCGGCCTCAATCTGTCTGGAGCGCTTTCCGACTACGTGCGGCTCGGCTCCCGCCTGGAGTGGGGCAAGGATCGCATGGTGGGAGAAGCGGGGATCTTCGGGGAAGGGTTTTTCCTCGGCTTTCGCGCCTACGAAGGGGTGTACCGCCTCGAGGGGGAGCTCGGACCCCTCCAAGCCTACGCCGCCTGGACCGCCGGTGGCCTGGGCCTGGGCGGGCTCTACCAGGAGGGCCCTTGGAAGGCGGCGGCCCACCTCTCCGCCTTGGGCCAGCGGTTTAGCGTGGGGTACACCTTCCAAGAAGGGGGCCTTGCCCTAACCCCTTACGGCCTCCTCTTCCGCCGAACGGACCCGGCAGGGGTGGTGGGGGGCGGAGGCCTGGAGGGCCGGCTAGAAAGCCCCGAGCTTAGCCTCTCGGGGCGGCTTGAGTACCTGGAAGGTTGGCGCTTTCACCTGGGCGGGGGCACCCGGCGGCAGGAGCCTTGGGGGGTCAAGGGGGACCTGGCGTACGCGGGGGGGCGCCTCCAGGCCTCGGCCCAGCTGGGCCACCGTTTGGACGAGGCCACCACCCAAAGCCTCTCCCTCCGGGCCGGGGATAGTGCGGGCGTGTTCTACACCCTGGCCTTCCGCCCCCCGGGCCAGCCCTTTTCCCTGGCAGGCACCCTGGGAAGCCAAGGGGGTTTGGTCCTGGGGGCTTCCGCCCGCTTCCGCGAGGGTGGGCTGGAGGTGGGCGGTAGCGCTAGCAGAACCCCGCAGGGCAACGCCTTCGGCCTCTATGCCGCCTACCGGGAACAGGCCTTCGCCCTGCAGGGAGGCTACAGCCAAACCCCTGACACCCGGCGCCTCCTCCTCCAGGGCCAGGGCAGCTTCCCCCCTTGGGAGCTGGGCCTAGCCCTAGGCTACGACGTCGACACGCGAACCGCGGACGCCCGCTTCGGGCTTGCGTACCGGGAGGGCATCCTCGGGTTTGGGCTCACGGGGAGCTACCAAGGGGGAACCCTCACCCTCCAAGTCCTGGGCGCGGTGGAGCTCAAGGGGGGCTTCGACACCCCGGAAGCGGTGGTGGCCCTCTTCGGAGGCCGGGCCACGGGCTTCGTGGCCGGGATGGTCTTCCACGACCGCAACCGGGACGGCCTAAAAGGACCGGACGAGCCCCCTTTGCCGGGGGCCAGAGTGCGGGTGGGGGCTTTAGAGGCGGTGGCGGACGGGGACGGCCGCTACCGCCTGGAACTCTATCCCGGCAGCTACCGCCTGGAGGTGGGGGGCCTCGAGGCCAACCTGGCCCTGCGCCGCCCGGTGGAGGTGCGGGTGGAACGGGGCCTAACCCTTCCCGTGGACCTTCCCGTGGAGACCGTGGTGGGGCTCCTGGGGCAGGTTTACCTGGACGAGAACCGCAACGGGACCCGGGACGAGGGCGAGCCGCCCCTCCCCTACGCCCGCATCCTGGTGCGGGGCGCCGAAGCCCGGCAGGCGGTGGCCGACGGCAGGGGGGTCTTCGTGGTGGGCGGGCTACTCCCCGGCCCCTACACCGTAAGCCTGGATCCAACTAGCCTGGATAAACTCCGGGAACCTGGGGAACCCCTCACCCTGGAACTCCAGCCCGGTCCCCTGCCCCAGGTCCTCCTGGCCGCCCGCCCGGTAGTGCGGGAGGTGGTGCGCACCCTCACGGAGGAGTCCTTAAGCGTGATCCTCCTCCCCTTGCCCAACCCCTTGCCCCCGGGGGCGGAACTCCCCCTCAAGGCCCAGGTGCAGGGGCGGCCCAGACGGGTGGTTGCCGAACTCATGGGACGGAGCTTCCCCCTAGAGGCCCTAGAAGAAGGCCTCTATGGGGCCTACATCCCCGTGGAGGGCACGGGGACCTTGGAGGTGCGGGTGGTGGCGGAAGGGGAAGGGGAGCGGGCCGAGGCCACGGCCTTCCTCACCCTGCGCCCGGGACCCCTGGCCACCCTCCAGGCTAGCCCCGCCCTCCTGGACCCGGGGGAAGAGGTCCGCCTCGAGGCCCGCCTGCTCCGCCGGGCTAGCCGGGTGGAGGTGCGCTTGGGCCCCTTGATTATCCCCCTGGAAAAAGTGGACGACCTCACCTACCGGGGCAACCTCCTTGCCCCCAAAACCCCAGGGGTCTACCCCCTGGACCTCTACCTGGACGGCCAGCCCGTCCACTCCACCCGCATCCGGGTGCGGGACTAGGGGAGCTCCTCCTTGCGGTTGGCGTTGAGGAACACCTTCGGACCAAACCGCCCCACCACCTCCTCCGCCGCCACCTGGGTGGCCCCCAAGGCCTCCATCACCCGACGCAGGAGGAAATCCCCCTCCCGGATCTGCCGCTCCACCTGGGGCAGGCAGTCCTTGTGGTAAAAGGCCATGAGGGGTTCCAGATGGCCCTCCGGGTTCACCGCCACCACCACCGGGTGGGGAGAGGCCTGGGCCTTTTCAAACAGAAACTCCCAGTAGGCCCGGGAGAGGAAGGGCAGGTCGCAAGCGGCCACCGCCACCCAGGGGTGGCGGGCAAGGGCCAAGGCGGTGTGCAGGCCGGAGAGGCTATCCGCCCCCGGCAGCAGGTCGGGGTGAACAGGAACGCCAAAGCCCTCGTAGGGGCGGTTCGCCACGATGAAGCGCTCCGCCGCCCCTTCCAGGCTTTCCAGAACCCAGGCCAAAAGGGGCTTTCCCCGGTAAGGGTATAGCGCCTTATCCTCCCCAAAACGCCGGGACCTCCCCCCTGCCAGGACCGCGCCGCTGTACACCATCCCAGTCTAGAGCATTTCCGCAAGCCGCGCCGCCAAAAGGGGTGCGTACAGGAAGCCCGTGGAACCAAGGCCAGTAAAGGCGTACCCCCCTTCCACGGGAAAAAGGTAAGGGAAGCCCCCCAGGCGGAAACGCACCCCCCGCCAGGCGGAGGCCACCTGGGGCCGGTAGCCCACCAAAGCCTCCGCCCCCGAAAGCAGCCACTCCACCTCCCCTTCCGTGGGGGGCGGGGGGTCCGGGCCCTCCTCCTGGGGCAGGTAGCTTCCCCCCAGGGCGCTTCCCGCCAGGTAAACGCGGTAGCTTATGGCCCGGGGGAAGTAGTCCAAGAGGGTAAGGACAAGGCCGGGAACGTGCCGGCCCAAAAGGCCCAGGAGGTGCGCCCCCCGCCCGCCCCCGGCGTAGACCAAAACCTCCCCCCGCACCCGCTCGCCCCCTTCCAGCAACAGGTAAGGCGGGTCCCAGGCCACCACCTTGCGGCGAAGGAGGGAAAGGCCTTCCGCAAGCTGTGCCAAGAGGGGCCTGGGCTCCAGCCAAAAGGCCTCCTCCAGCACCACGCTTTCCCCTTCCCAGCGGTGCCGCAGCCCTCCAAGCCGCTTGGCCACCTTGTCCCGCTCCCCCTCGGGCACGGGGCGGTAGACGCCGAGGTGTAGGGGCACATAGCGGCCATAAAAGGCAAGGGCCGCCTCGAGGGCCTTTTCCCCTTCCTCGGCCAGGGTGAAGCGCCGCCCCCGCAAGGGGTTCACCAGGGCCACGGGCGGGCGGCTCGCCTCCCCCAAGCCTTCCGCCACCACCAAAACGGACCGCCCCTGCTCCCAAAGGAGGCGGGCCAGGGTGAGCCCCGCCACCCCAGCCCCCAGGACCACCACCCCGGCTTCCCGCATCAGAAGCGGTACCCTTCCCCCTCCTTGCGGCAAAGCCCCCGGGCAGCCAGGCCCTCCAAAAGCGCCCTCGCCTCCCCTTCGTCCATGTAGGCGGAGAGGTCATGGGGGCGCAGCAGACCACCCCGCCGCCAGGCCTCCTTCATGGCAAGCCGCTCCAGGGCCGCTTGGGTAGGCCCGCGTCGCAGCATCTGAGCCTGCCAGCGGGCCACCCCCAGGTAGGCCAAAACCCCAAGGCCCAGGGCGAGAAGAAACCCCCAGGCGGCAAAGCGGAACCCCGCCCAAAAGAGAAGAAAGAGGGCCAAGGCGGCGCTGAGGGGCAGGACCGGGCCCACATTGCCTCCCTAGGCCACGGGCAAGGGGATGGGCGCGGGCTCCCTCGCCCCCACCACCTCCCCGAAGAGAAGGTGGGGCGTGGCCTGCTTGATCTCCACCTGGTACAGCCCGGGGGTGGGGGCCTGGGCCGCGGGGATCAGGACCGGGTGGTTCCCCCGGTCATGCCCCTGGACGAAGCCCTCCTCCTTGGCCTCGCCCCGCACCAGGACCTCCACGGTCTTCCCCACCCATTCCAGGTTGCGGCGGTAGCTCCACTCCTTTTGCTTCTCAATAAGCCGCTGTAGCCGCTCCACTTTCACCTCCCGGGGCAGGTCCTGGAAGTGCTTGTAGGCAGGGGTACCGGGGCGGGGGGAGTAGATGAACATGTAGGCCTGGTCGTAGCCCACCTCGTCGTAGAGGGAAAGGGTTTCCTGGAAATCCTCCTCGGTTTCTCCGGGGAAGCCCACGATGATGTCGGTGGAAAGCACGGCGTCAGGCAATACCTCCCGGATGCGCCGGATTCTCTCCAGGTAGTGGGCCCGGCGGTACTCCCGGGCCATGCGCCGGAGCACCCGGTCGGAGCCCGACTGCACGGGAAGGTGGATGTAGCGGCAAATGGCGGGGGTGTCGGCGATGGCCTCGAGGATGTCGTCGGTGAAGTTCACCGGGTGGCTGGTGAGGAAACGCACCCGGGGAATGCCCATCCGCCCCACCATCCGCAGTAGTTCGGCGAAGCTGGGGTAGCCCGGCTGGTCCTTACCGTAGGAGTTCACGTTCTGGCCCAGAAGGGTGATCTCCACCACCCCCGCCTGCTTCAAAAGCTCAATCTCCTTGAGGATGAGGTCGGGATGGCGGGAAACCTCGGGGCCCCGGGTGGTGGGCACGATGCAGTAGGTGCAGTGGTGGTTGCACCCGCGGATGATGCTCACGTGGGCGGAAAGAGCCCCCTTAGGGGGCGGAGGGATGTAGTCTAAAAGATCGTCCCGGAAGGTGAGGTCGTAGAAGCGCTCGTTTTGCTTCAGGGCCTCGGGCAAGGAGGTGAGGGCCCCAGGGCCCAAGAGGATGTCCACCCCGAACTTCTTGGCCATCTGCTGGCCCTCGTCCAGCTGGGCCAGGCAGCCCATCATGCCAATGAGGAGGCCCCGCTTTTCCTTCTCCTTGCGGAGCTGGCCCAAAAGGGAGCGCACCTTTTCCACGGGCTTGCCCCGCACAGCGCAGGTGTTCACCAAGACGAAGTCCGCCTCCTCCACCGTGTCTACCAGCTCCCACCCCAGGCTCACCAGTTCGCTGGCCACCAGGTGGGAGTCATACTCGTTCATCTGGCATCCGTAGGTAATGATGTGCGCGCGCATACGCCTCCTAGGGCTACCGGGGGGATCCCGGACCCTGCGCTCCCCAGTGTAGCAGCCCTCAGGCCGCCCTTAGTAGCGAAGCACCCGGCGTAAGGCGGCGAGGACCCTTTTAGCGTTGGGGCGGTAGAAATGCTCTACGGCGCTAAAGGGCGGGTAGGGGGCGTCGTAGCCCGCCACCCGCACCACGGGAGCCTGGAGGTAGTCTATGGCCCCCTCGGCGATGCGGGCGGCGATCTCCGCCCCGAAGCCCCCGGTGCGCATGGCCTCGTAGACCACCACAGCCCGGCCCGTTTCCCGGACGGCGGCGAGGAGGGTGTCCTCGTCCAGGGGCACTAGGGTTTCCAAGTCCACCACCATCACCTCTACCCCTTCCCTAGCCGCCACCTCCGCCGCCTCCAGCATCACCTCCACCATGCCCCCGTAGCCGATGAGGGTGGCGGCTTTCCCCTCCCGCAGGATGCGGGCCTTCCCTAGGGGGAGGGTGTAGTACCCCTCGGGGACCTCCGCCCGCACCCCCCGGTAGAGCTTGATGGCCTCGAGGAAAAACACGGGGTCCGGGTCCTCAAGGGCGGCGAGGAGGAGGCCCTTGGCCCGTTCGGGGCTGGAGGGGATAACCACCTTCACCCCGGGGGTGTGGCCGAGGATGGCCTCGGGGGAGTCGGCGTGCTGCTCGGGGGTGTGCACGCCCCCGCCGTACGGGGCCCGCACCACCACGGGAAGCCCCACCCGGCCCCGGCTGCGGTGCCGCCAACGGCCCAGGTGGGAGAGGATCTGGTCTAAGGCGGGGTAGAGAAAACCGGCGAACTGGATCTCCGCCACGGGACGCATCCCCCCCATGGCGAGGCCGATGGCCAAGCCCAGGATGCCGCTTTCCGCCAAGGGGGTGTCGAAGACCCTGTCCTCCCCATACTTGGTCTGAAGGCCCTCCGTCACCCGGAAGACCCCCCCGAGCCGCCCCACGTCCTCCCCAAAGACCAGGACCCGCTCGTCCCTGGCCAGGGCCAGGTCCAAGGCCTCGTGGATGGCCTGGACAAGGTTCAGGACGCGCATCAGCCCACCTCCTCCAGGTGGAGGCCCCGCCTCAAGGCCTCCCACACCCGCTTTTGGTCCGGCCCCATCTCGGCATAGACGTGCTCCACGATCTCCTCGGGCCGGGGCTCGGGAGCGCTGTCCGCCAGGGAAAGCTCCCGCCCGAACTCCTCCTCCAGCTCCTCAAGAAGCGCCTTTTCCCTCTCCTCGTCCCAAAGCCCCTTGTCCTCCAGGGCCTTCCTCAGGCGGAGCACGGGGTCTTTTTGCCGCCAGGCCTCCTCCTCCTCCTTGCTCCGGTAGCGGGAGGGGTCGTCGGAGGTGGTGTGGGGGGCGAGGCGGTAGGTGAGGGCCTCGAGGAGGGTTGGGCCCTCCCCCTTCCGCGCCCGTTCCACCGCCTTCTTGGCCTCCAGGTACACGGCGAAGGCGTCGTTCCCGTCCACCACCACCCCGGGCATCCCGTAGCCTTCGGCCCTTTGGGCGATATAGTCCACCCGCATCTGCCGGCTTTTGGGGACGCTGATGGCGTAGCCGTTGTTCTGAACCAGGAAGACCACGGGGGCCCGGAAGACCGCGGCGAAGTTAAGCCCCTCGTGGAAATCCCCCTCGCTGGTACCCCCGTCCCCGATGCTGGTGGCCACCACCCATTCCTCCCCCCGGTAACGCCCCGCCAAGGCCAGCCCCACCGCCTGGGGAATCTGGGTGGCAATGGGGATGTAGGGGTTCACCGCCCGCACCCCCTCAGGGAAGCGCCACCCTGCGGGGTGGGCCCGCCAGTAAAGGATGAGGGTGTGGATGGGAAGCCCCCGGGCGAGGAGCAGGGCGCTTTCCCGGTAGCTGGGCACCACCCAGTCCCCCTCCCCCAGGGCCAAGGCCACCCCCACCTGGGCCGCCTCCTGGCCCATGAAGGGGGCATAGACGCCAAGCCGCCCCTGCCGTTGCAGGGTCAAGGCCTTTTCGTCAAAAAACCGGGCCCGCCGCATGGCCCGGTAAAGGGCGAGGGCCTCCTCCGCCCCCAAGGGGAACTCCCCCCGATCTAGGTACCGCACCACCTTAAGCTTCACGGGGGGAGTTTACCACACGCCCAAGCCGCTCTAGGGCGAGGATTAGCTCCTCCTCGCTTTTGCAGAAGGCGAAGCGGAAGAGGTACGGGGGCGGGTCCTCCCGGTAGAAGGCGGAGGCGGGGATGAGGGCCACCCGGGCCGCCTCCAGGAGGGCGAAGGCCTCCCACCCAAATAGCTCGGCCATGAGGAAGTAGGTGCCCTCAGGGAGGTAAACCCTAAGCCCCAAGGCCCTTAGGCCCTCCCAGAGGAGGTCCCGCCGCCTGCGGTAGCTTTCCCGCAAGGCCTCGTAATAGCCTTCCCGCCGCGCCACCCGCAAGGCCTCCGCCACCCCCGCCTGCAGGGGGGTAGGGGCGGAAAAGCTTGTCCACTGGCGCATACCCGCCAGGGTGGGGGCGTACTCGGGGGGGCCCACGACCCAGCCCACCCGGTAGCCCGTGGCCTCGAGGCGCTTCCCCGCACTCCCCACGGTGAAGGTGCGCTCGGGGGCGAATTCCCGCAGGCGCTTTGGCCTTTCCCCAAAGTAGAGCTCATCGTAAACCTCGTCCGACACCAAAAAGAGCTGGTGCTTCCGGGCCAGGGCGGCGATGGCCCTAAGCGCCTCCTCCCCGAAGACCAGGCCCGTGGGGTTCATGGGGGTGTTGAGGAGGATGGCCCGGGTCCTCGAGGTGATGGCCCTCTCCAAAGCAGCGAGGTCCAGGCGGAAGCCCTCCGGGGTCAGGTCCAAGCGCACAAGCCGCGCCGTTGCCCCCGCCAAGAAGGCGTCGGGGAGGTAAACGTCAAAGAAGGGCTCCAGGACCACCACCTCCTCCCCTGGCCCCACAAGGCTCTGCAGGAGGACATAAAGCGCTTCCGTGGCCCCGGAGGTCACCACCACGCCCTCCGGGGCCACGCCAAACTCCTCCGCCAGGGCCTCCCTGAGGGCGGGAAGCCCCGCCGGGGGCGCATACTGGTCGTGGGTGCCCAAGGCCTTGCGCACCGCCTCCAGCAAAAAAGGAGGCGGGGGGTTGGAGGGGAAGCCCTGCCCCAGGTTCACGGCGCCCAGCTCCCGCGCCAGGGCGCTCATCTTGGGGAAGATGCTCTCCTTGGCCGCCTGGGTCCGGGGGTGGAGTTGCATAACTATGAGTTTAGCCCGCCATGCGCAGGAGGGCGAGGAAGCTTTCCAAGTCCAGGCTCGCCCCGCCCACCAGCCCCCCGTCCACGTTGGGCATGGAGAGGAGGTCGGCGAAGTTCTTGGGGTTCACGCTTCCCCCATAAAGGATGCGCACCCGCCCGGCAAAGCCCTCCCCGAACCGCTCCGCCAAGGCCTGGCGGATGGCCCGGTGCATGGCCTCGGCGTCCTCGGGGGTGGCGTTCCTGCCGGTGCCGATGGCCCACACCGGCTCGTAGGCGATGACGAGGCGGTCAGGGGAAGGGGGCTCCACCCCTTCCAGGCTCGCCCGGAGTTGGGCCAGGGTGTAGGGCACCGCCTCGCCCCGTTCCCGCACCTCCAAGGGCTCCCCCACGCAGAGGATGGGGGTGAGGCCCTCCTCCAAAAGCCGCTTCGCCTTCTCCGCCACCAGGGCGTCGGTTTCCCCGTGGTAACGCCGCCTTTCCGAGTGGCCCACGATGGCGTAGCGGCAGCCCAGGTCAGCCAGCATCCGGGCCGAAACCTCCCCCGTGTAGGCCCCTTCCCGGTGGGCGGAGACGTCCTGGGCCCCGTAGGCCACCTCTGTCCCTCCAAACACCTCCTTGGCGGCGGGAAGCATGGGGTAGGCGGGCAGAAGGGCCACCTCCGCCTGCAAGGGAGGCAGGAGCCTCTTTAGCTCGGCGAACCAGACCCGGGCCTCCGAGGGAACTTTATGCATCTTCCAGTTGCCTGCCACCAAAACGCGGCGCATGGGGCCATCCTAACAAACTCCCGCCCCCCACATGGGGGGCGGGGCGGAGAGGGGGTTATTCCAGGACCTCGATGCCGGGGAGGGTGCCCTTCTCCAAGAACTCCAGGCTCGCCCCACCCCCGGTGGACACGTGGCTGAAGCGCTCCTTGAGCCCCAGGCGGTTTACCGCCGCCACGGAGTCCCCACCGCCCACCACGGTGAAGGCGCCCTCGAGGGCGGCAATGGCCCGGCCCACGCTCAAGGTCCCCTGGTCAAAGGGCGGCACCTCAAAGACCCCCATGGGCCCGTTCCAAAACACCGTCTTCGCCCCATTTAGCGCCTCGGCGAAGGCGGCTTGGGTCTTGGGGCCGATGTCTAGGCCCATGTAGGGCACGGGGATGGCGTCTGCGGGATACACCCGGGTCGCCACCCCAGGGGCTATGCTCTCCGCCGCCACCACGTCCAAGGGCAGGTGGACCTTCACGCCCAGGCTTTCCGCCCGGGCCAGGAGGTCCCGGGCCAGGTCCAGCCGGTCCTCCTCCACCAGGCTCTTCCCCACCTCGCCCCCCAAAGCCTTGAGGAAGGTAAAGGCCATGGCCCCCCCGATGAGCAGGCGGTCGATGCGGGGCAGGAGGCTTTCGATCACCCCGATCTTGTCGGATACCTTGGCCCCGCCCAGGACCACGGCGTAGGGGCGCTCGGGGTCTTGCAGGAGGCGGGAAAGCGCCCGCACCTCCTTCTCCATGAGAAAGCCGGCGTAGGCGGGCAGAAGCCGCGCCACCCCCACCACGCTGGCGTGGGCCCGGTGGGCGCTCCCAAAGGCGTCCAGAACGAAGGCATCCCCCAGCCTAGCGTAGCGGGCGGCAAGCTCGGGGTCGTTCTTCTCCTCCCCCGGCTCAAAGCGGACGTTTTCCAATACCGCCACCTCCCCCGGCCCCAAGGCCCGCACCGCCTGGAAGGCCTCCTCGGAACCGGGGCTATGGGGAAGGAAGCGCACCCCGGGAAGGTAACGGGCCAGGGCCTCGGCCACGGGGGCCAGGGAATGCTTGGGGTCAGGCCCCTTGGGCCGGCCCAGGTGGGAGAGGAGGACCAAGGAAGCCCCCCCTTCCAGGAGGTGGCGCAGGGTGGGGAGGCTTTCTTGGATGCGGGTTTCGTCCTGGACCACCCCGTCTTGGATGGGGACGTTGTAGTCCACCCGCACCAACACCCGCTTCCCCCTGGGGTCCAGCTCGCGCAGGGTGCGCATCTAAACCCCCTTCTTCAGGACAAGCTCCACCAGATCCGCCACCCGGTTGGCGTAGCCCCACTCGTTGTCGTACCAGGCGAAGACCTTCACCAGGTTGCCCAGGGCCTTGGTGAGCTTGCCGTCCACGATGGAGGAGTGGGGGTCCATGACGATGTCCTGGAGGACGATCTCGTCCTCGGTGTAGGCCAGGATCCCCTTAAGGGAACCTTCCGCCGCCGCCTTGAGGGCAGCGTTCACCTCCTCCGCCGTCACCTCCCGCTTGAGGAGAGCGGTGATGTCAGAGATGCTCCCCGTGGCGGTGGGCACCCGGAGGGCGGTGCCGTCAAAGCGCCCCTTGAGGGAAGGGAGGACCAAGGCCGTGGCCTTGGCCGCCCCGGTGGTGGTGGGGATGATGTTGATGGCGGCGGCCCGGGCCCGCCTGAGGTCCTTGTGGGGCAGGTCCAGGACCCTCTGGTCGTTGGTGTAGGAGTGGACCGTGGTCATGAGGGCCTTCTCCACCCCGAAGGCCTCCTCCAGCACCTTCATCACCGGGGCCAAGGAGTTGGTGGTGCAGGAGGCGTTGGAGAGGATGTGATGCCGGGCGGGATCGTAGGCCTCGTGGTTCACCCCCATGACGATGGTGAGGTCCTCCCCCTTGGCGGGGGCAGTGATGATCACCTTCTTGGCCCCGGCCTCGAGGTGGGCCTTGGCCTTGTCCGCATCGGTGAAGACCCCGGTGGACTCCACCACCACCTCCACCCCCACCTCCTTCCAGGGGATCTCCTTGGGGTCCTTGACGGCGGTGGCGCGGATGGCCTTGCCACCCACGTAAAGGTTTTCCTCGTCGTAGGCCACCTCGCCGGGGAAGCGGCGATAGATGGAGTCGTACTTCAACAGGTGCGCCAGGGTGCGGTTGTCCGTGAGGTCGTTGACCAGGGCCACCTCCACGCCCCGGGTATAGAGGATGCGGAAGACCTGACGCCCGATGCGGCCGAACCCGTTAATGCCTACCTTCATGGTTCACCTCCTATATGGAAACCCTTCCACCCTTGCCACCCCAAGGCAAAGGGCTTGGGAGGCCAAGGCAAAGAAGGCACGGCTCCAGTATACCCCTGGATCCGTAAGGACCCTGACCCACACAGGTAAGACCCTTGACATGTAAACCTTTCATAGCATAGGTTGGTTGACGAGCGAGGAGGTACCTATGAAGACTGAAGCTCTGGCGTACACCCCTTTGGCTAAGACCCTGTGGCCCAGGCGCACCCTGGCCCGCGACCTAAGCCTCATCCTGGCGGGAAGCCTCTTCGTGGCCCTCACCGCCCAGGTGGCCATCCCCCTCCCCTTCACCCCGGTGCCCCTCACCCTCCAGACCCTGGGCATCCTCCTGGTGGGGGCGGCCCTGGGGAGCCGGCTCGGCTTCCTGGCCCTCTTGGCCTACCTCCTGGAAGGGGCCATGGGCCTTCCCGTCTTCGCCGGGGGCACGGGGGGGGTGGCCAAAATCCTGGGGCCCACGGGGGGGTTCCTCCTGGCCTTCCCCTTGGCGGCGGGACTTGTGGGGTTTTTGGTGGAGCGGTTCGGCCTGGACCGCAGTTTCCTCGGTACCCTCCTCGCCATGCTCCTGGGGAACGCCCTCCTCTACCTGGTGGGGCTTCCTTGGCTTGGGGCCTGGCTTATGGGGGTGGACAAGTTCACGGGGGTAGGGGGGCTCTTGGCCATGGGGCTTTTCCCCTTCATCCCCGGGGACCTAGTGAAAGCGGTGCTGGCGGCCTTGCTCCTGCCCACGGCCTGGCGCTTCCTGGGCCGGCGGTAGATGCGCCTCGCCCTGGCCCACCTGGCTAAGCGGGATAGCCCGAAGGAACTCCTAAAGGTCCTCCGCCCCCTGGCCCAAGAGGCGCGGGCCGAGGGGGCGGGGCTTCTCCTCCTTCCCGAGCTCATCCTGGGCAAGCGGGCGGCGCCGGACCTGACCCAGGCCCTGGAGGCACTGGCGGGGGAAGCGGGCCTCAGGGTGGCGGCGGGCCTTCTTCACCAAGGGCAGAACCGCCTCCAGGTCTTCCCCCAAGGCCCCGCCTACGCCAAGGTCCACCTCTACCGGACGCCGGGGGAGGAGGGGGACGAGGGGCTCCGCCCAGGGGAAGGTCCCGTGCCCCTCCTCCACGAGGGCCGCACCTTCGGCCTTGCCCTCTGCTACGACCTGGACTTCCCCGAGCTCTTCCGCACCTACGCCCTCCTGGGGGCCCAAGGCTTCCTGGTGGGCGCCGCCTGGCCGGGGGCCTACGCCGAGCTCATGGAGGTCCTGGCCCGGGCCCGGGCGGCGGAGAACCAGGCCTACCTCTTCCTGGCCAGCCGGGCGGACACGGGAAGCCCCAGCCTCTTCCTAGGGCCAGACGGGCGGGTGCTGGGCCGGAGGGAGGAGGAGGGCCTCCTCCTGGCCGAACCGGACTGGAGCTTCCTCGAGGCCTACCGGGCCCGCTATCCCCTCCTCCACCATCGGCGAGAGGAAGCCTACCGCCTGCCCTCAGGCACCACCCTAAGCCCCCGCAGGAAGAGGTTCCGGTCCTCAGGGGGCAGGTAGAGGTCATCGGCGAAGACCAGGGCCGTCATGGCCTGGCCCGAAACCTTCACCTGGAGGGTACGCCGGCCCAACACTTCCCCCTCCCAGAGCACCCGTTCCCCCTCCACCACCAGGGTGTGGGGCCCTTTACCCCGGGCGGGGGTGCCCTCGAGGTCCAGGACCAAGGTGGCGGGGCGGCACACGGGAAGCTCCACCGCCCCCGTGGTCCACAGTTCCGCCCGCTCCGGCAAGGGGCCCGCCCGGCAGGGCGCCAGGGGCACGCCCCCAGGGCGGAAGGCCCGGGGCAAGGCGCTAACCGCCAGGAGGAACGCCGTCAGAAGCCCCACCCCTCCCAAAACCCACGCCCACCTCACCGCACCACCTCCCGCTCCAACAGGTAAACCGGCCGTTGCGCCAGGCGCCCTGGGGCGAAGAGGAGGACCCGCAAGCGGTAGGTCCCGGGCTCCAAATCCTCGGGAAGGCGGAAGGCGATGGACTGGCCCCCATCCCATTCCCACCCCACCCGGCGGCACCCCTTGGCGCAAAGCCACACCTGGGCCCTATACCCTTCCCCCGCCTCGAACCGCACCACCCCACCCTCCCGGCCCAAGGCGGCGTAGAGGAGGCGGGGCGCTGGCGGTAAGGGCGCTAAGGCCAGGTAGAAAAAGGGCAAGGCCCATAGCAGGGTAACCCCCCCAGCCAGGCCCAAGGCGGCGGGTCCCGGCGCACGGCGGGAAAGGGCGATGCCCCCCGCCAGGAAGAAGATTTCCCCACGGAAGGGGCTTGGCACGCTAAAGGGGTTGTCCACCATCCCCATGGCCACGTAGGCCAGGAGAAGGGAAAAGAGAAGCCCCTCCCCCCAGGCGGCGGCGAGGAAGCCCCCCACCAAAAGGACAAGCCCCAAGGCTCCCCCCACCCCGCTTTCCCCCAGGGCGTGGAGGAGGTGGTTGTGGGCGAAGGTCCATAGACCCCCCAAGGGGGCCAAGGCCTCGGGGCAACGGAGGCCCTTGGCCTCGAGGAGGGGAAAGAGGAAGCAATCGCCAAAAAGCACCCCCTTGAGGTAATCCCCCAAGAGGTACGGCCCCACCCCGGTCCAGGGGTGGGCGGCGTACACCTCGTAGGCCCTAAACCATAGGCCCTCCCGCCCGGAAAGGTGCCCCTGGAAAAACCGCTCCGTCACCGGGGTGTCCAAGAAAGCCGCGGCGAAGAAGAGGAGCCCCGCAAGCCCCAAGGCCCAAAGCCCCCGGCCCCGGAAGAGAAGCCCCCCCGCCCCCCCAAGGAGGAGGCCCAGCATCCCCCCCCGGCTTCCCGAAAGCAGGAGAACAGCCCCTCCCAAAAGCCCCAGAAGGAGGCGAAAGGGCCAAGGATAGCGCACGTAAAGGGCCAGGAACACCCCCACCGTTCCCATGAGCCCAAGCCCCACGGGGCTATGAAAAGGGTGCATGAGGCGCACCTCCACCGCCTTGTCCCCGTAGGCCCAGTAGGTGGCGGCGAAGGCGGTGAGGTAGAGGAAAAGGAGACCCACCCCCAAGGGAGCCAAGGCCCGGCCGGAAAAACGCCTTCCCAACGCCACCCCCGCCCCCACGAGCCCAAGCGCGTAAAGGAGGCGGAAAAGGGCCAAGGGAAGGGCTAGGGGCTCGGGGGCAAAGAGGGCGGGAAGGAGAAGGGACAAAGCGTAGGCCAAAAGGAGCCAAAGGGCAACCCGGGGTAGGAAGCGAAGCTCTAGCAGGAAAAGGGGAGCTAGCCAGGCCAGGAAGGGAACAAGGGGCGCAAGGGCTAAGCCGAAGGGCAGGAAGCGCACGGCCTAAACTCTACCAAAACCCCCGGCTAACGTGGCGCTAAGGGAAATGGGATAAAGTGCTCCCCATGAGAGGACTTCTTATCCCCCTTTTTCTCGGCCTCGCCCTGGCAGCCCGCTTCGCCACCTTTAGCGTGGAGCCAGCAGGACCCCAGCGGGTGAACCTAGAAACGGGCGTCACCACCCTTCCCCAGGGGGGCATCCTGGTGGACAACGAAAACGGCCTCCGCCTCAAGGGGAGCTACATCGAGTACAAAGAGGGGAGCTTCGTACGGGCCAAGGGGGTGGAGCTCCTTTCCGGCAAAGAAACCTTCCAAGCCCAAAGCATGGAACACGACATCCCCAAGCAGGAAGCTCGCTTCCAAGGCCTGGTCTTCGCCAACGCCGACTTCAAGGGCCTCCGGGCGGAAAGGGCCCTCGCCCTCTTCGCCGAGGACGTGGTGGTCCTGAAGGGTAAGGTCCAGGCGGATAGCCCCAAACTCCAGGCGGAAACCCTGGTGGTGGACCTCAAAGGGCGGGAAGCCTTGGCCTTGGGAAGCTTCACCTACCAGGAGGGTAAAGCCACCCTCAGGGGACAGGGGGCCTCCGCCCGGCTCCACCTCCGCTTTCAAGGAGGAAAGGTCCTAGCCTCTACCAAGGTGCCCGAGGGCGCTTTGCGCCTGGTTGCCTTCGCCAGCCGCCTCCCATGACCCTTTACCGCTACGTCCTGAGGGAAAGCCTTCCCGTCCTCCTCCTGGCCCTGGCCTTTCTCACCGCTGTGTACCTTTTCGGGTTCTTCTACGCCGGAGCCCGGTGGCTGGAAGGGGTGCCCCTTGTAAAGGTCCTTCGCTGGCTCTCCTACCACGTGCCCGGGGTTTTGGTCCAGGTTTTTCCCATCGCCACCGTGGTAACCACGGTTCTGGTTTTTGGCCGGCTCTCGGCGGAAGGGGCCCAGTTTGCCCTCCTTTCGGGGGGCATTCCCCTCCACCGGGCCGCCCTGCCCCTCCTGGTGGTGGGGGGGGTGCTCTCGGGCGTGGCCCTTTACCTGCAGGAGTACGTGGTGCCCCACTCCAACGAGCGGGTGCGGGTGGCCTGGTGGGACGAGATCCACACCCAAGGGGCGGGGCTTCACCGGCTCGTGGGGCTCCAGATCCCCATCGGCAAGGGGAAAAGCCTCTACTTCGAGGGCTTTGACTGGCAGACCAAGGAGATGCTCCAGGTGAGGATCAGCGCCTTCCAGGGGGAAGAAGGTACCTTCCTCTTCGCCGAGCGGGGCCGGTGGGAGGGCAAGGTCATCACCCTAGAAAACTACCGCTACTACCGGGTGGACTTTAAGGCGGTGCCGGGCCTGGAAGGAGCGAAGGACCTCCTGGGCCAGGTGCGCCGCGTCTTCCAGGTGGTAAGCCAAGGGCCCCTTTTGGAGGTGGAGTCCGACCTTTCCCGGGCCCGGGCCATCGCCGATTACGCCGACACCTTTAGCTTTGGCCAGGACAGCCTTTCCGAAGCCTGGAAGAAGGCGCGGGACCCCTTCTTGGCCCCCGTGGAGCGCTGGCGCGCCCGGCTGGAGTTCCACTCCAAGCTGGCCTTGCCCCTCGCCAACCTGGTCCTGGTCCTCCTGGCCGCGGCCATGGCCCTGCGCTACGGGAGGAGCACGGGGCTCGCCCTGGGGATGAGCGTGGTCCTGGCCCTGGCCTACTACGGGGCCTTTTTCCTCGGGCGCTCCCTGGCGGGGATCGGGGCTTTGCCCCCCGAGTTTGGGGCTTGGGGGGCTAACCTCCTCTTCCTCGCCTTGGGGGCACGGGCCCTACGCTAGACTTGGGGCATGGTCCCTTTTAGTCCGGCACGGCAAGGAAAAGGAGGGCGCGCCGGGTGAGGGCGCTTAGGCTCGGCCTCGTGGCCTATCCGGGCCTGGGGGGAAGCGGCATCGTGGCCACGGAGCTGGCCCACCGCCTGGCCCGGATGGGCCACCGGGTCTACCTCTTCGCCACGGAGCGCCCCTTCCGCCTGCCCAAGGAAAGCCCCGTGGCCTTCGTCCCCGTGGACCTCCCCTTCTACCCCGTCTTCCCCGGGCCCCTCTACACCCTGTCCCTGGCCGGGACCTTGGAGCGGGAGGCCAAGCGGTTGGAGCTGGACCTTGTGCACACCCACTACGCCATCCCCCACGCCGCCGCAAGCCTCCTGGCCTTCGGCGAGGGCTTTCCCGTGGTCCACACCCTCCACGGCACGGACGTGTCCGTCTTGGGCATGGACCCCGCCTTCCACGGCCCCACCAAGCGGGCCCTCCGGGCGGCCAAGGCCACCACCGCCGTGAGCCAGGCCTTGGCCCGGGAGACGGAAAAGGCCTTTGGCGTGAGGCCCACGGTGATCCACAACGCCGTGGACCCCGAGCGCTTTTACCCGCGCCCGGAACGCAAGAGGCTTTACGCCGAGGAGGGGGAGTGGCTTTTGGTGCACGCCTCCAACTTCCGGCCCATCAAGCGGGTGCCGGACATCGTGCGGGCCTTCGCCAAGGTGCGCCCTAAGGCCAAGGCCCGCCTCCTCCTCCTGGGAAAGGGCCCGGAGGAGGCGGAGGCCAGGCGGGTGGCGCGGGAGCTGGGGGTGGAGCCCTGGGTCACCTTCCACCCCCCCACGCCCCACCCCGAGGAGGTCCTAGGGGCGGCGGACCTCTTCCTCCTGGCCTCGGAGGAGGAGTCCTTCGGGCAGGCGGCCCTCGAGGCCCTGGCCTCCGGGGTGCCCGTGGTGGCCACGGCGGTGGGCGGGGTGCCGGAGCTGGTCCGGCCGGAGGTGGGCAGGCTGGTGGAGCTTGGGGACCTCGAGGGCTTCGCCGGGGCTATCCTGGAGCTTTTGGCCCACCCCGAGCTCCAAAGGATGCGGCAAAGGGCCCGGGAGTACGCCCAGGAACGCTTTCATCCCGAGCGCATCACCCGGCAGTACCTGGAAGTGTACGAGAAGGCCCTCCAGGGCTAGCCCCTTAGGCGTGGGCCACCAGCTCCTTCTTGCCCCGCTTGGGCTTGGCCTCCTTGGCGCGGGCCTCCAGGGCCTTCAACCCCCCCACCAAAGCCAGGTCCAGGACTTGGTCCAGGTGCTCCACGAAGCGGAAGGTCATGTTCTGGCGCAAGGGGGCGGGGATGTCGGCAAGGTCCGCCTGGTTGGGCTTGGGCAGGATCACCTCGCGGATCCCGGCCCGCCTGGCCCCCAGGACCTTCTCCTTCACCCCGCCGATGGGCAGGACCCGCCCGGTGAGGGTGATCTCCCCGGTCATGGCGATATCGTGGCGCACGGGCACCTCCGTGAGGGCGGAAACCAAGGCGCTCACGATGGCCACCCCGGCGGAAGGCCCCTCCTTGGGGATGGCCCCAGCGGGGACGTGGATGTGGATGTCCGATTTCTCGAAGCGCTCCAGGGGGATGCCGAAGCGGAGGGCGTTTTTCTTGGCGTAGGAAAGCGCCGCCCGGGCCGACTCCTTCATCACGTCCCCCAGTTGCCCGGTGAGGATCAGGTTGCCCTTGCCGGGCATGACGGAAACCTCCACGAACATGATGTCCCCGCCCACGGGGGTGTAGTACATGCCCGTGGCCACGCCCACCTGGGGGTGGCGGGCCTCGGTCTCGGGGAGGAAGCGGGGCGGGCCCAGGTACTTCTCCAGGTCCTTCTCCGTGATGCGCACCCGCTTCTTGCCCTCCTCCAGGATCTGCCGGGCCGCCTTGCGCAACAGGGCCCCGATCTCCCGCTCCAGCTGCCTAACCCCCGCTTCCCGCGTGTAGTGGGTGATGAGGCGCATGAGGGCCGCCTCGGTTACCACCACCTGCCCCTCGGCCAGGCCCGTTTCCCGAAGCTGCCGGGGCAGGAGGTAGCGCTTGGCGATCTCCAGCTTCTCCTGCTCGATGTAGCTGGTGAACTCGATGGCCTCCATGCGGTCCCACAGGGGGGCGGGGATGTTCTGGGGGAAGTTGGCGGTGCAGATGAACATCACCTCGCTGAGGTCGAAGGGCACCCCCAGGTAGTGGTCCACGAACTCCTTGTTCTGGGCGGGGTCCAAGACCTCCAGAAGGGCGGCGGCAGGGTCCCCTTGGTAGGAGATGCCAAGCTTGTCCACCTCGTCCAGGAGGAAGACGGGGTTCTTGGTGCCCGCCTGCCGCAGGCCCTGGATGATGCGCCCGGGCATGGCCCCGATGTAGGTGCGGCGATGGCCCCTGATGTCCGACTCGTCCCGCACGCCCCCCAAGGAGATGCGCACGTACTTGCGGCCCAGGGCTTCGGCGATGCTCTTGGCGATGGAGGTCTTCCCCACTCCTGGGGGCCCCACGAAGAGGAGGATGGGGCCCTTGTTCACCTCCTCCTCGGGGATTTCGCCCCTTTTGGCCCTTTCCGCCTTAAGCTTGCGCACCGCCAAGAACTCCAGAACGCGGTCCTTGACCTTCTCTAGGCCGTAGTGGTCCCGCTCCAGGATCTCCTTGGCCCGCTTGAGGTCCAGGTTGTCCTCCGTGCGCTTGTTCCAGGGAAGGTTGACGATCCAGTCCAGGTAGGTGCGGATGACGCTGGCCTCGGCGGAGTCGGGGTGCATGCGGGCGAAGCGGTTGAGCTCCCGCTCCACCTCCTGACGCACCACGGGGGGCAGGTCGAGCTCCTCCACCTTCTTGCGGAACTCCTCCACTTCCTGCTCTCCTTCCTCCCCGTGGAGCTCCCGCTGAATGGCCTTCATCTGCTCCCGGAGGAAGTACTCCCGCTGGTTGCGGTCAATCTCCTCCTTGACCTGCTGCTGGATGCGCTTTTGCGTTTCGATGAGGTCCAGCTCCGCCTGCAAGAGGACCAAAACCCGCTTGAGCCGTTCGGCCACGTCCGCCGTTTCCAGGACCTTCTGCTTGTCCTCCAGGCGGAAGTCCATGTGGAAGGCGATGTAGTCGGCAAGCTGGGAAGGGTCTTCCAGGTTGAGGACGAACTGGACCACCTCCGGCGGCAGGTACCGCCCCTCCTTGAGGAGGGCCTGGAACTTGTCCTTCACCTCCCGGACCAAGGCCTTCACCAGGGTGGGGTCCCCGGGCTCGTCCGCCAGGACCACCCCCTTGGCCTCGAGGTGGTCCCCCAGGTCCAGCCACTCCGTCACCCGTACCCGGGCGAAGGCCTGCACCAGGACCTGGACGGAACCATCCGGGTTCTTGCGCATCTTCAGGATGTTGCAGGCGGTGCCCACCTCGTAGAGGTCGGAGGGCTTGGGGGCCTCCACCTCCTTGTCCTTTTGGCTCACGATGAGAAGCACCCGCTCCCGGGCCAGGGCCTCGTCGATGGCCCGGATGGAGATGGGCCGGCCCGCATCGATGGGCATGACCATGGTGGGGTAGATGACCGACCCCCGCACGGGGCAGACGGGCAAGGTTTCTGGCAGCATGGTTTCCCTCCTTTGGCTCGTTTCGTCCATAGTCTAAGCCTACCTATATCAAGTTTACTGCGAACCCCCGTTTAGCGCAAAGGGCCCCAAGGCACAAAGGCTTATGCTAAGGCGGTGGCGCGGCTTTGGGTGCTTCTCCTCCTCCTGGGCCTGGCCTTGGCCCAAAAGAGCGGGGGTGGGGTGGGGGGACGCCCCTACAGCCCAAGCCCCCCGCCCATGGCCCCCGGGCCCGCCCCCAGCTACCCGGTGCCCGTGCCCACCTATCCGGGCCCGGTGGTGGTCTACCCCGGGGGCGGGGGAAGCCTGGGCCTGGTACCGGTGGTGGTCTTCCTCGGCCTCGCCTTGGTGGCCTTCCTCATGGTGCGGGGGCTTAGGCAAGCGGGGGAAGGGAACGGGGCCAGCGTCGCCCGGTTGCGCCTCGCCCTCCTGCATCGGCCCCAGGTGCAGCAGGCCCTTAGGCGCCTGGCCCAGCAAGCGGACACCACCACCGCCAAGGGGCTTTCCGACCTCTTGGACGAGGCCGCCTTGCTCCTCCTAAGGGAGGAGCCCGCCTGGCGCTTCGCCCGCTACGAGGTGGAAACCGCCTCCGAGGAAGAGGCCCTGGCCCGGTTTGACGCCTGGCTGCTGGAGGAAAGGAGCAAGTACGAGGAAACCTTCCGCCACTTTGAGGGGAAGATGCGGGTGGCGGAGGCCTACCGGGCGAAGGCCGAGCCCGGGGGGCGCTACCTGGTGGTGAGCCTCATCCTAGCGGACCGCAGGCCCCTTAGCGCCAAGCACCCCTTGGGCCGGGAAGGGGTGAAGGAGGCCCTTTTGGCCTTGGCGGGGTCCACCCCCTTCACCCTCCTCGCCTTCTACCTCTCCTGGACCCCGGAGCGGGAAGAGGAAGCCCTCACCGAGGAGGAGCTTCTCCTCCTCTACCCCGATCTGGAGAAGGTGTGAAGGGGCGAAGGAACAAGGCGCCCATGGTGGCAGGGCTTGCCCCCGCGCAAGCATCCTTCCTCGCAGGCGCGCCGCCTTGGTCCTCCCAAGGGGGTGTGTCCGCCCCACCCAACCTCCCCCCGCTTACGGAACAGGGGCTACGCCAATAGAGTAGAGCCGTGGTACGGGTAGGCCGCAGGCACGTCACCTTCTACCCGCCGGAAGGGGCCAAGGCCCTCATCGGCGACTTCACCGACTGGGAACGAAACCCCATCCCCTTGGCGGGCCCCCTCACCCTGGAGTTCCCGGAAGGGGCGTACGTGGAATACGCCTTCTTGGACGGGGAAGGAAGGCCCTTCCCCGACCCCCATAACCCCGAGCGGGCGGATAACCCCTGGTGGACCTACCCCCGGGCCATAAGGCTTCCCGGCTTCCGCTACGAGGCGCCCCCCGAACCCAAGGAGGAGCCCCGGGTGGCCCGGCACCGCCTGGGGGAAAGGCGCTACTACGTGGCGGAAACGGGGCCTTCCCCTCGGGCCACGGTGGTGGCCCAGGACGGGGTGGCCTTCTACCGCACCGCTGGGCTCCACAAGGTGGCCCGCGCCCTCCTGGAGAGGGGGGAGATCCCCCCGGTGCGCCTGGTCTTCGTGGAACCCATCCGGCGCGAGGTGGAGTACCGCTTTTCCGAGGCCTATGAGGCGGAGTTCCACGCGGTTTTGGCCGAGGTGGAACGGGCGTATGGCCCCCTGGGGGAGGTGGTGCTGGTGGGGGCCTCCTTGGGGGGGCTTTTCTCCTTGTGGCAGGCCTGGCGCTATCCCGAGCGCTTCCCGAAGGTCCTCGCCCTCTCCCCCGCCCTCAAGGCCCACCCCGGGGGAATGGACGCCTACCGGGACGAGGAGTGGCTTTTGGCCCGCTTCGCCGAGGCGGAACGCGTTCCCCGGGTGTACCTGGAGGTGGGCCTGTTGGAGTGGCTCCTCGCCCCGAACCGCCGCTTCGCCGCCCTCCTCGCCGACAAAAGGACCCCCCACGCCTACCGGGAAAGGCCCTCGGGGCACAACTGGGTCACCTGGAAGCAGGCCCTGGCCCCGGGGCTTTCCTACCTCCTGGGGGAAGGATGAGCCTCGAGGCCCTCCTCGTCCTTGTCTCCGTGGCCGCCTTGGAGGCGCTCCTCTCCGGGGACAACGCCTTGGTCCTGGCGGTGATGGTGAAGCCCCTCCCGCCCCACCTACGACGGCGGGCCCTCTTTTACGGGATCCTCGGGGCCTACCTCCTCCGGGGCCTCGCCCTCCTCTTCGCCGTGTACCTCATCCAGCTCTGGTGGGTGGAGATCCTCGGGGGGCTCTACCTCCTTTACCTCATGCTCCGGCACTTCCAAAACCAGGAGGAGGCCAAACCCCTCCCCCAGGCCACCGCCCAGGCGTTTTGGCGGGTGGTCCTCCTCATCAACCTGGTGGACCTGGCCTTCGCCGTGGACTCCATCCTGGCGGTGGTGGCCTTCTCCAAGGAGCTTTTCCTCGTCTTCCTGGGGGTAGCCTTGGGCATCCTCTTCATCCGGCTCTTGGCCAGCAGCGTGGTGGCCCTCATGGAGCGCTTCCCCGGCCTGGAGAAGGTGGCCTACGCCCTGGTGGGCTGGGCGGGGGTGAAGCTGTTCTTGGAGGGGGAGTCCACCTTCGCCCACCTCCTGCACCGCCCCGAGCTGGCCTTCGAACTCCCCAAGGCCCTCTTCTGGGGAGGCACCCTCCTCATCCTCTTCCTGGGGAGCCTCCTCGCCTTCCGCCGCCATGCCTAGGGACTGGGACGCCTTCTATCGGGAAACCCAAGAAGACCGCCCCCCTGCCTTCGTGGTACGGGCCTACGGGCCCTTCGTGCCGGAGGGCCCCGTCTTGGACCTGGCGGGGGGCCTGGGGCGGAACGCCCGCTACTTCCTGATGCGGGGCCACCCCGTGGTCCTGGTGGAGCGAAGCCGGGTGGCCCTAGAGCGCCTAAAGGGCACCCCCGGCCTCACCCTGGTGGAACAGGACCTCGAGGCGGGCGCACCCCTCCCCTCAGGCCCCTTCGCCGGCATCGTTCTGGCCTACTACGTGAACCGGCCCCTCCTCCAATCCCTTGCCCCTCTCCTCCTCCCTGGAGGGCTCCTCCTGGTGGAGGGCTTCACCCAGAAGGAGGCGGAGCGGCGGGGCCGGGCGGGAAGCCCCTTTTACTGGCAACCTTACGAGCTCCTAACCTCTCCCCCAGGCCTGGTCCTAAGGGCCTACGGGGAGGGGTATCGGGCCTTTGCCGTTTACGTCAGGCCTTGAGGCCCTTCGCCACCAACTCGGCGATGTCCAATACCTCGGGGGGCCTTTCGTCCTGGGCCGTCTCCACGTTCATCATGGCCATGCAGAAGGGGCAGCCCGTGGCGATGACCTCGGCCCCCGTGGCCTTGAGTTCCTGGTAACGGTTTTGCGACACCCGCATGGCCCCGGGCTCCTCCTCCTTCCAGAACTGGGCCCCGCCCGCCCCGCAACAGAAGCTCTTCTCCCGGCTCCGGGGCGGCTCCACCAGGATTAGGCCCACCTCCTTCAGCACCTCCCGCGGGGCCTCGTAGACCCCGTTGTGGCGGCCCAGGTAGCAGGGGTCGTGGAAGACCACCTGGCGGGTTTCCTCGTTCACCCGAAGCCTCCCCGAGCGCAAGAGCTCGGCGATGAACTCCGAGTGGTGGACCACCCGGTAGTCCCCCCCGAAGTCCTTGTACTCATTCTGCAGGGTGTGGAAGCAGTGGGGGCAGGTGGTGACGATGGTCTTGGGGGCCACCTGGTTCAGGGTTTCCACGTTCTCCGTGGCCAGCTGGAAAAAGAGGTACTCGTTCCCCGCCCGCCGCGCCGCATCCCCGGTGCACTTCTCCTTCCGCCCCAAGACCGCCCAGTCCACCCCGCTGGCGTTCAGGATCGCCACCATGCTCCGGGCGATCTTCTGCGCCCTGGGATCGTAGCTGGGGGCGCACCCCACCCAGTAGAGGACCTCGGGGTGGGGCTTTTCCTCCACCGTGGGCACGCTAAGGCCCTCGGCCCAGTCCAGGCGCTTGTCCTGCCCGATGCCCCAGGGGTTGCCCGAGCGCTCCATACCCCGGAAGGCGTTGTTCAGCTCCTGGGGAAACTCCCCCTCCATGAGGACCTTAGCCCGGCGCACGTCCAGGATGTGGAGCATCTGCTCGTTGCCCACGGGGCAGACCTCCACGCAGGCCATGCAGGTGGTGCAGGCCCAAAGGGCCTCCTCGTTCAGGGCGAAGTCCATGAGGGGCCTGGGGCTTTCCCTGCCGGCGGCGAAGTCCTTCAGGATCTCGTTGAGCTCGTAGCGCTCGGAGATGAGGATGGCGGCGGGGCTTAGGGCCTTGCCCGTGGCGTAGGCGGGGCAGGCCTCCTGGCAGCGGTTGCACATGATGCAGGCGTAAGCGTCCAAAAGCCGCTTCCAGGAGAGGTCTTCCAGTTTTTCCGCCCCGAACTTCTCCTCTTCCTTTTCAAAGTCCAAGGGCAGGAGGGCCCCCGGTTTCTCCTTGCGGAAGGCCAGGTTGATGGGGGCCATGAGGAGGTGGATGTGCTTGGAGCGGGGGAAGTAGGGGAGGAAGAGGAGGATGGAGCCCAAGGCGCCCCACCAGAAGAAGTGCTCCATAAAGACAAGCGCGGCTGGGGATAGCCCCGCCAAAACCTGCGCCAGGGCGCTGGCCACGGGCTGGAAGGGGTCGGGGCCCTCCTGGGCCAAGCTGGACGCCTTGGAGAGGAGGCGGCTTCCCACGTGGAAGGTGATGAAGGCCCCCACGATGGCGGAGTCCTTGGGGATGCCCTGGCGCACCCTCTCGTGCAGGGGGACGTTGGGGTTCCAGGTGAAGTCCTTGGGAGCCACCACGTAACGCCGGAGCATGAGGCCGAGGATGCCCACCAGGATCAAGGCGGTGAGGAGGTCGGCGAGGAGGTTATAGGGGTTCCAGAGGCCCCCTTGGGTGTGAAGGGGAAAGTAGCCCTCCAAGAGGTCCACCAGGTTCACCAGGAGGTAGTAGACGAAGCCGTAGAAGACGAAGGCGTGGAGGAGGGACACCAGGGGCCTCCGCTTGAAGACGGTTTCCTGGGTTAGGACCACCCATATGGCCCTTCCCAGGCGTTCCGGCAGGCGGTCAAACCGGTCCTCAGGCCGCCCCCGCCGGATGGCCAGGTACACCCGGCGGAAACCGGTGTAGGCATAGTAAAGGCTTACCGCCGCCACCAGGAGGAAGAGGAGTTTTTCCGCTAGGGTCAACATGGAAGCGCCCTCCTTATACTCGGTAAAAGTTTACCCCATTCCCCGCCCATGGCAAGAGCGTACAATGGAGCCCCGTGGAAACCGTAGCCTTGGTGGTCCTGCTCCTCTTCGGGCTTTTGAACCTCTTCGTCTTCCACCGCTTCCAAAAACCCCTCTTGCCCCTGGTCTTGGTCCTCTTCCTGAGCCTTTTTGTCTTCTTCCTGGCCCCGGTCTTGGGCCTTCTCGTCTTCCTCTTGGGCCAGACCCTGGCCTTTTACGCCGCCGGGAAGAAGTGATAGCTGAGAAAAGCCACCAAGGCCCCCAGCAGGGCCCCCACCAGGACCTCGAGGTAGGTGTGGCCCAAAAGCTCCTTCAAGGGCTCGGGGGCGGGGCCTTTTTCCAACACCTTCTGGAGCTCCTGTACCAACTGGTTCAGGAGCTGGGCGTGGAGCCCGGCGGCGCGACGGATGCCGGTGGCGTCGTACATGACGATGAGGGCAAAGACGGCGGCCACGGCGAAAAGGGAGCTGCCAAACCCCTCCTCCAGGCCCACCGCCACCGCCAAGGCGCTCACCGTGGCGGAGTGGGAGCTGGGCATCCCCCCGGTTTCCAAAAAGCGCTCCCACTGGAAACGGCCCTCCAGCAGGTAGTAGAGGAAGAGCTTCAGGGTCTGGGCCAGGAAGTTGGCCAGGATGGCGGTCCAGAAAACCTGGTTATAGAGAAGCTCCATGCCGCCTCAGAAGGGCTGCCTTCAGGGTGTTGGCCATGAGCATGGCCACGGTCATGGGGCCCACCCCCCCGGGAACGGGGGTGAGGGCGGCGGCCACCTCCGCCACCTCGGGGTGGACGTCCCCGAGGAGCCTCCCCTCCACCCGGTTCACCCCCACGTCCACCACGATGGCCCCGGGGCGCACCCATTCCTTGCGCACCAGGTGGGCCTGGCCCACGGCCACCACCAGGATTTCCCCCCGGCGCGTCACCTCGGGGAGGCTTTCCGTCTTGGAGTGGGCCACGGTGACCGTGGCGTCCTCCCGCAGAAGAAGCCCGGCCAAGGGCTTCCCCACGATGTTGGAGCGGCCTAGGACCACCACCTCCTTGCCCTTTAGCCCCACCCCGTAGTGCCGGAGGAGGCGGAGGATGCCCAGGGGGGTGCAGGGGAAAAGCCCTTCCCCCCCACTCCATAGCCGCCCCACGTTCATCGGGTGGAAGCCGTCCACGTCCTTCAAGGGGTGGATAGCCTCGAGGACCCGTTCGGTGCGGATATGGCGGGGCAGGGGGAGCTGGACCAGGATCCCGTCCACCTCCTCGTCGGCGTTGAGCTCGGCGATGCGGGCCAGGAGGGCCTCCTCCGGGAAGTCCTCGGGGTAGACCTCCACCTGGCTCTGAAACCCAAGCTCCCGGGCCCGCTTGTCCTTGAGCCGCACGTAGGACACCGAGGCCGGGTCCTCCCCCAAGCGGATCACCCGCAAGGAGGGGACGAAGGAAAGGGTAGCGAGCTTCTTTCGGAGCTCGGCGTAGACCGCCTCTGCCACCTCGTGGCCGGAAAGCGTACGGGCCAGGGTCATCCTACGCCTCCTTGGCTACGGTCTTGAGCTCCCCCTCCTGGATCCGCCGGTACAGGCGGCCCAGCACCCCGTTGACGAAGGCCCCGGAGTGCTCCCCTCCGTAGCGGTTGGCGATCTTCACCGCCACCTCGATGAGGGGGGCGAAGGGGGTGGGCTCGTACAGCATCTCGTAGGTGGCCAGGCGGAGCACGGTGAGGTCGGTCTTGGACATCTGCGCAAAGTCCCAACCCTCCACCGTTTCCCCAAGGACCCGGTCCACCTCCTCCTGGTGGGCCTTGTACCCCTCTAGGAGCCGCTTGGCGAAGGCAATCCCCTCCTCGTCCAGGGCGTCGCCGTAAGGGTCGTCCTCCCCACCCATCTCCTCCAGGGCGTGGCGGAAGGCCTCCTCCAGGTCCACGCCCCCTTGGGTGTGGGCGAAGAGGGCGCGCATGGCCAGCTCCCGCGCCCGCCTAAGCATGGACCTCCTTGCGGTACTCCACCTGGGCCACGGTGAGGTTCACCGCCTTCACCGCTTCCCCGGTGGCCAGGAAAAGGGCCTCAGCCACCGCTTTTTGCACGGACTGGGCCAGCTCGGGGATGGCCAGGCCGTAGTCCACGGAAAGGACCAGGTCCACCACAAGCCCCTCCGGGGTCCTTTCCACCCTCACCGGCTTGGCGCGCCGGAAGACCTCCCCCAAGGAGCGGGGAGCGGCCTCCCAGGGCCGCACCCCCTCCAGGCCCTCCAAGGCGTGGAGGACCAGGGCCTCGAGGGCATGGTCGCTGATCTCGTACTCCACCATCACACGCCCAGTCTACATCTCCATGCGCCGGGCCACGAAGTTGGTGTAGACCGCCCCGCGGCGGAAGAAGGCGTTTTGCAGCACCTTTTGGTGGAAGGGGATGGTGGTCTTGAGGCCAGGGCCCTCGATGACCGTCTCGGAAAGGGCCCGTTCCATGCGGCGGATGGCCTCCTCCCGGGTGGGAGCCCAAGCGATGATCTTGGCGATGAGGCTGTCGTAATGGGGCGGGATCTGGTAGCCGGCGTAGAGGTGGCTGTCCACCCGGATGCCAGGCCCCCCGGGAAAGAGGAGGGTTTCCACCTTGCCGATGGAGGGCCTAAAGCCCCTCTCCGGGTCCTCGGCGTTCACCCGCACCTCGATGGCGTGCCCGCGGACCTCGATCTCCTCCTGCTTAAGCCAAAGCTTCTCCCCCTGGGCGATGCGGAACTGGGCCTGGACCAGGTCTATCCCCGTGATCATCTCCGTGACGGGGTGCTCCACCTGGATGCGGGTGTTCATCTCGATGAAGTAGAAGTTCCCCTCCTTGTCCACCAAGAACTCTAGGGTACCCGCGGACACGTAGCCCACGTGGGCCGCCAGGCGCACCGCCGCCTCGGCGATGGCCTTGCGGGTCTCGTAGGGCAGGATGCTTGGGGCCTCCTCCAGGAGCTTCTGGTGGCGGCGCTGGATGGAGCAGTCCCGCTCCCAAAGGTGGACCACCCGCTCCCCGTCCCCCAGGACCTGGATCTCGATGTGCTTGGGCTCCTCAATGTACTTCTCCAGGTAGACCGCTGGGTTGCCGAAGGCGGCCCGGGCCTCCTCCTGGGCCTGCTGCACCGCCCGCTCCAGCTCCTCCTCCGTGTGCACCACCCGCATCCCCCGGCCGCCCCCCCCGGCGGAGGCTTTAAGGATCACGGGGTAGCCGATCTCCAGGGCCGCCCGCTTGGCCTCCTCCACGCTCCCCACCTCGTCGGTACCGGGCACCGTGGGCACCCCCGCCTCCCGGGCCACCTTGCGGGCCGTGGCCTTGTCTCCCAGGGCCCGCATGTTCTCCGGGGTGGGGCCGATGAAGGTGATGCCGTGCTCCCGGCACATCTCGGCGAAGGTGGCGTTTTCCGCCAGAAAGCCGTAGCCCGGGTGGATGGCGTCTGCCCCGGTCACGATGGCGGCGGAGAGGAGGTTGGGGATGTTCAAATAGCTCTGGCCCGAGGGGGGCGGGCCAATGCAGATGGCCTCGTCCGCCAGGAGAACGGGCAGGCTCTTCTCGTCCGCGGTGGAATGGGCCACCACCGTCTTGATGCCGAGCTCCTTGGCGGCCCGGATGATCCTTAAGGCGATCTCGCCCCGGTTGGCGATGAGGACCTTTTTCATACCGGCTGGATGAGGAAGAGGGGTTGGCCGTACTCCACGGGCTCCCCGTTTTGCACCAGGATCTTCCTCACGATCCCGGAAACCTCAGACTCGATCTCGTTCATGAGCTTCATGGCCTCGATGATGCAGAGGACCTGGCCCTTCTCCACCCGGTCCCCTTCCTTCACGTAAGGCGGGGCGTCGGGGGCCGGGGCCCGGTAGAAGGTGCCCACGATGGGGGCGCGGACCTCCACGCACCCGGCGCATTCGTCCTCCTTGGGAGGCGCCGTAAGCGCTTCCGCCGGGGCGGAGGCGGGAGGCGGGGGAGGTGCGGCAACCTCTGCCTGGGGTACGGGGGCCAAGGCTGGGGCCGGCGCTGGGGCCGGCACCGCCACCACCTGTACCTCCCCCCCGCGCCGCACGGTGAGCTTGTAATCGGGGGTTTCCAGGGTGAGCTCGCTCACCCCGTGTTCCACCAAAGCCTGCAGGATCTGCTTGAGCTCCTTGGGCGTCATAGAAGCACCTCGTGGCATAAAGCTTACCCTAATGCCCGCTTAGACCGGGTCAAAGCGTGGGGGCCCGGGTACCCGGGCCCCCCTCCCTCCCTTCCCTCAGGCCCGGCCCACGTACTCGCCTGTGCGCGTATCCACCTTGATCACCTCCCCCGGCTCTACAAACAGGGGCACCTGCACCACCGCCCCGGTTTCCAAGGTGGCGGGCTTAGACCCTCCGGAAACCGTGTCCCCCCGCACCCCAGGAGGCGTGTCCACCACCTTGAGCTCCACCACCGTGGGCGGGGTGATCTTCAGGGGGCGACCCTCGTACATGTCCCCTAGGACGGTCATGCCTTCTTTGAGGAAGCGGGCCGCCTCCACCCGATCCTTAGGCACGTGGAACTGCTCGTAGGTTTCTAGGTCCATGAAGACGAGCTCGTCCCCCTCGGGGTAGAGGTACTGGAGCTCGCGGGTTTCCACGTAGATGTCTTCCAGCTTCTCCCCCGAGTTGAAGGTGCGCTCGATGGTGGCACCGGTTTCCAGGTTCTTGAACTTGGCGATCACCTTGGCCCCGCCACGGCCAATCTTCTGGTGCTGGTACTCCACGCACTCGAAGAGGCCACCCTCCATCTTCACCTTGGTTCCGGGTCGCAGGTCGGTCACGCTGATCATCTTTCCTCCTCTAGTTCCAACACCTGGGGCTTAAGCCCTAAGAGGTCAATATACCGGAGGTAGTCGGTCTCGGTGAGCTCCCGCCCAGCCAGGGCCACCAGAAGGGCCTCCATGACGTTGGTGCCAAAACTCCGGCCGTTCATGCGGGGAGTGGTGGTGATGAGGCGCTTCACGCCCCGCGCCCTTAGGAACTCCAGGTCCTCGAGGGTAGTGGTGTTGGTGAGCACCGTCTTCCCCCGCATGTCCTCGGGCATGTGGCGGCGGATGTAGTGCCAGTCCCCGGCCACCAGGTCAGCCCAGCGGTAGTAGCGGCTTCGCCAGTCCACCCTCCGCCCCTCCTGTTCCTTTCCCATGGGGTAAAGGAGGTGGAAGGGAAGCTGGGTGAGGAGGGGAAGGAGGAGGTAAGCAAGCTTTTGCAAAAAGGAAAGGCTATAGAGGGGAATGGGTAGGCCCAGGGCGAAGATGAAGTCGCCGTAGAGGACCTTAGCCCCCGCCTCCCAAAGGGCCTCCGCCAGCCCGAAGCGGTCCACGGCGGAGGGGAGGAGTACTTTGGTATGTTCCCAGTCTATTAGGGGGGCGAGCTCCCGCACCGCCCGTCGCTCCAGGGTGTGCTTGAGCCCCGAGCCGTCCACCACCGGCGTCTTTCGCGCCGCCTCCTTGAGGCGCTTGGCGTCCTTGATGACGTAGCGCCTGCCCCCGGCCACCAAATAGAGGTCAATCCCCCCGAGGCCGATGGCGTCCACCTGGCCGTCCAGTTCCCGGATCAGGGCCACAGCCTTCTCCAAGTCCCCGTCCGTCCCCCGCCTCTCCAGGACCACCTTCTCCCCCAGAAGCTCCACCTCCGCCACGGAGTCGCGGCGGCTCGAGCCCAGGGAAACGGATACCACGCGCTTGGCCACGGGGAGCTATTGTAGCCGAAGGAATAGGCCCAGGAGCCAGGCAAGAAGGCCAAGCAGGAGGAAGACCCTGCTCCCCCGCGCTCCCAAGACCCGGACCAAGGCAGCTAAGACCAAAAGGCCAAACCCCAAGGCGAAAAGGAGCTTGTCCCAAGCGGCAAACAAGGCAGCCATACCCTTAGAGCCTAGCGCAGGACCCGCCTTAAGAAGGCTAAGGCCCGTTCCCGGAAGCGGCGGTCCACCTCCCCTTGGAAGAGGTGCCCTCCCGGGTAACTAAAGCACTCCACGGGCTTGCCCAGGGCCTTAAGCCTGCGGCAAAGCTCCCACGACCACTCCGGAGGCACCTGGGCGTCCTGTAGCCCGTGGTGGACGCTGTAGGGCACGGCCAGTTCCGCCAGGTAGGTCCAGGGGGAAGCCTGGCGCAAGACCTCGGGGGCAAGGGTATAGAGCTCCCGACCCCGCGCGCCCCCGGACCACATCAGGATCCGTTCCAGGTTCTGCCGCTCGTCCCCGCTCATGCTCCCGTAGAGGACCGCCCCCTTAAGCGTGGGGTCCACCAGGCTCACCACCTGGGCGATGCCCCCGCCCATGGAGTGGCCGAAGAGGGCGATGCGGGAGGCATCAGCCTGGGGAAAAGCCCCCCGGCGCACCTCGGCCAGAAGGTTCAAAACGTCCACGGCGTAGGCGTGGCGAAGCCCCCGGGCCGGGGCGCCTTCCGAAGGAGGGTGGCCCCGGTAGTTGGGGTGGAGGACCAAAAAGCCCGCTTGGGCCAGCCAGTCGGCGTACCGGGCGGTGTAGGCCAGGAGGCGGTAGCGGCTCGGCTCCACGTAGCCGTGGAGGACCACCACCACCGGGAAAGGCCCCTGGCCCCTGGGGAGGTTGGCGAAGCCGTGGACCCTAAGGCCGTCCGAAAGGTGGGAAAACTGCACCCGGGTGAAACGGGCCCCCTCCTCCAGGACCCGCTCCACCCGAAAGCCCCCCTCCCCATAGGTCCGGGCCCGAAGCTCGGGAAGGGTGAGGACCTGGGCCAGGGCGGGGACAAGGAAGAAAAGAAAGAGGCCGAGGCGCATGCCCCAAGGCTACGAGAAGACGCCGTTCCTAACTGTGCTCCCCTTCCGGGACAAGCCACCCAGCCTGGAGCGCCTTCAGGCCGATGGCGTGGTAGACGAGCTGGGCTGCGGTCATCTCGGCGTGGAACTGGCCGTTGGGGGAGAGCTCCACGAAGTCCATGCCCACCACCTCCTTCTCGGCAAAGACCGCTTGCAGGAGATCCACCGCCTGGCGGTAGGTAAGCCCCCCCGGCAAGGGAGTGCCCACGCTGGGCATCACTGCAGGGTCCAGGGCGTCAAAGTCAAAGGTGATGTAGACCCGCTTTCCCAAGGCGGCCAGGATCTCCTTTAGGGGAAGCCCCTCCTTGTGAAGCCGATGGGCGGGGAAAAGGCCCACGCCCCGCTCCCGCGCCAGGCGCAAGGAGTCTTGGTCCATGGCCCGAATGCCCACCTGGACCAGGGGAAACCCCTCCTGAAGGAGGCGGTACAAGGGGGAGGCGTGGGAGTAGACCGAGCCCTGCCACTCTGGGTAGAGGTCGGCGTGGGCGTCGATGTGCAGGAGGGAAAACTCCCCCAAGGCCTCCCGGTGAGCCATGACCAAGGGATGGGTGATGGAGTGGTCCCCCCCGAGGGCCACCAGGAACTTCCCCGCCCCCAGGTGGGCCAGGGCCGCCTCCCGGATCAGGCGGTGGCTGGCCTCGGCGCTTCCCGCCACCCAGGGCACGGGCTCGGCGGCGTGGATCCCCGCCTCCTCGGGGGCGACGCCGAGCTCCAGGAGAAAGGGCTCCAGCTCCCGGCTCGCCAGGAGGATGGCCTCCGGGCCCCGCCGGGCGCCGGGGAGGAAGGAAAGGGAAAGGTCGTAGGGCACGGGCAAGACCACCACCCGCGCCGCCTCGTAAGGGGTGTCCTGTTCGCCAAAGACGAGGCGCATAGCCCTCAGAGGATACCGAAAAAGCGCTCCATCAGGCGCAGAATGGCCAGGGTACCCCGCTCAAAGTCAAGGATGCGGATGTGCTCGTTGGGGCTATGCACGCGGCTCCCCGGGTAGCCCACCCCCAGGCCCACCGCCGGGGCCTTCAGGTGGTGGAGGAAGGGGTACATGGGCCCCGAGCCCGCCATGTTGGGGTAGAGGACCGCCTTCTGGCCGAAGGCTTCCTCCAAGGCCTGCCGCGCCAGGCCCACGAAGGGGTGGGCCAGGTCGGAGCGGGCCGGGCGCTCCCCCTTCTCCAGGACCCTCACCTCCACGTCGTGGAAGCCTTGGGCCTCGAGGTGGCGCTGAAGGAGCGAGGGCACCTCCTCGGGGTCCTGGTCCGGCACCAGGCGGAAGTCCAGCTTGGCGTAGGCCTCCGCCGGAAGCACGGTCTTGGACCCAGGCCCCCCGTAGCCCGAATGGAAGCCGTTGAGGTTCACGCAGGGCTCGGCGTAAAGCCTTTGGTTAAACTCCAGGTTCCTCGCCCCACCCAGGAAGTCCCGTACGCTGAAAGCCTCCTTTAGCGCTTCGCTTTCGTCGGGGATCTCCGCCAAGACCTCCAGCTCTAAGGGCGTGAGGGGCCGCACCTTGGCGTAGAAGCCCGGGATTAAAACCCTGCCCTCCTCGTCCCTCAGGGAGGCCAGGGCCCGGCTTAGGCGGTAGATGGGGTTTTCCACCACCGCCCCGTAGGAGGAGTGGAGGTCAAAGGCCGCCGTGCGCACCCGCAATTCCAGGGCCACGATCCCCTTGAGGCCGGCGTAGAGGTAGGGCCTCCCCTTCGCATCCACCCCGCCCGCCTCCCAGAGGATGGCGTCCGCCTGGAGGCGGGGAGCGTGGGCCGCCACGTAGGCCTCGAGGTGGGGGCTCCCCACCTCCTCCTCCCCCTCCACCACGAACTTCACCCGGGGCAAAAACCCGTGCTTCTCCCGGAAAAGCTTGAGGGCCATGAGCCTGGCCACCAGCTCCCCCTTGTCGTCGTGGGTGCCCCGCCCGTACCAGGCCCCCTCCCGCTCCACCAGGGTAAAGGGGTCGTTTTCCCAAAGCTCCAAGGGATCCGGGGGCTGGACATCGTAGTGGTTATAAAAAAGAAGGGTCTTCTCCCCCTCCCCACCCTGGGCGTAGACCACAGGGGGCCCATACCCCTCGTGGAGCTCCGCCTCCAAACCTAGACCCCGGAAGTACTCCGCCACCTTTTCCGCCCCTTCAGCCAAGGCCTTACCCTCGGCGCTCACCGTGGGCAGGGCCACCAGCTCCGCAAGAAGCGCCCTTGCCTCTTCCAAAAAAGGCCTCATGGTAGACTGAGCATACTATGGTGGAACCTTCCTTGGTCCTCTACGGAGGCCCTTACGAGCGGGCCATGGGCGTCCTGGAGGAAACCCTACGGGAAACCGGGGCCCGCTACGCCCTCTTCATTGACCGAAAAGGCTTTGTTCTATCCCACAAGGAGGCCCTCTGGGCCCCCAAGCCCCCGCCTTTAGACTCCCTAGCTACCCTGGTGGCGGGCAACGCCGCCGCCACCCAGGCCCTGGCCAAGCTCCTGGGCGAGGCCCGCTTCCAAGAGGTGGTCCACCAGGGGGAGCGCATGGGCCTCTACGTGGACGAGGCTGGGGAACACGCCCTTTTGGTCCTGGTCTTCGACGAGAATGCCCCCTTGGGCAAGGTGAAGCTGTACGGCAAACGGGCGGCGGAGGCCCTGGCCAAGCTCGCCGAGGAGGCCCTGGCCAACCCCCCCAAGCTCAGCCTGGACACCCAGTACCGCGAGGAAGCCAAGGCCCTGTTGGACGAGCTTTTCGGCAACTAGCATGAGCACCATCAACTTCGCCAACCGCGAGATCAACTTCAAGATCGTCTACTACGGCCCCGGTCTTTCGGGCAAAACCACCAACCTCAAGTGGATTTACGGCAAGATCCCGGAAGGCCGGAAGGGGGAGATGGTTTCCCTAGCCACCGAGGACGAGCGGACGCTTTTCTTTGACTTTCTCCCTCTGGACTTAGGGGAGGTAAAAGGCTTTAAAACCCGCTTCCACCTCTACACGGTACCAGGGCAGGTCTTCTACAACGCAAGCCGAAAACTCATCCTCCGGGGCGTGGACGGCATCGTCTTCGTGGCTGACTCCGCCCCAAACCGTCTCCGGGCCAACGCCGAGAGCATGCGCAACATGCGGGAAAATCTGGCAGAATACGGCCTCAAGGTAGAAGACCTCCCCGTGGTCCTTCAGGTAAACAAGCGCGACCTCCCCGACGCCCTCCCCGTGGAGATGGTGCAAGCGGTGGTGGACCCAGAGAAACGCTTTCCCGTGTTTGAAGCGGTGGCCACCGAAGGAAAAGGGGTCTTTGAAACCCTCAAGGAGGTGAGCCGCCTAGTCCTGGCCCGGGTGGGAAGCGGGGCCTAAACCCAGGGCAGGGCTCAGGGGCCGGGAGCACCTCCTGGCCCCTGGTCATTTACGCCCCTCCTGTATGCGTAAAGATGCAGGAACTTTTGTCCCGGTATTCTTCTACCTAAAGGGACAAATGTACTTCACCCTTTCTCGGGCTTTTTGTTACCCTAACCCCCGTATACGGCACACCGCCGTTAGGGAGGAAGGGTATGGAGGAGAAACCGATAGGCGCTCTAGGAGTAATCGTAGTTCTCACCTTCACCATATTGGTTTTTTGGTTAGGGGTATACGTCCTCTTCTTCGCACGGGGGTAAGCCATGGTAGACGAGCACAAGGCCCACAAAGCGATCCTCGCCTACGAAAAAGGCTGGCTGGCTTTCTCCTTGGTCATGCTTCTCGTCTTCATCGCCCTCATCGCCTATACCTTAGCCACGCACACCGCCGGGGCCATCCCCGCAGGAAAGCTGGAACGGGTGAACCCCACCACGGTGCGCACCGAAGGCCCCTGGGCTGACCCCGCCCAAGCGGTGGTCCAAACCGGCCCCAACCAGTACACCGTTTACGTCCTGGCCTTCGCCTTCGGTTACCAGCCCAATCCCATTGAAGTACCCAAGGGGGCCGAGATCATCTTCAAGATCACAAGCCCAGATGTGATCCACGGCTTCCACGTAGAGGGGACGAACATCAACGTGGAGGTGCTTCCCGGGGAAGTTTCCACCGTGCGCTACACCTTCAAGAAGGCTGGAGAGTACCGGATCATCTGCAACCAGTACTGCGGCCTCGGCCACCAGAACATGTTCGGAAAGATTGTAGTGAAGGAGTGAACCATGGCGGTGCTTAGAGGAGATACTACCCGTATCTACGAAGCCTATCCGGAAAAGAAGGCCACCCTCTACTTCCTAGTCCTGGGCTTCATTGCCGTGATCGTGGGGAGCCTTTTCGGCCCCTTCCAGGCCTTGAACTACGGCAACGTGGACGCCTACCCGCTTCTTAAGCGCCTCTTGCCCTTCGTTCAGTCCTACTACCAGGGCCTGACCCTGCACGGAGTCCTAAACGCCATCGTCTTCACCCAGCTCTTCGCCCAGGCCACCATGGTCTACCTGCCGGCCCGGGAGCTAAACCTCCGGCCCAACATGCGCTTGGTGTGGCTTTCCTGGTGGATGGCCTTCCTTGGACTTGTAGTGGCGGCGCTTCCCCTTCTTGCCAACGAAGCCACGGTGCTCTACACCTTCTACCCTCCCCTTAAGGGCCACTGGGCCTTCTACCTGGGGGCAAGCGTCTTCGTCCTTTCCACTTGGGTGAGCATTTACGTGGTGCTGGACCTCTGGCGCCGTTGGAAGGCGCAAAACCCGGGTAAGGTGACCCCTCTGGTCACCTACATGGCCGTGGTCTTCTGGCTCATGTGGTTCCTGGCCTCCATTGGGCTGGTCCTCGAGTCGGTGCTCTTCCTCCTGCCCTGGTCCTTTGGCCTCATCCAAGGGGTGGACCCCCTGGTGGCCCGCACCCTCTTCTGGTGGACGGGCCACCCCATCGTCTACTTCTGGCTCCTGCCGGCCTACGCCATCATCTACACCATTCTCCCCAAGCAAGCGGGGGGCAAACTGGTTTCCGACCCCATAGCCCGCCTGGTCTTCCTCCTTTTCCTCCTCTTCTCCACCCCGGTGGGCTTCCACCACCAGTTCGCCGACCCCGGGATTGACCCCACCTGGAAGCTGATCCACTCCATCCTCACCTTCTTTGTGGCGGTGCCGAGCCTCATGACTGCCTTTACCATCGCTGCAAGCCTGGAGTTCGCCGGAAGGATGCGGGGCGGTAAGGGGCTTTTCGGCTGGATCAAGGCCCTTCCCTGGGACAACCCCGCCTTCGTAGCCCCCGTGCTGGGCCTTCTAGGCTTTATTCCCGGTGGTGCGGGCGGGATTGTGAACGCTAGCTACACCCTGAATTACGTAGTGCATAACACAGTCTGGATCCCTGGCCACTTCCACCTGCAGGTGGCGAGCTTGGTGACCCTCACCGCCATGGGCTCCTTGTGGTGGCTCATCCCCAACCTCACGGGCAAGCCCATCTCCGACGCCCAAAGGCGGCTTGGCCTGGCGGTGGTGTGGCTTTGGTTTATCGGGATGATGCTGATGGCCGTGGGCCTGCACTGGGCCGGACTTCTCAACGTGCCCCGCAGGGCCTACATCGCCCAGGTACCGGACGCATACCCCCACGCCGCCATACCCATGGTCTTCAACATCCTGGCGGGCATCGTGCTGCTGGTAGCGCTTCTTCTCTTCATCTACGGCCTCTTCAGTGTCCTCCTAAACAGGGAGCGGCGAATGGAGTTGGCTGAGGCGCCCGTGCCCTTCGCCGAGGTGCTCTCCGGCCCCGAGGATCGCCGGCTCGTCCAGGCCATGGACCGCATCGGCTTCTGGTTCGCCGTGGCGGTGATCCTGGTGGTTTTGGCCTACGGCCCCACCTTGGTGCAGCTCTTTAGCAACTTGAACCCTGTACCGGGCTGGCGACTCTGGTAAACCCTTCAGGTCAAGGGTCGGAAAGCTCCGGCCCTTGACCTTTTTGACTAAGGGGAAGAGGCTGTACCCGTGGGATTTGTTTCTGGTCCTGGACTACCCTGGGTGGCGGGGTTAAACCTTCTACCCTTTTTCCTGCAGTTCTTGGGCCTGGGGCTCGGGGGAGCCTTGGGCCAGGGCCTATGCGGAAGCGCTTTGGGCCTCTCTGAAGCCGAGGCGGTGCGCTATGGTCTTGTTTCCGAGTATTACTTCTACGGCCAGCTTTTCCTCGCCCTTTTGGCCCTAAAGGTGACCTACACCCTGGTCCTGGCGGTCCTCCGCCTCATGTACCCGGAGACCGACCCTCCCTTCGCTCCTCGAGTGTGGCGGGTAGGGGTGGGGCTTTCCCTTGCCTTTCTTGGTCTTTTCCTCCTTACCCGCACCCTACCCCTCCCCTTCGCCACCCCCTTGGGCCTGGCCTGGCTCGCCCCGGCGCCCCTAGACTTCCTTTCCCTCCTCATGATCTTGCCTGAGCCCCTTTTGCTCTGGTTTTACGCTAGGTTCCGTCCATGAGGCTCCCCAGCATCGTGTACCTCTTGGGCCTGGTCAGCTTCCTCATGGACGTGGCCAGCGAAATGGTCTATCCCCTTCTACCCCTCTTCCTTACCAGCCTGGGGGCCGGGGCGGGAACCTTGGGCCTGGTGGAAGGGGTGGCCGAGGCCACGGCCAGCCTTTTTAAGGTGGTGGGGGGAAGGGTCTCCGACCGCTTAGGCCGGCGCAAGCCCCTGCTCCTTCTCGGCTACGGCCTTCCCGCCCTCTTTCGCCCCCTTTTGGCCCTGGCGCAAAGCCCTTTTCACCTCCTTCTCTACCGCTTCTTGGACCGCACCGGGAAGGGCCTAAGGACCGCCCCCCGGGACGCCCTCCTGGCGGAGAGCGTGCCGCAGGAAGCCCTAGGCCGAGCCTACGGCCTCCACCGGGGGCTGGACACCTTAGGCGCCACCCTTGGCCCCCTCCTCGCCTTCTTCCTCCTGCCCCACCTGGGAGTGCGAGGAGTGTTCTGGGCCTCGGCCATTCCCGCAGGCCTGGCGTTTTTGGCCCTCCTCTTGGTGCGGGAGGCCCCTGGCCCAAGATCCCTGCCGGCCCTGCCGCCCCTTCGGCTTAAGGCCATGCCCCTCGCCTACCGCCGCTTCCTCCTCATTGCGGGCATCTTCGCCCTGGCGCTTTCCTCCAACGCCTTTCTCCTCCTCCGCCTTAAGGACCTGGGCCTTTCCCAAGAGGAAGTGACCCTGGCCTATACCGCCTACAACCTCCTCTACGCCCTCCTTTCTTACCCTTTGGGAAGCCTGGCGGACCGGGTGGGCCTAAGGCGGGTGGTGGCCCTGGGGTTTTTCCTGTACGCCCTGGTCTACCTGGGCTTCGCCTGGGCGGAAAGCCCCGTCTGGGCCGTGGCCTTTTTGCTCCTTTATGCCCTTTACTCCGCCGCCTTTGAAGGGAGTAGCCGGGCCTATTTAGCCACCTTGGTACCCCCAAAGATCAAGGCCAGCGCCATCGGGCTCTACCACACGGTGGTGGGCGTGCTTTTGCTTCCTGCCAGCGCCCTTTTCGGATGGCTTTGGCACCTCTATGGGGCCGAGGTGGCCTTTGCCCTGGGGGCCAGCCTGGCCCTTTTGGCCCTTCTCCTCTTCCTCCTTGACGGGAGAAGGCGGGGGACCTATCCTGGGTGAGGCCCCTGAGGGCCTCGAGGAGGAAGGGGCAAAAAGCGCCTTCCCCCCTGACGGAGGTTAAGATGCCCATCACCAAGGAAGAGAAGCAAAAGGTCATCGAGGAGTTCGCCCGCTTCCCCGGGGACACGGGGAGCACCGAGGTGCAGGTGGCGTTGCTCACCTTGCGCATCAACAGGCTTTCCGAACACCTCCAGCTACACAAGCACGACCACCACTCCCACCGGGGCCTCCTCATGCTGGTGGGCCAGCGCCGGAGGCTTCTGCGCTACCTAGAGCGGGAAGACCCTGAGCGCTACCGCGCCCTGGTTGAGAAGCTGGGCTTGAGGAAGTAAACTAGGGTTTAGGTCGGGGGCGGGGCCTTAGGGCTCCGCCTTTCGCTTAGAGGAGCGTATGCCAGACGCCACACCCAACACACCCCAAGCCTTCCGTTACGAAACCCAGGTGGCGGGGCGCCCCCTGGTCCTGGAAACGGGCAAATACGCCAAGCAGGTTTCCGGCTCCGTCTTGGCGCGTTACGGGGACACCGTGGTCCTCGCCACGGCCCAAGCCTCGGAGGAGCCCATCCAGGCGGACTTCCTTCCCCTCACCGTGGAGTTCGAAGAGCGCCACTACGCCGTGGGTAAGATCCCGGGGAGCTTCATGCGCCGGGAAGGGCGCCCGGGGGAGAAGGCCATCCTTTCCGCCCGCATGACGGACCGCCCCATCCGGCCCCTCTTCCCCAAGGGCTTCCGCCACGAGGTACAGGTCATCCTCACGGTGCTCTCCGCAGACCAGAAGAACCCTCCCGACATCCTGGGGCCCATTGCGGCCAGCGCCGCCCTTATGCTTTCCGACATCCCCTGGGAGGGCCCCATCGCCGCGGTGCGGGTGGGGCTCATCGGCGGGCAGTTCGTTCTAAACCCCACCCTCCAGGAGATGGAGGAAAGCCAGCTGGACCTGGTGGTGGCGGGGAGCCGGGAGGCCATCCTCATGGTGGAGGCTGGGGCCAAGGAGGTGGACGAGGAAACCCTGGTCCAAGCCCTGGAGTTCGCCCATAGGGAGATGCAGCCCATCCTGGAGCTCCAGGAGAGGATGGCGAGGGAGCTGGGCAAGCCCAAGATGGCCTGGACGCCCCCCGAAACCCTCTCTGAGGAGGAGAAGGAAGCCCTCTATCGCCTGGCCTTAGAACGGGGGCTTTCCCAGGTGCTCCAGACGGCCAGCAAAGGGGAAAGGAGCCGAGCCCTCGAGGCCTTTGCCGAAAGCCTCATCGCCGAGGCCCTGCCCCGGCTAGAGGACGGCACCCTGGACGAGGGCAAAAAGCCCCTCTACGAGAGCGCCTTTGACGAGGTGGTGCGGCGGGAGCTAAGGCGGCTGGTCTTGGAAGAGGGCAAGCGGGCCGATGGCCGCGGCCCCAAGGACCTAAGGCCCATCTGGGTGGAGGTGGACGTTCTGCCCCGAGCCCACGGCTCGGCGGTCTTCACCCGGGGCGAAACCCAGGTGTTGGGCACGGTGACCCTGGGTACGGGCCGGGACGAGCAGATCATCGACGACCTGGGGATTGACGAGACCGACCCCTTTTTGGTCCACTACAACTTCCCCCCCTACTCCACCGGGGAGGTGAAGCGGCTTCGCGGGGTTTCCCGGCGGGAGGTGGGCCACGGCAACCTGGCCAAGCGGGCCCTACGGGCGGTGCTCCCGCCCCAGGAAAGCTTCCCCTACACCATCCGGGTGGTGGGGGACGTGCTAGAGTCCAACGGCTCCAGCTCCATGGCCACGGTCTGCGCCGGCTGCTTGGCCCTCATGGACGCTGGGGTGCCCATCCAAAAGCCCGTGGCTGGGGTGGCCATGGGGCTGGTGTGGGAAGGCGACCGGGCGGTGATCCTCACGGACATCCTGGGCCTGGAGGACGCCCTCGGGGATATGGACTTCAAGGTGGCGGGCACCAAGGACGGCATCACCGCCTTGCAGATGGACAACAAGGTGGGGGGCCTGCCGCGGGAGGTCCTCAAGGAGGCCTTGCTCCAGGCCAAGGAGGCGCGGCTAAAGATCCTGGCCATCATGGAAAGTGTCCTACCCGCCCCGCGCCCCGAGCTCAAGCCCTTCGCCCCCCGGATCCTCACCCTCAAGGTGCCGGTGGAGAAAATTGGCCTGGTCATCGGCCCCGGCGGCAAAAACGTCCGGGCCTTGGAGGAGCTAGGCGTGGAGGTGGACATCGAAGAAGACGGGACGGTGCGCATCTACTCCGCGGACCTCGAGGCGGCGGAGAAGGCCAAGAAGCGCATAGAAGACCTCACCCGCGAGGCCAAGGTGGGGGAGGTCTACGAGGGCACCGTCACCAAGATCACCCCCTTCGGCGCCTTCATCAGCCTCTTCCCGGGCACGGAAGGCCTCCTCCACATCAGCCAGATCGCCCCGGGCCGGGTGGAGCGGGTGGAGGACCACCTCAAGGTGGGGGACGTGATCAAGGTCAAGGTCCACCGCATCGACGAGCGGGGCAAGATCGACCTAATCCGGCCCGAGTTGGAAGGCAAAATCCCCCCCAGGCGGCGCGGCTAGCCCCTGGGGGTTTTCTCTTGGCCCAACTCCCGGCCAGGCCGGGAAGATAGGAGGTTTATGGAAACGCAAGAACGCAAGCCCAGGAGAAGGCGCAAAAAGCGGCCGCAGGAAGCCCCCCTGGCCGCAAGCGGCACCCAAGATGCCGTGGAAATCATCCCCTTAGGGGGCATGGGGGAGATCGGCAAAAACATCACCGCCTTTCGCTTCCGCGACGAAATCTTCGTTCTGGATGGGGGCCTAGCCTTCCCCGACGAAGGGATGCCCGGGGTGGACCTCCTGATCCCCCGGGTGGACTACCTGGTGGAAAACCGCCACCGCATCAAGGCCTGGGTCCTCACCCACGGCCACGAGGACCACATCGGGGGCCTTCCCTTCCTCCTGCCCATGGTCTTCGGCAAGGAAAGCCCCGTGCCCATCTACGGGGCCAAGCTCACCCTGGGCCTTTTGAAGGGTAAGCTGGAGGAGTTTGGCCTAAGGCCTGGGGCCTTCAACCTGAAGGAGATCTTTCCCGACGACCGCATCCAGGTGGGGCGGTACTTCACCCTGGACCTCTTCCGCATGACCCACTCCATCCCCGACAACTCCGGGGTGGTGATCCGTACCCCCATCGGCACCATCGTCCACACCGGGGACTTCAAGCTGGACGCCACGCCCATCGACGGCAAGGTCTCCCACCTGGCCAAGGTGGCCCAGGCGGGGGCGGAAGGGGTTTTGCTCCTCATCGCCGACGCCACCAACGCCGAGCGGCCCGGCTACACCCCCAGCGAGATGGAGATCGCCAAGGAGCTGGACCGGGTCATCGGCCGCGCCCCGGGGCGGGTCTTCGTCACCACCTTCGCCAGCCACATCCACCGCATCCAGTCGGTGATCTGGGCGGCGGAGAAGTACGGGCGCAAGGTGGCCATGGAAGGGCGGAGCATGCTGAAGTTCAGCCGCATCGCCCTGGAGCTGGGGTACCTGAAGGTAAAGGACCGCCTCTACACCCTCGAGGAGGTCAAGGACCTCCCCGACCACCAAGTCCTCATCCTGGCCACGGGGAGCCAGGGCCAGCCCATGTCCGTCCTCCACCGCCTGGCCTTCGAAGGCCACGCCAAGATGGCCATCAAGCCCGGGGACACGGTAATCCTCTCCTCTAGCCCCATCCCCGGCAACGAGGAGGCGGTGAACCGGGTCATCAACCGCCTGTACGCCCTGGGGGCGTACGTCCTTTACCCCCCCACCTACAAGGTCCACGCCTCGGGCCACGCCTCCCAGGAGGAACTAAAGCTCATCCTCAACCTCACCACCCCCCGCTTCTTCCTCCCCTGGCACGGGGAGGTGCGCCACCAGGTGAACTTCAAGTGGCTGGCGGAGGGGATGAGCCGCCCACCCGAGAAGACCCTAATCGGGGAAAACGGGGCCGTTTACCGCCTCACCCGGGACACCTTTGAGAAGACGGGGGAGGTGCCCCACGGGGTGCTTTACGTGGATGGCCTGGGCGTGGGGGACATCACCGAGGAGATCCTAGCGGACCGGCGCCACATGGCGGAGGAAGGCTTGGTGGTCATCACCGCCCTGGCGGGGGAGGACCCTGTGGTGGAGGTGGTGTCCCGGGGCTTCGTGAAGGCCGGGGAAAGGCTACTTGGGGAGGTGCGGCGCATGGCCCTGGAGGCCTTGCAAAACGGGGTGCGGGAGAAAAAGCCCCTGGAGCGCATCCGGGACGATATCTACTACCCGGTGAAAAAGTTCCTGAAAAAGGCCACGGGCCGCGACCCCGTGATCCTGCCCGTGGTGATTGAGGGGTAGGCGATGTACCAACGCCTCTTGTTGCCCACGGACGGGAGCGAGGCGGCGGAGGTTGGCCTTAAGGAAGGCCTCCGCCTAGCCGCGGCCCTAAAGGCCAAGGTGACCCTCCTTCACGCCGTGGAACCCTTAGGGCCCAAGCTCCTTTTAGGCCCGGAAACCCTTCCCTACTACCAGGCCCTCCTGGAGGACCTCCGCCAGCTGGGGCTTAAGGCCCTGGACCAGGGAACCCGCCTAGCGGAGGAGCTAGGGGTACCCTTTGAGGCCCATCTCCTCGAGGGCCGGGCGGCGGAGGTGATCCTGCGGGAGGCGGAACGCCACGACCTCATCGTCATGGGAAGCCACGGGCGCACGGGGCTGGACAGCCTTCTCCTTGGGAGCGTGACCCTCGAGGTGGTACGCAAAAGCCCAAAACCCGTCCTGGTGGTGCCCTACCGCAGGGCGTAAAGCTAAAGAAGCCCCAGGACATTGCGGCCAACTTGCGCAAGGCCTGGTAGCTCATCCCCACCAGGACCACGCCATACATGGCCAAGGCGACGAAAAGCGCCGCCAGGGTGACTCTCTTGGGCCTGGTGGAATCACCACGGGGCTTACCCTCACGTCCTTTGCCTTCACCGCCGCACCTCCTTCCGCCACACTAGCCGGTCCACCGCCTCCGCCAAACCCCAGGCCAAAAGGGCCAGGGCGAGTACCAAGCCCCAAAGCCAGGGGGCAAGGGGCACCGCCTCCACTAGCCCCGGCGCCAGGTTACCCAAGGCAACCTGGACCAAAATACCCAGGACCACGGCCCCGTGCAGGTAGGGATTGGGAAGGGGAACAAGCTCGGTGTGCCGGGCAGCGTAGGCGAAGAAGAGTTGCCCTGCGGCCATGAAGTGAAAGGTGGCGCTCCGCGCCGCCTCCACCCCCACCCATAGGGGAAGGAGGGCGAGAAGGCCAAGGGCAAGCCCCGCCTTCACCCCTCCTGTGAGGAGGACGAAGCGCAAGGAGGGCCCATCCAGGAGAGGGCTTTCCTTGGGCCGAGGCGGGCGCTTGAGCACCCCAGGGTTTTGGTCCAAGGCCAGGGCCAAGGCGGGGAGGCCGTCCGTCACCAGGTTGATCCAGAGGATCTGTACCGCCGTGAGGGGCAAAATAAGGTGTCCAGCGGCATCCCTCAGGCCCAGAAAGGCGGCGAGAACCATGCCCACCGCCACCATCAGGATTTCCGAAAGGTTGGTGGAGAAGAGGAAGCGGAGGAACTTCTGGATGTTCTCGTAGATGCTCCGCCCCTCCTCAACCGCGGCCACCAGGGTGGCGAAGTTGTCGTCCAGGAGGATCAGGTCCGCCACTTCCCGGCTCACCTCCGAGCCCCGCTGCCCCATGGCCACCCCCACGTCCGCCCGCTTCAAGGCCGGGGCGTCGTTCACCCCGTCCCCGGTCATGGCCACCACCTCCCCCGCCTTTTGCAGTGCCTCCACAATCCGAAGCTTCTGCTCCGGTTTGACCCGGGCGAAGACATCCACCTCTAAAAGCTCCTCATCGGTCAAGGCCTCCAGGTCTTCCCCCGTGGCCACCGTTTCCACGGAAAGGCCGATGCGCCTTGCGATGGCCACGGCGGTGGCGGGGTGGTCCCCTGTCACCATCACCACCCGCACCCCCGCTTCCAGGACGCGGCGCATGGCCTCCGGCACCTCGGGCCGGGGCGGGTCCAGGAGCAAGCCGAACCCAAGGAAGCGGAGGTTGTCCTCCCTCTCCCCATCCCCGAAGGCGAAGGCTAAGACCCGATATCCCTTGGCGGCGTGGGTTTCCGCCTCCTGCAAGAGGCGGCGCTTCTCCTCTTCGGGAAGGGCAAGCCTTGGGATAAGGGCCTCCGGGGCCCCCTTGAGGAAGCTTCCCCCGGGCGTGGTCACCCGCATGTACTTCCAAGCGCTGTCAAAGGGGCGCTCGGAAAGGCGGGGGTGCTCCTGCCTAAGCCTCTCCACGTCCAGGCCCGCCTCCTTTGCGTAGCGGAGGAGGCCGAGCTCCAAGGGGTCCCCGACCCCCGTGGCGAGATCGGCGTCGTTGCAGAGGACCATGGCCAGCAGCGCCCCTTGCGGGTCCGGCCCCACCACGCGCTCCACCTCCATGCGGTTTTCCGTGAGGGTGCCGGTTTTGTCCGTGGCGATGACCGTCACGCTTCCCAAGGCCTCCACCGCAGCGAGCCGCCGCACCACCGCCTTGCGGCGCGCCATGCGCTCCACCCCCAGGCTCAAGGCCAGGGTGAGGATGGCGGGAAGACCCTCAGGCACGGCGGCCACCGCCAAGGCCACGGCAAAAAGAACCACCTTGGCGGAAAACCCCTCCACCCAAAACCCCAAGAGGAGGAGGGCCAAGGCCAGAAGGAGCACCCAGCGGGCCACCCGGTTTCCGAGGGCGTGGAGGCGGCGCTCTAAAGGGGTTTTTTCCTCCTCCATCTCGGCAAGAAGGGCGGCGATACGCCCCATGGCGCTTTTGAGCCCGGTGCGGGTTACCTCCACCAGGGCCCGTCCCCGCACCAAAAGCGTCCCGGCGAAGACCTCCTCCCCCACCTCCTTTTCCACGGGCACGCTTTCCCCGGTGAGGACGCTTTCGTCCACCAAAACCCCGCTTCCTTCTAGCAAGACGCCGTCGGCGGGCACCCGGTCCCCCGCCTCGAGGCGCACCACATCCCCAGGGACCAGTTCCCGGCTCAGCAGGCGCACAAAGCGGCCATCGCGGAGGGCGTAGACCATGGGCTCCGCCAGGGCTTTAAGCCGCTTGAGGGCCTCCTCCGATCGCTTTTCCTGAAAGGTGCCAAGCCCGGCGTTCAGGAGGAGGATGGCCAGGATGCTCAAGGACTCCACGGGAACCCCATGGGCCCCCTCGGAAAGCCAAAGGACTAGGTCGATAACCAAGGCCAGAAGGAGGATGTAGATAAGAGGGCTTTGGAACTGGCGCAGGAACTTTCGCCAAAGGGGCTCTTCCGGCTTTTCCGGCAGGGCATTGGGCCCAAACTCCCTTAAACGGCGCCTCGCCTCCTCACTGGAAAGCCCTCGCATGAGCCTAAGGATACCCAAAGGGTTTAGGGCTTGTTGCCCCAGGTGGCGGAGGGTTAGCATAAAAGCATGCTGACGTATCCAGAACTGCCCCTAGGAAGCCCTCTCATCGACGCCGAGCTCCCCGACCCCCGGGGCGGGCGCTACCGCCTTTCCCAGTTCCAAGAGCCCCTTTTGGCCGTGCTCTTCATGTGCAACCACTGTCCTTACGTGAAGGGCTCCATCGGCGAGCTGGTGGCCTTGGCGGAAAAGTACCGGGGCAAGGTGGCCTTCGTGGGCATCAACGCCAACGATTACGAGAAGTACCCTGAGGACAGCCCCGAGGGCATGGTGGCCTTCGCCAAGGAGCACGGCATCTTCTTCCCCTACCTCCTGGACGAAAGCCAGGAGGTGGCCAAGGCCTACAAGGCCCTAAGGACCCCGGAGGTCTTCCTCTTCGACGAAAGGCGGCTTCTCCGCTACCACGGCCGGGTAAACGATAGCCCCAAAGACGTGAGCAAGGTGCAAAGCCACGACCTCGAGGCGGCCATCGAGGCCCTGCTTCAGGGCAAGGAGCCTCCCCTGGCCGAGGCGCCCGCCATCGGGTGCACCATCAAGTGGAAGCCGGGGAACGAACCCGAGGTTCGCCTAAGTTAGCGGGAACAGCTAATGGCCTCGCATAAGAGGAGGCCTTGGCCAACCTCCGGGAGGCCCTGGAGCTCTACTTTGAGCCCCCCACCCCGGCCCGGGTGCCCGAGGTGCGGGGGGTGGAAGTAGAGGTCGGGGCCTAGGCGGCCCCTCCCCTACCGGGAGGTGAAGGGCCGCCTCGAGGCCTTAGGCTCCCGGCTCCATTCCCAGATGGGGAGCTACGTCAAGTTCATCAGGGAGCGCCCGGAAGGGCTTCAGGTGGTCATCGTGCCCGCCCACAAGGAGATTGCCGTGGGCACCCTCCGGAGCATCCTCCGCCAAGCCGGGCTCACGTGGGAGAAGTTCCTCTCCTCGAGGGCACCTGAGCCGGAGAGGCAGCCGTACCCTCCCCCGCCCCTCTCCTGCCCTCCCCCCTGACCGGAGGAGTCTTCCCTCGCACGGGGATCCCCTAGATACCCAGCTTAGCTTCTCGAGGAAAGCGCAGGAAGGTGGCGGAAGGCGGCATTCGCGCGGCGCAATAATAGGCCTATGCGGGGCAAGCTTCTTCAACGGGTACGCCCGCCCCTCCCCGCCCCCGGGCCTACCGGGACTGGTGGACAGAGCGCTTGGGAACGCCCCCCTCTGGAAGCCTGGGTCCTCCCCGGCAACGACCCTGAGCGCCTCCTGGACGTGCACGCCCCCCAACCACACCTTGCGCCGCATCTGCCAGAGGTACGGCCTTCCCCCCCTTCGCGTCCACGACCTCCGCCACACCTACGGCTCTCTGCTCCTTGCCCACGGGGCCCCCTTGGAGCTTGTTTCGGAGCGGCTTGGACACGCCAACCCCAACATCACCCTTGGGGTGTACCGCCACCTTCTGGAGGAGGAGCGGCGGGGGTGGGTCCTCGACCCGGAGGACTTGGTGGGGCCTCGAGGGCAGGCCTAGATAAGCTAACCATAAGCTAACCAGGCCACCCCCCGGCTACGCTACCGGGGGGTGAAGCCATAGGTCCTGGAGCTGGCGGGCCCGGAGGGATTCGAACCCCCGACCTACCGCTTAGAAGGCGGCTGCTCTGTCCCCTGAGCTACGGGCCCATGCAACGAGGCCGGGGTGGCGCGCCACCCCGGCCGTTTGGAGCGGGAGACGGGACTCGAACCCGCGACCCTCGGCTTGGAAGGCCGATGCTCTACCAACTGAGCTACTCCCGCATGGTCGGGGCGGCCCGATTTGAACGGGCGACCCCCTGCTCCCAAAGCAGGTGCGCTACCGGCCTGCGCTACGCCCCGGGGCCTGGCCACCCCAGAGGCCACGATAGCACCTGCTTCCAAGAGGGTCAAGGCGTGCTAAGATAGGCCCATGCGCTTAGGTCCGGTGGAAATCCTCCTCATCCTCCTGGTGATCCTCCTCCTCTTCGGCGCCAAGAAGCTTCCCGAGCTGGCCCGGGGCATCGGCCAGTCGGCCCGGGAGTTCAAGAAGGGCCTGCAGGAGGGCGAGGACAAGAAGGAAGAGCCCAAGGCTTAAAGGACCTCCTCCCCCACGGGCATCCCCCCCGGGGCGTAGAGGCGGTAGCCCGTGGGGCGCACGTAGGCGGCCAGGGCCAAGCCATGTTGGCGGGCCAAGGCCACGGCGGGTGCGGTAGCGCCGGTACGGCTAGCCAGGAGCACCGCCCCCATGCCCACCGCCTTGGCCGCCATCTCCAGGCTGACCCGGCCCGTGGAGGCCACCAACACGGGCGGGGGCACGCCTTCGTTCAGCATGAACCCCGCCAGGCGGTCCACGGCGTTGTGGCGACCAATGTCCTCGTTGAGGTAGAGGAGGTTGCCCTCGAGGTCAAAGAGGGCGGCACCATGGATGCCCCGGGTGCGGGCGTAGGCCCGGGCGCGGGCACGAAGCTCGGCGAGGAGGCGAAGGGGTAACCTCGGGTCCAACGGGATCTGGGGTAGGGGCGCAAGGCTAGGCTCGCCGAAACGCAGGCCCGCGGCGCAGCCGCTATCCCGTACCCCCACGCCTCGCTCTGGGGTTTGGGAAAGATCCACCAAGACCATCCCCTCACCCACCCGAACCCGAACCCCCTCCAGGCTGGAAATGGCCCCGCTCAGGTAAAGGTGGCCCAGGGCCAGGTACACCTCGTCCCCCGGGGTATAGCTCAAGGCGGTCCAGGGCTCGCCGTTCACCACCAGAAGGAGGCGGGCCTCTTCGGGAAGGGGAAAGCGTTCTGCCAGGAAGCGCCCCCCCTCGTAGCGCCACATAGACCCCCTCACCATAGCCCTCCCACGCCTAGGAAAAAAGCCCCAGGGGCACAAAGCCCCTGGGGACCCCTACCCTCTAGAGGCGGCGCAAGACCTCCTCTGCCTCCTTGTAACCCGGTTTCAACTTCAACGCCTCCTGGCACTGGTAGCGCGCCCCTTCCTTGTCCCCAAGCTTCTCGTTGGCCAGGCAGAGCTGGTAGCGGTACTCCGGCCGCTTGGGGTCCAGACGCACGGCCACGGTGAGGCGGCTTTTCGCCTTCTGCGCATCCCCCAGGGCCAAGTAGACCTGGCCCAAGTAGTAATAGGCGGCGGGGAAGCGCAAAGGGGCCAGGGCCACGGCGTTCTCCAAGGCCACCCCCGCCTCCTTCCAGCGGCCCAAGGTCAGGTAGGCCTGGCCCAAGGTGTACCACCCCTCAGCGTCCAGGGGCTTGAGCTTGTGTCCCTCCTCCAGCAACCGGGCTGCCTCCTCCGCCCGGCCCTTGAGGAGGAGGGCCGAAGCGTAGCGCACCCGCAAATCGGCGTCCTTAGGGGCCATCTGGAGCGCTCGGGCGTACTGGTCCAAGGCCTCGTCCAGCCGCCCAACCGCCAGGTAAAGCTCCGCCATCGCCAAACGCACCTCGGGGGTGTCCTGTAGGGTCAAGGCTTTTTTGAAAGCCTCCTCCGCCCTATCTACCTGACCCAAAAGAGCATAGACCAGGCCCCGCTGGGCGAATAGGGGGGCGTAGCGGGGGTTGATGCGTTCGGCGTCCCGGAGGACGCTCAGGGCTTGGTCCAAATAGGCCTTGCCCTTCTCCCGATCCTCGCTGGCCCGGTAGAGGGCGATGTAGGCCTCCGCCAGAACCATGTAGCCCCCGATGTAACGGGGGTTCTTGGCCACCAGACCCTTGGCGTTTTCCAAGGCAGGGTTCAAGAGGCCCACCTTGAGCTGGGCCCGGGCTAGCCAGTAGAGAACATCCGGGTCTTGGGGCTTGTCCTTGGCCGCCCGTTCAAAGGCCTGGAGGGCCGCCTCGTACCGCCCCAAGGCGTAAAGCTGCACCCCCAGCCTCAAGGCATCCTGGGTGGCTGTCTGCCCCGCCGGGGGCGGGGGGGTCTGGGCCAGGGTGGGAGCCGCCAGCAAGCTCAGGGCCAAAAACAACCAGCGCATGCCAAACCTCCTCCAAAGAGTCTAAAGCACAAACCGCGTCAGGTCAGGGGAGGCGAAGACTTCCTCCAACCTTTTCTCCACGTAGGCCCGGGTAATCTCCACCCGCCCAAGGTCGGTCTGAAAACTCACCTCCTCCAAAACCCGTTCCAACACCGTGGCCAGCCGCCTGGCCCCGATGTCCTCTAGCTCCCGGTTGGCCCGGTGGGCGGCCTCGGCAATGGCCCATAGGGCGTCCTCGTGGAAGACCAACTCGGTGCCGTCCGCCCGAAGAAGCTCGGTGTACTGCCGGATGAGGGAGTTCTCCGGCTCCTTCAGGATGCGGAAAAACTCCTCGGGGCCCAAGGGGGAAAGCTCCACCCGGATGGGAAAGCGGCCCTGGAGCTCGGGGATCAGGTCCGAGGGCTTGGCCACGTGGAAGGCCCCGGCGGCGATGAAGAGAACGTGCTCCGTGGAGATGGGGCCGATGCGGGTGGACACCACCGTGCCCTCCACGATGGGCAGGAGGTCCCGCTGCACCCCTTCCCCGGAAACGTCTGGGCCCACGGTGCCTTCCCTCCGCGCCACCTTGTCCAGCTCGTCGATGAAGACGATGCCCTCCTCCTGGGCCCGGCGCCGCGCCTCCTCCTTGAGCTCTTCCTTGTCGATGAGGCGCTCAGCGTGCTGGTTCTTAAGCACCTCCCGCGCCTCCTTCACCGTCATGCGCTTGCGGGCGGGCCGCTTGGGGAGAAGCCCTTTAAGCATCTCCCCCATGCCGCCAAACCCCTCGCTCCCCAGGACCCCCATGAAGGGCAGGCTCACCTCCTCCTCCACCTGCACCTCCACGGAAAGGCCGTCCAGGCGTCCCGAGCGCACCTCGGCCACGGAGGCCCTAAGGAGGGTGGCGAGCTCCTCCTCGGCAAAGGCCAGGGCCTTTTCCTCCACCTTCTTCTTCATCTCCTCCAGGACCAGCTGGTAGCTGGCCTCCGCCAGGTCGCGGACGATGGAGTCCACGTCCCGGCCCACGTAGCCCACCTCCGTGAACTTGGTGGCCTCCACCTTCACGAAGGGGGCCCCCGCCAAACGGGCCAGTCGGCGGGCGATCTCCGTCTTCCCCACCCCCGTGGGCCCGATCATGAGGATGTTCTTGGGCGTCACCTCCCGGGCGATCTCGGGGGGGAGTTGTTTCCTGCGGTAGCGGTTGCGCAGGGCCACGGCCACGGCCCGCTTGGCCGCCTCCTGGCCGACGATGTGCTTGGAAAGCTCCCGGACGATCTCGGCGGGCGTGAGGTTCATGCTTCCCCCAGGGTGAGGACGGTAACCTGGCCCGAGGTGTATAGGTCCACCTCGGCGGCGATCCTTATGGACTCCTCGGCGATGGCCTTGGCGGAAAGGCCAGAGTGGCGGTAAAGGGCCTTGGCAGCCGCCAGGGCATAAGGTCCCCCCGAGCCCACCGCCAAAAGGGGCTCCTCCGGGGTGATGACCTCGCCGCTTCCCGAAAGGAGGACCATGGCTTCCCGGTCGGCGGCCACGATCATGGCCTGGAGGTGGCGGAGAACCCGGTCGGTGCGCCAGAGCTTGGCGGTTTCCACCGCCGCCCTTAGCAGGGAGCCCTTGGCCTCTTTGAGCTTCTCCTCAAAGCGCTCCAGAAGGGCCAAGGCGTCCGCTACCCCCCCGGCGAACCCCACCAGAACCCCCTCCCCCACCTCCACCTTCCGCACCTTCACCGCCCCGCGTTTGAGAACCGTCTGGCCGAAGGTCACCTGGCCGTCCCCAGCCAGGGCCGTGACCCCGTCCTTGCGGACGGCCAGGATGGTGGTGCCGTGGATCTCCACGCCGCCAAGATACCCCTCGGCCATGAGAAGGGCGTTAGGCAAGAGGCAACCCCAGGGCGACCCGGGCCACACACCCCTATGCCTGGAGGCCCTAAACTGGAAAGGGTGAAGGCCAAGACCCTAGGCGAGCTCAAGCGCACCTATCCCTTGGAAAAGCTCCGGCGCTCCGTGAAGGACGAGGCGCGGGAAAACCTCCGGGAAAAGCTCTGGCGGGGCGAGAGGCTTTTCCCCGGCATCCACGGCTACGAGGACACGGTGATCCCCGCCCTGGTCCAGGCCATCCTGGCCAAGCAGAACTTCATCCTCTTGGGCACCCGGGGCCAGGCGAAAAGCCGCATCCTCCGGAGCCTGGTGAGCCTCCTGGACGAGGAGGTCCCCGCCCTGCCCACCGAACTTCGCGACAACCCTCTCTTCCCCATCTCCCCCGAGGGCAAGCGGCTTTTGCAGGAGGCCGGGGACGAGGCCCCCATCGTCTGGGTGGGCCGGGAAGAGCGGTACGTGGAAAAGCTCGCCACCCCCGACACCACCGTGGCCGACCTCCTGGGGGACATGGACCCCATCAAGGCGGCGCGGCGGGGCACGGGGATGGCGGATTTGGAGAGCATCCATTTTGGCCTCCTCCCCCGGGCCAACCGGGGCATCTTCGCCGTGAACGAGCTGGCCGACCTGGCGCCTAAGGTGCAGGTGGCGCTTTTCAACATCCTCGAGGAGGGCGACATCCAGATCCGGGGCTACCCCATCCGCCTCCCCCTGGACGTCTGGCTCGTCTTCACCGCCAACCCCCAGGACTACACCGCCCGGGGCCGCATCGTCACCCCCCTCAAGGACCGCATCGGGAGCGAGATCCGCACCCACTACCCCAGGAGCCTGGAGGAAGGGGCCAGGATCAGCGCTCAGGAGGCCTACGTGCCTGAGGGGGTGGAGGTGCCGGAGTGGGTGCGGCTTTCCGTGGAGGCGGTGGCCTTCGCCGCCCGGGAGGACCGCCGGGTGGACCAGACCGCTGGGGTGTCCCAGCGCCTTCCCATAAGCCTCCTGGAGGTGGTGGCGGCGAGCGCCGAAAGGCGGGCCCTCCTTTTGAGGGTCCGGCCCGTGGCCCGGCCCTTGGACCTCTACCAAGGCCTTCCCGCCATCACGGGGAAGCTGGAACTGGAGTACGAAGGGGAGCTGCAGGGAGCAGAGCGGGTGGCCAAGGAGCTGGTGCAGCGGGCCTTCGGCCTGGTCCTCCCCCGCTACCGCCTCAAGACCGAGCCCATCGTGGCCCACTTCGAGGCGGGAAACCTCCTCACCCTGCCCGAGGGGGACCTGGAGGGCGCCTTAGCGGCGTTGGCAGAGGTGCCGGGGCTTATGGAGGCGGCGAAGACCTTAGCGGAAAACGAGGCTCCCGAGCTTCTCCTCTCCGCGGCGGAATTCGTCCTGGAGGGCCTAGTGGGCCGCAGGAAGCTCGCCCGGGGCGAGGCGAGCTACCAGGCGGCGGAAAGGGCGCGGGGCTATGGCAACTGACCGGGCCCGGAGGAAAGATGAAGGCGATCCGGTATAGCCGCTACGAGGGCAACCTGGACGAGCTTTCCCCCGAGGAAATCCTAGACCTCCTGGAGGACTTCCTCCTGGACTCGGGCTTCTCCGACCCCTTCCAGCGCTACGACCCCGACCCAAGCCGGGCTCCAAGCCTGGAAGACCTCTACGACGCCCTCCTCCAGGCCCTTTTACAGAACGAGCTCGTCCCCGAGGAATGGCTAAAGGAGGCCCGCTTCGCGAACCGCAAGGAGGAAACCCGCCTCCACCAGGCCCTAACGCGCATGATCCAGAAGCTCCAGGAAGCGGGCTACCTCCGCCTTCCCGGGGAAGACCCCACCCGCCCAGCCCAAGCCGGGTACAAAGGCGAGGCGGGGGAAACCCGTTTGGAACTCACCGAGAAGGCCTCGGACTTCCTGGGACTCAAGAGCTTACGGGAACTCCTGGGGGCCTTGGGACGGAACCCCCCTGGCCTCCACCCAACCCCTCACCACGCCCCGGGGGTGGAGAAGACCGGGGAGACCAAGCCCTGGGAGTGGGGAGACCCCCTGGAGCTCAACATCCCGGAAACCTTGAAGAAGGCGGTGGCCAAGGGGCTAGAGCGCCTGAGCCACGAGGACCTGGTGATTGACCTGGCGGAGTACACCGCCAGCATGAGCACCGTGGTCCTCCTGGACTGCTCCCACTCCATGATCCTCTACGGGGAGGACCGCTTCACCCCCGCCAAGAAGGTGGCCCTGGCCCTGGCCCACCTGATCCGCACCCAGTACCCCGGGGACCGGGTGCGCTTCGTCCTCTTCCACGACACCGCCGAGGAGATCCCCCTGGCCAAGCTCCCCCTGGCCCAGGTGGGCCCCTACCACACCAACACCAAGGCGGGGCTGGAGCTGGCCCGCACCCTCCTCAAGAAGATGGGGGGGGAGATGAAGCAGATCATCCTCATCACCGACGGCAAGCCCTCCGCCCTGACCCTCCCCAGCGGGGAGATCTACAAAAACGCCTGGGGCCTAGACCCCTTGATCCTGGCGGAAACCCTCAAGGAGGCCACCTTGGCCCGGCGGGAGGGCATCTCCATCCACACCTTCATGCTGGCCCGGGAGCCTGAGCTGTTGGCCTTCGTGAAGAAGCTTTCCCAAATCACCCGGGGCAAGGCCTACCTCACAAGCCCCAGGAACATCGGCAAGTACCTGCTCTTGGACTTCCTGAACAAGAAGGTGCGGGCCAATTAAGGCCGGTATAGTGGAGGGCGTGGACTTTCTCCTGGCCCTAGAACGCCCCCCCTTGGTCCTAGGGGTGGACCCGAGGCCGGACCTCCACGGAAAGAGACCCCTTATCCACCTGCGCCGCTACGCCTTAGCGCTCTTTGAGGCCCTGGCCGAGCGCCTGGCGGCGGTGAAGCTTCAGCTGGCCTTCTTTGAAGCTTTGGGCCCGGAGGGGATGGCCCTCCTCTTCGAACTGGCCAGCGCCGCCCGGGTCATGGGCCTCCCCGTGATCTTTGACGGCAAGCGGGGGGATATCGGCTCCACGGCGGAGGCCTACGCCGAGGCCTACCTCCTCCGGTTTCCTGGGAGCGCCCTCACGGCAAACCCCTACCTGGGCCTGGACGCCCTCGCCCCCTTCTTCCAGGCGGCCGGGCGGAGCGGGGGTGCGGTCTTCGTCTTGGCCAAGACCTCCAACCCGGGCTCGGGCTTCCTGCAGGACCTGCCCGTGACGGGGAAGCCCCTTTACCTCCACCTGGCGGAGGCCTTGGCCCAAGAAGGGGAGGCTTGGCGGGAAGGTGCGTGGAGCCGGGTGGGGATGGTGGTGGGGGCCACCTACCCCGAGGCGGTGAAGGCGGTGCGGCAAGTGGCCCCTTCCGCTCCCCTCCTCCTCCCGGGGATTGGGGCCCAAGGGGGTAGCCCCCTCAAGGGCAGGGGCCTCCTCCTCGCCGCCAGCCGGGCCCTCTTCTACCCGGGGGGGCGGCCCGACCTCGAGGGGGCGAGGAAGGCGGCGGAGGCGCTCCTTGCCGCTTTGGTAGAGTAGGGGGGATGGACGTCCTGGACCTGTACCGGAGGACGGGGGCCCTTTTGGAAGGGCACTTCCTCCTGCGCTCGGGGATGCACTCCCCTCTTTTCCTGCAGTCGGCGGCCCTCCTGCAACACCCCCTCTACGCCGAGGCGGTGGGGGAGGCCTTGGGCCGTCTCTTTGAGGACGAAAAGGTGGACTTCGTCCTTGGCCCCGCCCTTGGGGGGGTGATCCTTTCCTTCGTGGTGGCGCGGGCCTTGGGGGCCAGGGCCCTTTTCGCCGAGAAGGACGGGCAAGGGGGTATGACCATCCGCAAGGGGCTCACCCTGAACCCGGGGGAGCGCTTCCTGGCGGTGGAGGACGTGGTGACCACGGGGGAAAGCGTGCGGAGGGCCATCCGGGCGGCGGAGGCCCGGGGAGCGGTGTGCCTGGGGGTAGGGGCCATCGTGGACCGGAGCGGCGGCCAGGCTACCTTTGGCGTTCCCTTCCGGGCCTTGGCCCGACTGGAGGTACCCCAGTACCCCCCGGAGGCTTGCCCCCTTTGCCAAAAGGGCGTTCCCTTGGAGGAGGTCTAGGTGCGCTGGCCCTTGGCCCTCGCCCTTGCCCTCTCCTTCGCCCTGGCCCGGCCCCAGGCGGCCCAGGAGGCGGTGGCCTTGTGGCTCGAGGGGAAGCTTTCCCCCAGGCTGGAGGAGGTCCTCCGCGCCCCGCCTGAGGAAGCGGCCAGGCTCCTGGAGCGCTACGCCCTCTTCCCCCCGCCCCCTAAGGGGCTTTCCGTGAACCTGGAAAGCCCCAAGGTGGAGGGGAACCAGGTCCTGTTCCCCGCTGCCCTTGGGGAGGAGGTGGGGGAGGTAGTGGTGGTCCTGGAGGAAGGCGAGGTGCGCCGGGTCTTTTTCCGCCCCCAGGGCCTGGCCTTGCCCCCCTACCTGCTCACCCCGGCGGCGGGGTGGGGGTTTTTGCTCTTGAGCCTCTTTTGGGGGGTTCTCCTCCTCCAACCCTCCCCCTTCCGGGCCTGGTTTTGGGAAGCCTGGGCCCTTATCCGGGCGCAAAGGGGGCTTTACCTCTTCACCAATCTTTTCCTCTACGGCCTTTTCGCCCTGGGAAGCCTCCTGGCTTATGGCATGCCCGAGCTGGCCCGGGCGGTGCAGGCCCTTTTTGGGGGAGCCCTCGAGGCCATCGGCCTAGGGGAGGCGGTGGGGAAAGGGGTCCTCGTCCTCGCCGGGGTCATCTTCCACTGGAACTTCAGCCAGGGCCTTTTCCTCACCGGGCTCATCCCCGCCCTGTTCCTCGGCCTGCCCGTTTTGCTCCTAAACGCCCTCCGCTACTTCGCCTTCGGCTTCGCCCTGTCCCCGGCCGTCCTTGGGCCCACCTTTCTCCTGCACCTGCCCACGCTCCTTTTGGAGCTCCAGGCCTATATTCTGGTGACCTTCGGCGGGCTTGCCCTCCTGGCCCAGACGGCCCGGGGGGAAGGGTATCGGAAGGGCTTGCGGGCGCTTTTCCTTAGCTTTTACCTTGGGGCTTTCTTCCTGCTCCTCGCCGCCTGGTACGAGGCTTGGGAGGTGAAGGCGCTCCTATGAAGGTGGCCATTCTGGGCGCGGGGGCCTGGGGCACGGCCTTGGGCGTCCTCTTGGCCAGCAAGGGCATCCCCACGGCGCTCCTTTGCCGCAGGCAGGAGCACGCCGAGGCCTTAAGGGCGCAGAGGGAGAACAAGGACCACCTCCCCGGGGTGGCTCTTCCCGCCTACCTCTACCCCACCCACGACCCGGAGGAGGCGCTTGGGGGGGCGGAGTTCGCCGTGGTGGCGCTTCCCTCTAAGGCCCTCGACACCCTCAAGGACCTTCCCCGGGCCCCCTGGTACCTTTCCGCCACCAAGGGGCTCTTCTTCCGGGAAGGGGCGCTCCTCACCCCGAGCCAGGTGGTGGCCGCCCTCACGGGCCGGCCCGTGGCCGCCCTTTCCGGGCCCAACCACGCGGAGGAGGTGGCCCGCTTCCTGCCCACGGCCAGCGTGGCGGCGGGCCCCGAGGCCCTGGCCCAGCGGGCGCAGGAGGTCTTCCATAGCCCCACCTTTCGCGTCTACACCAGCCCCGACCTCCGGGGGGTGGAGCTGGGCGGGGGGCTCAAGAACGTCCTGGCCCTGGCGGCGGGGATGGTGGACGGGCTTAGGCTGGGGGACAACGCCAAGGCCGCCCTCCTCACCCGGGGCCTTCGGGAGATGGTGCGCTTCGGCACCGCCCAAGGGGGGGAGGAGGCCACCTTTTACGGGCTCGCTGGCCTGGGCGATCTCCTCGCCACCGCCTACAGCCTGCACTCCCGCAACCGGGGGGCGGGGGAGAGGCTGGTGCGGGGGGAGGCCTTGGAGCGCCTCGAGGACCGGGGAGTGGTGGAGGGGCTTTATGCGGTGAAGGCCCTTATGGCCTGGCGGCGGGAAGCGGGGGTGGAGCTTCCCATCGCCGAGGCGGTCTACCGGGTGGCCTACGAGGGGCTAGACCCCCTAAAGGCCCTTCATGCCCTCATGGGGCGGGAGCCCAAGGCGGAGGGCTAAAAGGTTTCCGCTAGGAAGCCCAAAAGCGCCGTGCGAAAGGCCTTGGGGTTTTCCAGGTTGGCCAGGTGCCCCGCCTCCGGCAGGATGAGGGCCCGGGCCTCGGGGAGGTTCCTCGCCAGGCGCTTGGCCTCCTCTGGGGGGGTGAGGGTGTCCTCCTCCCCCACCAGGACCAAGGCGGGGCGGCGCATCCCGGGGAGGAGGGGGGTGGAGTCGGGGCGCTCGGCCAAGGCCCTTAGGCTTTCCGCCACCGCCTCGGGGCTGGCCTGGAGGATGAGCTCCTTGGCCCGCGCCACCACCTCGGGCTTTTCCGCCTGGGTGGTGCGGCCCAGGTGCCCCGGCAAAAGGGCCTCGGGCAGGAAACCCACCCCCTCCCGGAGCACCCGCTCCCGCAGGGCGTAGCGGTTCCGCTTGGCCTCCTCCGTGTCCGGCCCCGCACGGGTGTCCGCCAGGACGAAGCCCAAAAAGCGCTCGGGGGCCTTGCGCCAAAGCTCAAAGATGAGGTAGCCCCCCATGGAAAGCCCCACGAAGACCGCCTCCTCCATCCCCGCCTCGTCCATCTCCTTGAGGACCTTTTCCGCCGCCTGGGGCAGGCTTAGGCCCAGGTAGTGGGGGGCGAGGACGGGAAGGCGGCCCCGGAAGTGGCGAAGCTCCCCTTCCCACATCCCGGGGTTGTAGGGAAAGGCGTGGAGGAAGACCAGGCCCCTCATGGCCTCTAGCTTATCCCGAAGCCTCCACCGGCTCCCCCTCTAGCCCCAAGGCCTTGAGGCGGGCCTCGAGGGCAGAGTCCTCCACCACCACGAAGTTTTCCTTGCCCCGGGTTTCCGCCCTAAGCCGCCCCTCCCGGGCCGCCTCCTTCCAGGCCTCCATGAGGTCGGGGTGGCGGAGGAGGAGGGGGGTTACCTTGTGGGCGGGGTAGCGCCTCACCGCAGGGCCTCCTCCAGGGCGTGCCAGGCCAGGGTGGCGCACTTGACCCGGGCCGGGAGCTTGGCCACCCCTTGGAGGGCCAGGAGGTCCCCCAGGGCGGGGTCAGGGGGGGCGCCCTCCACCACCATGGCCTGGAACTTGCGGGAGAGGTCCAGGGCCTCCGCCACCTTCTTCCCCTTCACCGCCTCGGTCATCATGGAGGCGCTAGCGGTGCTGATGGCGCACCCCTGGCCCTGGAAGCGGATGTCGGCGATGGTGTCCCCTTCCAGGAGGACCATCACCTCCACCTGGTCCCCGCAGGAGGGGTTCATCCCCCCGGCCCGCTTGGTGGCCTGGGCCAGGACCCCGAAGTTCTTGGGGTTTTGGTAGTGCTTTAAGATGGTTTCCCGATAAAGCTCATCCAGGACGCCCATTGCCCTTACTTTACCCCAAGGGCTACCCCTCCGCCTCCAACAGGGGAAGGCGCACCCGGAAAACCGTGCGCCCGGGGCGGCTTTCCACGGCGATCTCCCCCCCGTGGGCCTGGGCGATGGCCTGGGCGATGGCCAGGCCGAGCCCCGTGCCCCCCCCGGGTCCCCGGGCGAAGCGGCGGAAGAGGTGGGGCAGAAGGGCCTCGGGGATGCCGGGACCAGCGTCTTCCACCTCCAAAAGCGCCAGGTCCCCTTCCCGCCGAAGGCGGACCCTTACCCCTTCCTTCCCCGCGGCCCGTACCGCATTGGCCAGGAGGTTGCGGAGCATCTGCAAAAGCCGATCAGGGTCCCCCAGGACCTCGGCCTCTTCCCCCTCGAGGGCCACCCCGTACTCCCTGGCCGCCTCTTGGGCCAAGGCCTTCAGGTCCACGATGTGGGGGTTGAGGCTAAAGCCCATCTCGCCCCGGGCCAAGGCGAGAAGGTCCTCCACCAGGCGCCGCATCCTTTCCGCCGTGGCCCTGGCGGTGGCCAGGGCTTCTCCGTCCAAAGGGTTTCGCGCCAGGCGGTCTAAGTGCCCCAGGAGCACCGTGAGGGGGGTGCGGAGCTCGTGGCTCGCCTCAGCCAGGAAGGCCCGCTCCTCTTCCTTGGCCTCCTTTAGGGCTTTTAGGAGGGCGTTCACCGCCTCCACCATGCGGCCGAACTCGTCCTGCGGGAGGGTGAGGGGCACGGGGTCCAGGCGCTCGGGGTTTCTTTGGGCGATTTCCCGGGCGGCCGCTTCCAGGGGACGGGTGGCCAGGCGGGCGGTGAGGTAGACCAGGCCAAGCCCTAAGGGGAAGAGGAGGAAAAAGGCCTCCACCAGGGCCCGCCGCAGGGCGGCCAAGGTTAGGTCAATGGGGGCGGTGTCCTGAGTGAGGGCGAGGACGCCCAGGGGCGTGCGCACCCAGGCGGCGACGAACCCCTTTTGGAAGGCCACCCGCGGGGTTTCCCCCGCCGTTTGGAGCGCTTCTTGGGGCAGGCGGTGCTCAGGCCGGGTGAGGAGGAGGGCCTCCCCGTCTTCCGCATAGAGGTGGAGGTACACACCCCCCGTGGCGATGAGGCTCCCCGCCTGGCCCTTGCGGTAGGCCTCCGCCGCCCTGCGGGCGTCCTGGAGGAGGGTGGCCTCGAGGTGGCCCCTTAGGGCCCGCTCCACCCCCCGGCCCGCCAGGTAGAGGGCCCCCACCAGGAAGAGGAGCCAAAGGAGGCCAAAGGAAAGGAAAAGGCGCAGGCGGAAGGAAAGGAGCGGCATGAGGCGCTAGGCGTCCTCTTCCCCTTTGCCCGGGCGCACGGCGTAGCCCAGGCCCCGCACCGTGCGCAGGTAGCCGTAGGCCCCTACCTCCCTTAGCTTGGCCCGCAGGTTGGCCACGTGCACGTCCAGCACGTTGGAGTCGCGGCCCAAGGGGCGGCCCCAGATCTTCTCCTCAATCTCCTCCCGGGGGAAGACCCTCCCGGGGCGGCCCATGAGGAGGTGGAGGAGGTCAAACTCCTTGGGGGAAAGCCGCACCTCGGTTTCCCCGAAGAAGACCTGGCGCCGCTTAGGGTAAAGCTCCAGCTTTCCCACCGCCAGGACCTCGCTTCCCCCCTTGTGCCGTAGCTGCACCTGGATGCGGGCCAAAAGCTCGGCGGGGTGAAAGGGCTTCACCAGGTAATCGTCCGCCCCCTCGGAAAGCAGGCCCACCTTCCGCTCCACGGCGTCTTGAGCGGTGAGGACCAGGATGGGGGTGTCGTCCGTGGCCCGGATGCGCCGGGCCACCTCCGCCCCGTCCAGATCGGGCAAGCCCAGGTCTAGCACCACCAAATCGGGCTTTTTCTCCCGGTGGCGCATGAGGCCCTCCATGCCGTTTTTGGCCCACTCCACCTGGAAGCCCGCTTCCTTCAGCTCCAGCTCCACCAACCGGGCCACCTCGGGGTCGTCCTCGATGAGAAGGATGCGCTTCATGGCCAAAGCCTTTCCGGGGGGGTGAGGCCGTAGACCTCCTTGAGGAGCTTGAGGAGGCTCACCCGCTCCCTTTCCCAAAGGAGAAGGACATCCCCCCGTTCCGCCACGCCGGAAAGGGCCCTGGGCCTTTCCCCGGGAAGGGCGAGGAGGAGTTGCACCTCCTGCCCGGGCCTGGGGGGCACGGGGGTGGAAAGGGAAAGGAGGCGCTTGCCCTCCACCCGCCAGGCCCCATGAAGGGTCCGCAAGTCCTGGGAAAGGAGCCTAAGCTCCGTCCCCGGGGGCAAAGCGGGGCCCAGAAGGGGGGGCAAGGCGGCCAAAGCCGCGCCGAGAAGGAGGAGAAAAGCCCAAAGGCGCATCTTTCCCCATTTTAGGGGGATGGCTCCGCCCTTTGTGGGAGGGAGGTTAAGGGGCCTGAAGGTTTCTCCGGCAGGAGGAAGCCGGCGGAAACCACGTACTTCAGGGCGTCTTCCACGCTGATCTCCAGGGGGATCACCTCCTCCGTGGGCACCAGGATCACCATGCCGCTGGCGGGGACGGGGCTGGTGGGCACCAAAACGGCGGTGTAGCCCTCGGGCAAGGGCGGCAGGCGGCTTCCCACGGGCTGGACCACGAAGCAGAGGGTGTATAGGCCCCGCCTAGGGTACTCGATCACCGCCGCCCGGCTAAACTTCACCTCCTTCTGCCCGAAGAGGGTATGGGCGATCTGCTGCACCGCCTTGTAGATGTCCCGCACCAGGGGCAAGAGGAGCAGGGAGCGCTCCAGGGAGTGGATGAGCCTGCGGCCCAGGTAGTTTTCCGCCAGGGTGCCCACCAGGTAGATGAACAGGGCAGCCAGCAGGAGACCCACAAAGGGAAGGAGGGGTTGGTAGGCCCGGGGCACCTCCAGGTTCAAAAGCTGCAAAAACCCCTGGATGTACCCGCCAGAGTAGGTGTAGACCCAGCCCAAGAAGTAGAGGGTGACGAGGAGGGGCAGAAGGGTGATGAGCCCCGTGAGGAAACGCTGGCGGAGGCGCATGGCCCTTAGTTTACGCCATGGCCTCCCCCCGTTTAGCGGCCCTCACCCCGGCTTTGGGCGAGCTCCTTAAGGCCTTTCACGTCCCGGAGGACGATCTTGCCGTAGCCCGAGCGGATGTACCCCTCCCGGGCGAGCTCCCCGATGACCTTGGTCACGGTTTCCCGAACGCTCCCCACCGCAGCGGCCAGCTCGTCGTGGGTGGCCCGGAGCACCAGGCCCTCCTCCTCCTCCCGGGCCAAGGGGGTTTCCGCCAGCTCCAAAAGGGCTGCGGCCATGCGGTTTTTGAGCCGTTGCGTGGCCAGGCGCTCTATGCGGCGGTAGGACTCGGAAAGGGCCTGGGCCAGGTGGGCTACCAGGTCCAGAAGCTCCTCGGGCCTGGGCTCCTTGGGCAAGGCCTCCACCGCTACCTCGGTCACCGCCTCGGCGAAGTAGGTGCGCTCGGTGCCGGAAAGGGCTTCCTCGCCAAAGTAGCCGCCTGGGCGCACCAGGCGCAGGGTGAGGGCGTTCCCCTCCTCGTCCACCGCCTCCAGGCGTACCAGGCCCTCGAGGACCCGGTAGACCCGGTCCCTGGGCCCCGGCACCCCCGGGTAGAGGATAACTTCGCCGGGTTTGAAGCTTAGGGTTTCACGGGCCTGGGTCATGGCTGCCTCCTTAGCCCCAGGCTAGCACGCTCCCCGGGATTTTGTAAACCTTTGGGTTGAAAAAATCTTGCCGCCCCAAGGGACGCTTGCGGGCTAGGGGATGGATCCTCCGCAGGGCTCTAGCCCCTCCACGGGACGGCCAAAGGCCCGCTTGAGGTCCTCCAGGGGAACCGCGAAAACCGGCACGCCCTCCCCTCAAAGGCCAGACGCCGGGCCTCACCAAAGGCGAGTCACCCGGCCGATCCGGTTGGGGGCGTAGCCCAACGGGATGACCCCGAGGGGGGCCAAGTCCGCTCGGTGAGGCCAAGGGCATCTCCCGAAGGGGTCTCGGATGGGGGCCAGGACCTTCTCCGCCCCCCGGGCGTGGAGGGCCCGGAGGAAATCCAGCCTACCCGGGGTCATCCCGTGTTTTCCCTAAGCCACGCCAAATAGGGCCCGTGCCCCTCGGCGATGGGCAGGGCGAGGATCTCGGGCACCGTGTAGGGGTGGAGGGCCAGGACCCTTTCCTTGAGCCTGGGGAAGACATGGGTGGTGGTCTTGGCGATGAGGAGGAGCTCCTTATCCTCCACCACCTCCCCCTGCCAGCGGTACACGGAGGTCAGGCCGGGGACGATGTTCACGCAAGCGGCCAGGCGCTCCTCCACCAGGGTTCGGGCCAGGGTCTTCGCCACCTCCTCCGTGGGCACGGTGATGAGGACCACCTCTTCCATCTACTTCTCCTCCTCCACGGCGAAGGCGCTCGCCACCTCGTCGTCCTCGGGCAGGTTCATCACCTTGACCCCGGCGGTGGGCCGGGAGTACTGGGGAATCTCCTTCACCGGGGTGCGGATGGCCAGGCCCTTCTTGGAGAGGACCAGGAGGTCTTCCGTGCCCCGCACCTTGAGGAGGGCGGAAAGCCGCCCAGTGCGCACGCTCACCCCGTAGGTGATGACCCCCACCCCACCCCGGCCCTGCAGGGGGTATTCGGAAAGGGGCGTGCGCTTGCCGTAGCCCCGGGTGCTCACCGCCAGGAGATCCACCATCTCCCCGGGCTTCACCGTGAGGAGGGAAACCACCCGGTCCCCGGGCTTCTTAAAGCGGATGCCGGTAACCCCCTGGCTGTCCCGCCCCGTGGCCCGCACCTCCTCCAGGGGGAAGCGGATGGCCTGGCCCGCCTCCGTGGCCAAGATGGCCTCGTCCTCGGGATCGGAGAGGGCCACGCCGATGAGGCGGTCCCCTTCCTGGAGCCGGATGGCGATGAGGCCAGCGGAGCCCAGGTTCTGGTACTCCCTAAGGGCGGTGCGCTTTACCAGGCCCCGTTCCGTGGCGAAGACCAGGTAGCCTTCCCCCTCGAGGCCCCGCACGGAAAGCAGCGCAGCCACCTCCTCTTCCTCCAAGAGGGGGAGGAGGCTTTTCACGTGCACCCCCCGGGCCTGGCGGCCCATCTCGGGTAGCTCATAGACCTTGAGGCGGTAGACCCGGCCCCGGTTGGTGAAGAGGAGGAGGTCGTCGTGGGCTCCGGCCACGAAGACCTGGGTGGCCTCGTCCTCTTCCTTGGTCCTGCCCGCCAGCAGGCCCTTGCCCCCCCGGCCCTGGGCCCGGTAGGCCTCGAGGGGGAGGCGCTTGAGGAAGCCCTGGGCGGTGAGGGTGATGACCATGGGCTCGTCCTCAATGAGGTCCTCGGGGTTGAAGCTCTCCTCAAACTCGGTGATGAGGGTGCGGCGGGCATCCCCGTACTTTTCCTTGACCCGGAGGAGGTCCTGTTTCACCTCGCTCCAAAGCCGAGCTTCATCCCGGAGGATGGCCTTAAGCCGGGCGATCTCCTCCATGAGCCCCCGGTACTCCTCCAGAAGCTTTTCCCGCTCCAAGGCCACCAGGCGCTGCAGCCGCATGTCCAAGATGGCCTGGGCCTGGACCTCCGAAAGGCCGAAGCGCTCCATGAGGGCGGCGCGGGCCCTTTGCGCATCCTCCGAGCCCCGGATGAGGGCGATGACCTCGTCGATATGGTCCAGGGCGATGAGGAGCCCTTCCAGGACGTGGGCCCTTTCCTCGGCCTTCTTCAGGTCAAAGAGGCTCCGGCGCCGCACCACCTCCTTGCGGTGGTCCAGGTAGTGGCGCATGAGGTCGAGGAGGGAAAGGACCTTGGGCTCCCCCTGGACGATGGCGAGAAGGTTCACCGTGAAGGAGGTCTGCAAGGCGGTGTGCTTGTAGAGCTGGTTGAGGACCACCTGAGGGTTTGCCCCCCGCTTGAGCTCGATGGCGATCCGCAGGCCCTGCCGGTCGGACTCGTCGCGGAGGGCCACGATGTCCTCGATCTTCTTGGCCTTCACCAGGGCGGCGATCTGGGCGATGAGGCTCGCCTTGTTCACCTGGTAAGGGATCTCCGTGACCACCAGCATGGGGCGCTGGCCCTTTTCCTCGATGCGCACCTTGGCCCGCATTTTTAGGCTTCCCCGGCCGGTGGCGTAAGCCTCCTTGATCCCCTTGCGGGAAAGCTTTCCCCCCGTGGGGAAGTCGGGGCCAGGGATGTGGCGCATGACCTCCTCGAGGGGAATCCCCGGGTTGTCGATCATGGCCACCAAGGCATCTACCACCTCAGAAAGGTTGTGGGGCGGGAGGCTGGTGGCCATGCCCACGGCGATGCCGCTCGCCCCGTTTACCAGGAGGTTGGGGATGGCGGCGGGCAGGACCTCGGGCTCCTTGAGGGAGCCGTCGTAGTTGGGGCGGAAGTCCACCGTTTCCTTGTCGATTTCCGCCAGCATCTCCGCCCCCAGGTGGGAAAGCCGGGCCTCGGTGTAGCGCTGGGCGGCCGGGGGGTCCCCGTCAATGGAGCCGAAGTTGCCCTGGCCGTCCATGAGGGGGTAGCGCAGGTTCCAGGGCTGGGCCAGGCGCACCAGGGCGTCGTAGATGGCGGCGTCCCCGTGGGGGTGGTATTTGCCCATGACCTCGCCCACGATCTTGGCGCTTTTCACGTGCTTGCGGGTGGGCAAGACCCCTTCCTGGTAGGCGCCGAAGAGGATCCGCCGCTGGACCGGCTTGAGCCCGTCCCGCACGTCAGGCAGGGCCCGGTCCACGATGACGGACATGGCGTAGTTGATGAAACTCTGCTTGAGTTCCTCAGTGATTTCTACAGGCACAACCTGGGACATAGCGCTCCTAAGGCGTGCAGACGCCGAGTTTTATCTTACCAGGACCCCGGCTTTTGCGCCTCGCTTGACTTCACCTCCTCTACCCCGGAGGATGGAAAGGATGGTAAGCCGCATCCGCAACTTCTCCATCATCGCCCACGTGGACCACGGGAAGTCCACCCTGGCCGACCGCATCCTGCAGATGACCCACGCCGTGAGCGAGCGGGAGATGCGGGAGCAGTTCCTGGACTCCCTGGAGCTAGAGCGGGAGCGAGGCATCACCATCAAGGCCAGCGCGGTGCGGGTAAACTACCGAGCCAAGGACGGGAACACCTACACCTTCCACCTCATCGACACCCCGGGGCACGTGGACTTCACCTACGAGGTGTCCCGGGCCTTGGCCGCGGTGGAAGGGGTGCTTCTGGTGGTGGACGCAAGCCAGGGGGTGGAGGCCCAGACCATCGCCAACTTCTACCTGGCCCTGGAGCATAACCACGCGATCCTCCCGGTCATCAACAAGATCGACCTGCCCAACGCCCGGCCCCTAGAGGTGGCCCTCGAGGTGGAGGAGGTCTTGGGCATCCCTGCGGACGAGGCCATCTTCGCCTCCGGCAAGACGGGGGAGGGGGTGGAGGAGATCCTCGAGGCCATCGTGCAGCGCATCCCCCCACCCCACGGGGACCCCGAGGCCCCCCTCAAGGCCCTCATCTTCGATTCCCTCTACGACGCCTATCAGGGCGTCATCCCCTACCTGCGCATCTTCGAGGGCACGGTGCGCCCTGGGGACAGGATCCGCATCTTCTCCACCGGCAAGGAGTTCACCGTGGACAAGGTAGGCGTCTTCACCCCCCAGGGCCTGGTGCCCACGGAAAGCCTCTCCGTGGGGGAGGTGGGCTGGCTCACCGCCGCCATCCGCGACATCCACGACGTCCAGGTGGGGGACACCATCACCCTGGCCCACAACCCCACCCCCGCCCCCTACCCCGGGTTCCGCCCCGCCAAGCCCGTGGTCTTCGCCGGGCTTTACCCCGTGGACTCAGGGGACTACAACAAGCTCCGGGACGCCCTGGAAAAGCTCAAGCTGAACGACGCCGCCCTCTCCTTCGAGCCGGAAACCTCCACCGCCTTGGGCTTCGGCTTCCGCTGCGGCTTCTTGGGTCTCCTCCACGCCGAAATCGTGCAAGAGCGGCTTGAGCGGGAATTCGGCCTGGAACTCATCGCCACCGCCCCCAGCGTGGTCTACAAGGTGCGGCTTAAGAGCGGGGAGGAAGTGGAGATCCACAACCCCGCCGACCTCCCCGACCCCACCAAGATCGAGGAAATCCTGGAACCCTACGTCAAGCTCACCCTCTACACCCCCGAGGAGTACGTGGGGAGCATCATGCAGCTGGTGCAGGAAAAGCGGGGCCGCCTCCAGAGCATGAACTACCTCCCAGGGGCGCAAAAACGGGTGGAGCTCATCTACGAGGCCCCCTTCGCCGAGATCCTCTATGACTTCCACGACCGCCTGAAGAGCCTCTCCCGGGGCTACGCCTCCATGGACTACGAGCAGGCGGGCTACCAACCGGGGGACCTGGTCAAGGTGAACGTGCTGGTCCACGGGGAGGTGGTGGACGCCCTCACCTTCATCGCCCACCGGGAAAAGGCCTACGGCATGGCCCGGGCCATCGTGGACAAGCTGGCCGAGGTCATCCCGCGCCAGCTCTTTGAGGTGCCCATCCAGGCGGCCATTGGGGGCAAGATCATCGCCCGGGCCACGGTTAAGGCCCTCCGAAAAGACGTCTTGGCCAAGTGCTACGGCGGGGACGTGACCCGGAAGAAGAAGCTCCTGGAAAAGCAAAAGGAGGGGAAGAAGCGCCTCAAGGCCATCGGCAAGGTGGAGGTTCCGCAAGAAGCCTTCTTGGCGGTGCTCTCGGCGGGGAAGGATGAGCCTTAGGGCTAGGCTCGCCCTGGTCATCGGTCTTCTGGCCTTCCTGCCCAACCTGGTCCTGGCCCTGACCCTGGGTCTTTTGGGGGAGGGGCCTTGGCTTCCCCTCCTCCTTTGGCTCCTCTTTTTGGCCGGGATATCCGCCGGGGTGGGCTACTTTCTGGCCCGAGGGCTCCTTAGGCCCTTGGAGGAGCTCACCCGGGCCCTCACTTACCTCTCCCTAAAAGGGGAGCTCCGGCTCCGCCTTCCCGCCCCCAAGGAACCCCCGCCGGCGGAGATCGCCTTGCTCCGGGCGCGGTTCGAAGAGCTTCTGAAGCGCTTAAGCGAGCTCCTGGAAGCCCGGGAAGCCTTCTACGCCGCCTTGGCCCATGACCTGAAGACGCCCTTGATCTCCGCCATCCGCGCCCTGGAGTATCTGGAGAGGGCGGACGATTTGGGCAGGGAAAAGCGACTCGTCCTGCTTAAAAACCTACGGGAGGAGCTTTCCCGCGCCTTCCGTCTGGTGGAAAACCTCCTCGCCCTCACCCGCCTCGAGGCCCGCCCCCCCCAGCCGGAAACCCTGAACCTGAGGGCCCTGGCGGAGGACCTCCTCCTCCGCTACCAGGAGGAGGCCAAGGGCCGGGGCCTCCGGCTTTCCCTGGAGGGCGCAGGGCTTGGGCGGGGGGAACGGCTTCTTGTGGAACGGGCCCTGGCCAACCTCCTGGAAAACGCCCTCCGCCACGCCAAGAAGGAGGTGCGGGTCCGGGTGGAGGAGGGTGCCATCGCCGTGGAGGACGACGGCCCTGGGCTTCCCCTTCCCCTCGAGGCCCTGGCCCAGCCCTTCCGCCAAGGCCCGGGCAGGCGGGGAAGCGCCGGCCTCGGCCTCTACACGGCCCAGAAGGTGGCGGAAGCCCACGGGGGAAGGCTCACCGCCACGCCGAGCCCCTTAGGGGGCGCCGGCCTTCGCCTGGAGCTTGGCCGCGCCTAGTCCATCACCGGGGGGATCTGTCGCACCCACAGGATGTAGGAAAGGTAGGCCAAATACTCCAGGGGCTTTTCCGAGAGGGGACGGTCCATCTCCAGGCTCATCATGGCCTCCCCGCCCCGCTTCTTGCGGCTCACGGTGAGGTGGGCGATGTTCACCTCGTCGTCGGCTAAGATCCGGGCCACCCGGGCCACCACCCCCGGGGTGTCCACGTTGCGGATCACCAGGGTGGGGGCGCTCCCCGTGATGCGCACCTCAAACCCATCCAGGTCAAAGATGCGCACAAGCCCCCCGCCCAGGGAGCTTCCCGTGACCACGAGCCGCTCCCTCTCCCCCTCCAGGACCATGCGCACGGTGTTGGAGTGGACGTCCCCAAGCTCCACCTCCCGGAACATCACCTCCACCCCCTCCTGCGCCGCCAGGGCCAGGCTTTCCTTTAGGCGCTCGTCGTCTGGCCTCAGGCCCAGAACCCCGGCGGCCAGGGCTAGGTGGGTGCCGTGGCCCTTCCCCGTCTTGGCGAAGGAGCCGTGGAGGCCGAACTCCACCCGCTTGGGCTTTTCCCCCAGGAGGTGGCGGGCGAGGAGGGCCAGGCGGCAGGCCCCGGCGGTGTGGCTGGAGGAGGGCCCCACCATCACCGGGCCGATCATGTCCAAAAGACCCATACCTGTAGAATAACGCCATGCGCCGCTGGCTAGCCGCTTTGGCCCTGCTTCCTTGGGCCTTGGCCCAAAGCCTCCTCGTTCCCCCGGAGGCCAAGGCGGGCATCCCCCTCACCCTGGAGGGCCGCGACCTGCCCGAGGGCCGCTACCCCCTGGTGGTGGAAGGCCCCACGGGCCTCAAGACCCTGGAGGTGGCCCCGGAAGGGGGGGGCTTCCGCCTTTCCTTCACCCCCGAGGCCCCGGGGGAGTACCGGGTGCGGCTTTCCCTGCCCTCGGGGGTTCTGGAGGGGCGCTTCGTGGCCTTGGGCCAGACCCCCACCCTCACCGAGGAGGGCCTCCTCCTTCCCTCGGGCCTATTTCCCTTACCCAAGGGGCCCTGGGTGGGGCCCTTGGTCCAAGGGGAGCGGGTCTATATAGCCCAGGGGCTTTTGGTCCTAGAGCTGAGCCTTACCGGCGAGGCCCGCTTCCACTTCGCCCCCGCCAAGGTGGTGGCCCTGAGGCCGGGCCCCGAGGCCCTTTTAGAGGGGGAGCAGGTGCTTCCCATCCCCTTCCCGCCCCGCCCCTTTGAGGGAACGGCGGAGGACCTCCAGGCGCTTAGGCCCCTTCTAGAGGCCCTCAACCCGCCAAAACCCTGGCCCTACTTCGCCTACTGGGCCCTGGACCCCAAAAGCCTAAGCCCCGAGGACCTCGAGGCCTACCGCCAGGACCTCTTGGCCCGGGGCCACCGCCCCGAGCTTCCCTTCGCCTTCGCCCCCGTCCTGGCCCTGGCGGAGACGGCAAGGGACCTCTCGGGCAAGGAGCCGGAAAAGGCCCGCCTCCTCACGGAAACCCTCCTCCGCACGAGCCCCCTCTTCCCAGGCTCCCTGGCGTTCTTCCAGGAACAAGCGGAGGCCCTCGAGGCCCAAGGCCTTCCCGCCCAGGCCCTGCGCCTAAGGGAGGCGGTGGCGGTCTTAAAGGGTTGGCTTCCCCCAAGCCTAGAGGGGCTTCCCGAGGCCCTTTGGGTCCTCGCCCTGGCCTACCTGGCCCTCCTCGCCTACCTCGTCCTCTTCTACCTCCCCCCCCAGCTTCAGGACCTCCGGGCCCTTGGGGGGTTTTGGGCCGGCTTCCTGCGCCATCCCCTGCTACGCCTGAGACACCTCTCCCTGGCCTACGCCAGCTTTGGGGAAAGGCTTCTCGCCCTCCTCCTCCTGCTCCTTCTGGGAGCCTCCTGGCTCCTCTATGGCCTGGACCAAGGGGCCCGGGCGCGCCTCTTCACCCCACCCTTGGACCGGGGCACCCTGCGCACCCAGGCCGCCCAGGACTGGCTCCGCTCCCTCCCCCCCACCCCCGAAACCAAGGCCCTACTGGGCTACGCCCTTCTCCCAGAAGCGCCTAAGGAGGCGCAAACGCTCCTGGGGGAAAGCGACCTCCCCTTCGCCCTGGCCCTCACGGGCAAGGAGGAGGCCCTGGCGGAGGCGTACCGCAAGGCCCCCCTGGAGGGGCCCATCCGCACCGCTTTGGGCCTGGGAACGGACCTCTGGGGTGCGAGGGAGGCGGGGCCCAGCGCCCGCACCCTGTACTTGGCCCTCCTCCGGGTGGAGTCTGGCCGCTTCCTGGAAGACCCCTGGCGCACCTTCCTCGCCCTTCCCCTCCCCTTGGCCGAGAGGCTCAAGCCCTGGGCCTTCCTGGGCTATGCGCTCCTCCTCCTCTACCACCTCCTCGCCTTCCTCCTCCCCCGACGCCAGGGGCGCATACCCCCCGCCTACGCCCTGGCGGTGCGCCTTTTCGTGCCCGGGAGCACGGGCTTCGCCGCGGGGCTTGGCGTCTTCCTCCTCCTCCTCGCCGCTTGGGGCCTCCTCCGCCTCCTCCAGGGGGAAGGCCCTGGGCTTCTCCTCCTGGCCTACGCCCTGCACCTTTTGGGGGTAGGCTTTAGCCTGAGGAGGTCGTAGCGTGATCCTGCCCCCCATTCCCACCCCCTTTGACCGAAAGGGAAGGCTAGACCCCGAAGCCTTCCGCGCCCTGGCCGAAGCCCTGGAACCCCTGGTGGACGGGCTTTTGATCTACGGCTCCAACGGGGAAGGGGTCCTCCTCACCCCGGAGGAGCGCGCCCAAGGGCTAAAGGCCATAAGCCCCAAGAAGCCCTTCCTGGTGGGCCTCATGGAGGAAACCCTGCCCCAGGCGGAACGGGCGCTGGCCGAGGCCCAGGAGGCAGGGGCCATGGCCCTTTTGGTCACCCCGCCCCGCTACTACCACGCAAGCCTCGGGGAAGGCCTCCTGCGCTACTACGAGGCCCTGGCGGAGCGGATGCCCCTGTTCCTTTACCACGTGCCCCAAAACACCAAGGTGGACCTCTCCCTGAGCGCGGTGGAGGCTTTGGCCCAGCACCCCGGTGTCCAAGGCATCAAGGACTCCAGCGGCGACCTCGCCCGCTTCGCCTTCTACCAGGCGCGGCTCAGGGGCTTCCGCGCCTTCACCGGGCACGCCCCCACCTTTTTGGGCGCCTTGGCCCTGGGGGCGGAAGGGGGCATCCTGGCCGCGGCCAACCTGGCCCCCAGGGCCTACCGGGCGCTTTTGGCCCACTTCCGGGCGGGGCGGCTTGCCGAGGCGGAGGCCTTGCAGAAACGGCTCTTCCCCCTGGGAGACCTCCTCGCCAAAGGGGGGGTTCCCCTCCTCAAGCAGGCCCTACGGCACCTGGGCCTCCCCGCAGGCTACCCCAGGCCCCCTTACCCGGCGGAAAGCCCCTTATGGGGAAGCCTCCTCCCCGTTTTGGAGGCGCTTAAGGAGGAGGGATGGCTCCTTTGAACCGCTTCTTGGCCCTGGTCCTCCTCCTTGCCGCCTGCGCCCCCAGGCCCCTTCCCCCTGAGGCCCGTCTCCTGGGGGCGGAGCTCTTGGGCCTGGAGCCTGGCCTCGAGCCCACCTTGGTCTTGGGCCTCCAGGTAGCCTTCCACAACCCCAACCCCTTCCCCCTGCCCCTAGCCGCCTTTGGCACCCGGCTTCGGGTGGGGGAGGTGGCCATACCCCTGGACCTCACCCTTCCCCCCGGGCAGAAGGCGGAGCGCCTTCAGGTGCGCCTCACCCCGAGCCAGGCCCTGGCCGCGGGGCGGGCCCTCCTTTCCCGGGAGGGGGTGGAGGTGGCCCTGGAGGGGAGTATCTTAGGGCAACGCCTCACCTTCTTCCAGACCCGCCTCGCCTTCCCCCTGGAGCCTGTGAGGGTGCGCCGGGCGGGGGTGAACCTCTTTTTGGAAAACCCCAACCCCCTGCCCCTCCGGGTGGAAGGGCGGCTCCTCCTCCTGGGACAAAGCCTTAGGGTGGAGGCGGACCTTCCCGCCCGAGGCGAGGGGCGGCTTCAGGTGGTGGGCTTCCGCCCGGGGTTGGACCGGGGCACGGGGCGGTTGGAGCTCACCCTTAAGGTGCCCGGTTTCCTCCAGACCACCCTGGTCCTCTCCCTCTAAAGCCGGAAGGCCCAGGGGAGAAGCTCCCCCAGGGTCTTTTCCACGTACCCCTCGGGGCCGTGGAGGAGGACAGGGGTGTCTGGGGTGCCGAACTCCAGGAGCACCTGGCGGCACCCGCCGCAAGGGGGAATGGGGCCCTTGGGGCTATAGACGTGCACCCGGTCAAGGCGGCGCTTTCCCGCCAAGACCATGGCGGCCACGGCGTTGCGCTCCGCGCACTGGGAAAGGGGAAAGGAGGCGTTTTCCACGTTCACTCCAAGAAAGAACTCCCCCTCCGCCTCCACCAAGGCCACCACGGGAAACCCCGAGTAGGGGGCGTAGGCCCGGGCCACATGGGCTTCCAGAAGCCGTCTAACCCTCTCCATGCTCCACCAGCCTCTCCACCCGCACCCGCTCGATGCGCCTTTGGTCGGCGCTTTCCACCACAAAGCGGAAGCCTTGCCATTCCACGCTCTCCCCCACCCCGGGGATGCGGCCAAAGAGCTCGTAGAGGAAGCCGGAAAGCGTGTCGTATTCCCCTTCGGGGAGCTCCACCCCCAAGGCCTCGGAAACCTCGTCCACGGGGGTCTGGGCCTGGATGGAATAGGCGCCATCGGGCAGGCGGCGGATGGAGGCGTCCTCCGGCTCGTCCGTCTCGTCGTAGATCTCCCCCACGATCTCCTCCATCACGTCCTCCAGGGTGACGAGCCCCGCGGTGCCCCCGAACTCGTCCACCACGATGGCCAGATGCACCTTGCGGCGGCGGAGCTCCTTGAGGAGGGTCCAAGCGTCCATGTTCTCGGGGACAAAGTAGGGAGGGTGGGCAATGGAGGCCACGGTCCTTCCCTTCAGGTCCTCCTCGCAGTAGTAGTCCAAAAGGTCCTTGGCGTAGGCCACCCCCACGATGTGGTCCACGCTCTCCCGGTACACGGGGACGCGGCTATAGCGGTGCTCGCGAAAGAGGTGGAGGAGGTCTTCCAAGGTGGCCTCGGCCTCGATGGCCACCATCTCCACCCGGGGGGTCATGATCTCCCGCACCGGGGTTTCCTCCAGCTCCAGGATGGAGTGGATCATCTCCTCCTCCTGGGCCTCGATGGTCCCCGACTCCTCCGCCCCCGCCAGGATGAGGCGAAGCTCCTCCTCCGACACCAAGGGGGTGTCCCGGGGCTCGAGGCCCAGAAGCCGCAAGACCCCCCCCGAAACCCAGCTGAAAAACCGTCCCAGGGGGTAGAAGAGCACGGACAAGAGGTAAATGGGCCAGGCCGCCACCCGGGCCAGGGCTTCAGCGTGGTGCACGGCGATGGACTTGGGGGTGATCTCGCCGAAGAAGAGGACCAGGAAGGTCATGACCCCGGTGGCAAGCCCCACCCCCAAGGAACCGAAGGCCCGGGTGGCCAGGTCCGTCACCAAGGCGGTGGCGGCGATGTTCACCAGGTTGTTGCCCACCAAAATGGTGGTGAGGAAGCGGGTGATGTCGCGGGAAAGGAGGGTAAAGGGGCCATTTTTCGCCTCCGCCAGCTCCTTGAGTTTCCAAGGGTAAAGGGTGGTGAAGGCGGTTTCGCTGGCGGAGAAAAAGGCGGAAAGGCCTAGGAAGAGGACCAAAAGAAAAAGGTCCCCGGGGCTTGGGGCTTGGGACTGGGCCAGGGCTAGCGAACCGAAGGGAAGGAAGAAGAGCCACCGACTGGGAGGTCTGTCCATATCACCTTGGTCCATTGTACACCATGGGGGAGTGTGGCCCCGCTTGCCCTTTTTAATTGATGACCTTATATAGTTGAAGCGTATGAATGGTCCCCCGGCATCCCTGGTAGAGGAGCTTTCCCAACTGGGCTACGCCCTGATGCGCCTCCTCTTCTCCCGGGCCAAGGAAGTCTTCGCCCAGGAAGGCCTTTCCCTTCTCCAGGCGGAGGTGCTCCGCTTGGTGAAGGAAGGGGTGCGCCTCCCCTCGCGCCTGGCGGAACACCTGGAAATCCTTCCCTCCCAGGTTTCCCACCTCCTCGCCTCCTTGGAGGACACGGGCCTCCTCCGGCGCCATCCCGACCCCCTGGACCGGAGGCGGGTCCAGCTGGAGCTCACCCCGGAAGGAGAGGCGGTGGCCCTACGGCTCAAGGAGGCCTGGCTCCACGTGTTCGGCCAGACCTTGGCCCGGCTTAGCGAGGAAGAACTTTTCGCCTTCCGCGCCCTGTTGACCAAGCTCACGGAGGTGGAACGTGGCTAGGCACCTGGCCCTCGTTCTCCTCCTCGTCCCCGCCTGGGCCCAAGGGGCTTTTGCGCCCCTGAAGGACCATCCCCTAAAGCGGCAAGCGGAGGCCTACCTGGTGGCGGCAGCCAAGGCCTGGGAGGCCCAGGCCTCTCCCGTGGCGGTCAACCTCCAAGGGAACTACGGCCGCTTCGGCTACGAGTGCACGCCGCCCAGCCTTTGCGCAAGCCTCCCCGAGGACGGCAAGGCCCTCACCCTAGCCCTGGTCCTCACCCCCTTCCCCTTCGGCGAGGGCGCCGACGGGATAGAGCGGGCCAGGATTGGCCTGAGGCGGGCGGAGCTCGCCTACCGCAAGACCCTCGCCGCCCTCCAGGCCCAGGCGGTGGCCGCCCACGGCCGCTACCGCGAGGCCCGCTTGGGAGTAGCGCTCGCTGAAAAAGGCGTGGAAATCGCCGCCCTCGCCCTCGAGGCGGCCCGGAAGCGGCAGGCGAACCCCAAGGACCTGAGGGAGGCGGAACTCGCCCTACAAGAGGCGCAAAACCGCTTGGCGGATGCGCAGCTTGGCCTAAAGCTCGCCCAGCAGGCGGCGGAAGGGCTGGTGGACCTGGAAGCCCCCTTACCGGAGATCCCCCCTCCCCATGGCACCACCCCCTTGAGCCTCGAGGAGGCCCGGCTCGACCTGGCCGAGGCGCGGATCGGCGAAGGGGCCGCCTGGCGCAACCTCCTTCCCACCCTCCAGGGAAGCCTCTTCCTTTACCCTTCGGGGAACGACACCCTTTCCTTAAGCCTCTCCAGCAAAGACCTCCGCCCCACGCTTAGCTACACCCGGCAAGACCCCGCCAAGCCCCCCACCACCCTCCCGGGCACCGGCCAGTACCGGACCACGGAGGAGCTTAGGCTTTCCCTTTCCCTCACCCTCTCCCCCGGCCTCTTCGCCGCCTATGAGGCGGCCAAGGCCCAGGTGCGGGGGGCGGAGGAGGCCTACAAGGCGGCGGAGGTCCAAGCCAACCTGGAAAAGGCCCGCTTGGAAAACGCCTTGAAGAGCGCCGAGGCCAGCCTCGCCCTGGCCCGCCTGCGCCAGGATGCGGCCAAAAGGGCCTTAGAGGAGGCGGAAACGCGCCTAGCTCTGGGCCTGGAAAGCCCCTTGGGGGTCAAGCAGGCGGAGCTTACCCTATTGCAGGCGGAACTTGGCATGGTGCAGGCGGAAAACACATTGAGAAACCGGCTTATGGAGCTTTACCAGTTCTACGGCGAAATCCTTCCGGAGGTAGCGCAATGAAGAAGTTTCTATGGATCTTGGCCCTTCTGGCTCCCGTCCTGGCACAGCCCCTCCCCGAGGCCCTGAAGAAGGCCCCGGAGGTGGCGGCGGTGGTCACCGCCCGATTGGAGTACGAGATGCGGCAAAAAGACCTGGCCCGCACCCTGCAAGACCCCTTGCGCACCCCCTTGGCGGAGCTCCAGGCCCGCCAGGCGGAGGCCCTGGCCAAGGCCCGGCTGGAACGGGCCTTGGCCCAGGCGGAAAGCGACATCGTGTCCGCCTACGTCCAGGCCCGGGAGGCGAGCCTCCAGGTGGCCCTGGCGGCCAAGGCCCTAGAGATCGCCGAGCTTGGGCTTAAGGCAGCGGAGGTGCGCCTCAAAGGGGGTGGGGCCACCAGCCTGGACCTCCTCGAGGCGCAAAACCGGGTCCTGGAGGCCCGCAAGAACCTGGAAGCGGCCAAGCGGGGGGAGGAAAGCGCCCTGGCCGCCCTGGCCAACCTGGTGGGCCCCTGGAAGCCGGAGGCGGTGGAGGCGCTACCCCCCCTGCCCGAGGAGGCCCTGGTGGAAACCCTCCTCCAGGCCCACGCCGACCTCCTCAACCTAAGGCAGTCCCTGGAACTCCTCCGCTTCCAGCGGGGGCTTTTGGACGAGAGCTTCGCCCCCAGGAAGGACCTCGAGGCCCTGGAGGACCAGGCCAAGACCCTGGAGGAAAACCTCAAGAACTTAGAGCGCTCCCTCCGGGTGGGCCTAGAGGCCCGCTTCGCCCAGCTCGCCCCCCTCCTCCAAGGGGTGAAGGCGGCGGAGGAGGCGTATAGGGCGGCCAAGGAGCGCTACCAGGCGGAGGAAAGGCGCTTCCAGGCGGGGCTCACCAGCCGCCTGGGCCTCCTGCAGCAGGAGCTCGCCCTCCTCCAGGCCGGGCTTTCCCTAGAACAGGCCAAGCACGCCTACTTGAAGGCCTACTACGGCCTTCTGGCCTCGAGGTGAACATGAAGCGCCCTTGGCTTCTTCTCCTTCCCCTACTCCTCGCCGCCTGCGCGCCCAAAAAGGCCGAGGCCCCCAAGCCCGAGGCGCAAGGCCCTCTAAAGGTAGAGGTGCGGGTGGTGGCAGCCCAGCGGGGGGTTCTGGAGCGGGAAAACAGGGTCTCCGCCACCTTGCAGGCGGAAAGGGACAGCCTGGTGGCCGCCGGGGCCTCAGGACGGGTGGTGCGCACCCTGCCGGCGGGAAGCCGGGTGGGGGCCGGGGAAGGGGTGGTCTTCTTGGACCCGGCGCCCTTTCAAGAGGCCCTGGAGGCGGCGAGGCTTAACCTCAAGCAGGCGGAGGCCAACCTGGAGCGGGCGCGAAACCAGCTTCAGGGCAACCGCCTCGCCCTCTTGGCCCAGCTCCAGGCGGCGGAGGCCCAGTTCCAGGCGGCGAGGCGGCGCTACGAGGAAGGCAAGGCCCTCCTGGAAGCGGGCGCCCTCGCCCCCTTGGACCTCAAGGCCTTGGAGGCCAACCTCCACCAGGCCCAAAGCGCCTACGAAAACGCCAAGGAGGCCCTTTCCCGTCTGGATAGGGCCGAGGACATCCGCCTCTTGGAGCTCCAGGTGGAGGCGGCCCGGCTCCAGGTGCGCCAGGCGGAGCGAAACCTTAGGGAAAGCGTGGTCCGGGCCCCCTTCCCCGGGGAGGTGGTGGAGGTCTTCGTGAAGGAAGGCGAGTTTGTGGGCACGGGAAGCCGGGCCTTCCGCCTGGCCACCACAGACCGGCTCCTGGCCAAGCTCTACCTCCCCCCAGAAAAAGCCCAGGCCCTCACCCCGGAAACCCTCTTCACCCTCAGGCAAAACGGCAAGGTGGCGGAGGCTAGACTCCTGCGCAAGACGGACCTTCCTGGCCAGACCCGACTCGTGGAGGTGGTGCTCAAGCCCCTCTCCCCCCTCCTCCCCGGGCCGGCGGAGGCGCGCTACCGGGAAAGGGTGGCGGAGGGCCTCCTCCTCCCCGCGGGAGCGGTGCGGGCCGAGGCGGGAGAGGCGGTGGTCTACCTCCTGGAAGGGGACAAGGTCGGGCAGCGCCCTGTACGCCTCCTGGCCCAGGAAGGGGGAAAGGCGGTGGTGGAAGGCCTTCCCGAGGGGGCTAGGGTCATCTACCCCGTGCCCGAAGGGCTAAGGGACGGGGACCCGGTGGAGGTGGTGCCGTGAGGGAAAACCCCCTGGTGGCCTTCTTCGTGGAGCGCTTCGTCTTCGCCACCGCCATCTTCGTGGGGCTTGTGCTGGTGGGGCTTCTTCTGGGGCTTGGCCTGGGGGTAGAGCTCCTGCCCCGCTTCAGCGTGCCGGTGGTGGCGGTCTCCACCTCTTACCCCGGGGCCGGACCGGAGGAGGTGGCGGAGCAGGTTTCCAAGCCCCTGGAGGACGCCCTTTCCACCCTAAGCGGGGTGGACACCATCGGCTCCAGCTCCACCGAGGGGTTTAGCCTGGTCTTCGTCCAGTTTCAGCAGGGGGTGGACGTGGACCGGGCGGCGGTGGAGGTGAGCCAGAAGGTGGCGGCCGCCCGGGGGCAGCTTCCCCGGGACGCCTCGGCCCCCGTGGTGCAGAAGTTCGACCCCTCGGCGAGCCCCATCCTCTACATCGCCCTCGAGGCCCCCGGGGAAGACCTCTCCCAGGTCCTCCGCTACGCCGAGCGCACCCTCAAGCCCAAGCTCCAGCTGGTGCCCGGGGTGGCGGATATCCGCCTCACCGGGGCCCCCAAACGGGCCATCCGCGTCTATCTGGACCCAGACCGCCTGGGGACCCTTGGGGTTTCTCCCCTCCAGGTGGTGCAGGCCCTCTCCACCTCCGCCCTAAACCTCCCCTTAGGAAGCCTCACCGAAGGGGAAAAACGCCTGGTCTACACCCTAAGGAACACCCCCGCCACGGCGGAAGAGGTGGCGAACCTGCTCCTGGACGCAAACCGGGGCCTAAGGGTTCGGGACGTGGCCCGGGTGGCCGAGGAAAGCGACGCCCCCACCACCCTCAACCGCCTGAACGGCCGCCCCGCCGTCCTCCTGGCGGTGGTAAAGACCCCCGACGCCAACGCCGTGGCCGTGGCGGATGGGGTAAAAGAGGCCCTCCAGGAAACCTCCTTGCCCCAGGGCTACCGGGCGGAGGTGGCCCTGGACACCACCCGCTTCATCCGGGCAGCGGTACAGGACACGGTGCGGGAGGCCTTTTTGGCCGCCTTGGCCGTGTCCTTGGTGGTCCTCGTCTTCCTGGGGAAGCTCAACTCGGTCTTTTCCGTGATCCTGGCCATCCCCATCACCCTGTCGGGGGCCATCCTGCTCTTTGGGGTCTTGGGCTTCACCTACAACCTCATCAGCCTCCTCGCCCTCACCGTGGCGGTGGGCATCGTGGTGGACGACTCCATCGTGGTGGCGGAAAACATCGACCGCTACCGCAGGATGGGCTATGGCCTTAAGGAGGCGGTGCTCAAGGGGGCGAGCGAGGTGAGCGTGGCGGTGGCGGCGGCCACCCTAAGCCTCCTGGCCGTCTTCTTGCCCATCAGCTTCCTTCCCGGGATCATTGGCCAGATCTTCCAACAGTTCGGCCTGGGCATGGCAGCGGCCATCGCCGTGAGCTGGTTGGAAGCCCTCCTTTTCCTCACCGTGCGCCTGGCCTACTTCCCCGACCCCGAGCCCCCGAGCCTGAAGGAGGCCTTCGCGGCGTTAGGGCAGCTTCCCAGGGACCTCGCCTGGGCCTACCGGCGGGGATACCGGGGGGCGGTGGGGCTCCTTCTGGGCCTGCTTTTCGCCCTCCTCCTCTTCCGCCAAGGCCCCCTGTTTCTCCTCCTGCTTCCCCTCTACCCTGCCCTCTTGGGCCTTATTCGCTACCTGGGCCGCTTCCTCCTGGACCTCTTTGGGGCCTCGGCCCGGGGGCTCCACACCGCCGCCGAGGCAGGGCTAGAGCGCCTCACCCAGGCCTACGTCCGGGGCCTAAGGAGCGCCCTCGCCCGCCCCGGCCTGGTCCTGGGGCTTGCCGCTTTGGCCTTCCTTTCCATCTTCCCCCTCCTACCCCGCATCCCCTTCAACTTCACCCCCCGCTCCGACACCGGGGTCCTCACCGCCACCCTCCTCTTGCCCAAGGACACCCCCCTTTCCGTTTCCGACCGGGCGGCGCGGGCCCTAGAGGCCTACTTCCTCGCCCACCCCGCCGTGGCCCGGGTGGTGACCACCGTGGGGGCAAGCGCCACGGGGGGAGCTCAGGTGGGGGACGCTTCCCGGGTACAGCTTCAGATCGTCCTCAAACCCAAGCACGAGCGGGAAGATATCTTTACCCTCACCGATGTCTTCAACCGGGAGGGGAAGGCCCGGCTTCGGGACTTCCCCGGGGCCGACCTCCGCGTCCTGGCCCAGACGGGCCCCGAGGCGGGGGACGCCGACCTCCAGTTCTTCCTGGTGAGCCCGGACCGCGCCCTCCTGGAGGCCCGGGCCCAGGCCATCGTGGACCTCATCGCCCAAAAGCCCTACGTGCTGAACGTGAAGAGCACCCTCGAGGCCACCCAGCGGGAACGGGTCTTCCTCCCAGACCCGGCGCGGCTTTCCGGCACCGGCCTCACCCCTCAGGACGTGGCCCAAACCCTCCGCCTCTACCTTTCGGGCACCCAAGCGGCCACGGCCCGCCGGGGCGGGGAGGAGTTCCCCATCGTGGTGCAGATGGACCCCTTGCGCCTAGGCGGGGAAAGCGACCTCCTCTCCCTACCCGTCTACGCCCCCGCCCTGCAGGCCTTCCTGCCCCTTTCCAGCCTGGGGAGCTTCCAGGAGCGGCCCGGGCCCACCCTCATCTCAAGGCGCAACCAGGCCTACGCCGCCGGCATCAACATCAACCTCCGCCCCGAGGCCCCAGGGAGCTTCCAAATCCAGCAGGAACTCACCCAGGAGCTCAAGGAAAAAGGGCTTTTGGGGGACGGGGTGGAGCTCACCGCCACCGGCCTGGGGAGCTTCACCGGGGAGCTTGCCCGCCTGGCTCCCTTGGCCTTCCTCCTGGCCCTGGTCCTCAACTACCTGGTCATCGCCAGCCAGTTCAACGCCTGGCGCTACCCCTTGTACCTCCTCCTCCCCGTGCCCCTGGCCCTGGTGGGGGCCTTCTGGCTCACCTACCTCCTGGGCACTGGCCTGGACGTGATCAGCGTCTTGGGGGTGGTGATGCTCATCGGTCTCGTCACCAAAAACGCCATCCTCCTCCTGGACTTCGCCGTGAAGCGCATGCGGGAGATGCCCCTCAAGGAAGCCCTGGTGGAAGCGGCCCGGCTCCGGCTTCGGCCCATCCTCATGACCACCCTCACCGTGCTCATCATCAGCCTTCCCCTCCTCCTGGGCACCGGGGAAGGGGCGGAGTACCGCAAGCCCTTAGGGGTGATCATCCTGGGCGGGCTCCTTTCCTCCACCCTCCTCACCCTCTTCGTGGTGCCCGCCGCCTTCTACACCTTTGAGGGGAGGCGGGCCAAAGCCCCCGTTCTGAGGTAGGCCATGGACATGAAGCGCCTTCTCCTCCTCTTCCTCCTCGCCGCCACCCTCCTAGCGGCGGGGGTGGTGGGCCTGAGCTTCTACTTCCTGCGGCCCCTCAGGGCCGAGCCCTGGGTGCGGGAGGCCCTCACGCGCACGGGCCTTGGGGTGAAGGAAGCCCCGTACGGCCTGGAGCTCACCCCCCAAAACCCAAAGGCCCTCCTGGCCTTCTACCCCGGGGCCCGGGTGGAGCCCCTGGCCTACGCTCCCGTCCTCGCCCCCGTGGCCCAGGCGGGGTATCTGGTGGTCCTCCTCAAGGTGCCTTCCGGGATCGCCCTCCTGGCCAAGGAGCGGGCCCTCGAGGCCAAGGCCGCCCACCCGGGCCTCCCCCTGGTGGTGGGGGGACACAGCCTGGGCGGGGTGGCGGCGGCGGAGCTGGCCGCCCGGGAGAAGCTTCCCCTGCTCCTCTTCGCCAGCTACCCCGAGGCCGACCTCTCCGGGGAAGACCTCCCCACCCTCGCCCTCTTCGGCACGGAGGATGGCCTCCTCTCCCCCCAGGAGGCCCGGGAACGGACCAAGAAGCTTCCCAAGCGCGCCCGGGTGGTCTTCGTGGAGGGGCTGAACCATGCGGGCTTCGGCGCCTACGGGGCCCAACGGGGGGACAGGCCCGCCACCCGGCCCCGGGAAGTCCTGTGGCAAGAGATCGCCCAGGAGGTCCTCCTCTTCCTGGAAAGCCTCGGGTGGGACACCCCTCCCCCGCCCCAGGCCCTACGCTGAGGGCATGGAACGCACCCACGAGAAGGTTCTACAGGCCATGCGGGAAAACCTAGGGGAGGGCCTCCCTGAGGCTATCCCCCTCCTGGCGGAAAAGGCCCCGGGGCTTCTTTTGGAACACGGGCGGAGCTGGACCTTCGCCATGCCGGAAAAGGGGGCGCTGGACGAGAAGACCCGCACCCTGATCCTCCTCGGCATCGCCCTGGCCACGGGGGCTTCCCCGTGCGTGAAGGCCATGGCCCACCGGGCCAAGCGGCTGGGGGTTTCCCAGGAAGAGCTCTTGGAAACCCTCAAGATCGCCCGCCAAGCCCAGGCCAACGCCGTCTTGGACCACGCCGCACCCCTTTTGCAGGTGTTATAGTGGGGAAAGCCGGGGTGGGCGCCCCCCCTCGGAACACTTCCCCCCACAATCCACGCCTTGCCTTAACCCTTGGCCCCTCGGGGGAAGGGAAAGGAGCCAACATGAAGGATAGCTTCAAGACCCTGAAGACCCTAGCAACCCGAAGCGGCACTTACGGCTACCACGACCTCACGGAACTGGAGCGGCAGGGGGTGGCGGAGGTAAGCCGCCTGCCCTTCTCCATCCGGGTGATGCTGGAAAGCCTCCTACGGAACGAGGACGGCTACCAGGTGACCCGGGAAGACATAGAGGCCTTGGCCCGCTGGCAACCCGAGCCCGGGGAGGTCAACGTGCCCCTGAAGCTGGCCCGGGTGATCCTCCAGGACTTCACCGGGGTGCCGGCGGTGGTGGACCTGGCGGCCATGCGGGACGCCGTGGCCAAGCGGGGCGGGGACCCCAAGCGCATCAACCCCGTGGTGCCCGCCGACCTGGTCATCGACCACTCGGTGCAGGTGGACGCTTTCGGCACCGCCTACGCCTTCTTCTACAACGTGGAGAAGGAGTACGAGCGCAACCGGGAGCGCTACCTCCTCCTCAAGTGGGGCCAGGAGGCCTTGGAAAACTTCCGGGTGGTGCCCCCGGGCACGGGCATCGTCCACCAGGTGAACCTGGAGTACCTGGCCAAGGTGGTGATGACGGAGAAGCGGGATGGCCTCACCCTGGCCTTCCCCGACAGCCTGGTGGGCACGGACAGCCACACCACCATGGTGAACGGCCTAGGCGTCTTGGGCTGGGGGGTGGGGGGCATCGAGGCCGAGGCGGTGATGCTGGGGCAGCCCTACTACATGCTGGCCCCCAAGGTGGTGGGCTTCAAGCTCTACGGGGAGCTTCCCGAAGGGGCCACGGCCACGGACCTGGTCCTCACCATTACCGAGATCCTGCGCAAGCACGGGGTGGTGGGGAAGTTCGTGGAGTTCTACGGTCCTGGTGTGTCCAAGCTCCCCCTGGCGGACCGGGCCACCATCGCCAACATGGCCCCCGAGTACGGGGCCACCATGGGCTTCTTCCCCGTGGACGAGGAAACCCTGAATTACCTCCGCCTCACCGGCCGCCCCGAGGCGCTCATCGAGCTGGTGGAGGCCTACACCCGAGCGGTGGGCCTCTTCCGCACCCCCGAGGCCGAGGAGCGGATCCGCTACTCCGAGTACCTGGAGCTGGACCTCTCCACGGTGGAGCCCTCCTTGGCCGGCCCCAAGCGCCCCCAGGACCGGGTGCCCCTCAAGGAGGTGAAGGGGAGCTTCCTGGCCCACCTCACCAAGCCGGTGAAGGAGCGGGGCTTCGGCCTTTCCCAGGACCAGCTGGGGAAGCGGGTTCTGGTCAAGCGGCAGGACGAGGAGTTTGAGCTCGCCCACGGGTCCGTGGTCATCGCCGCCATCACGAGCTGCACCAACACCTCCAACCCTTCGGTGATGCTGGGGGCGGGGCTTCTGGCCAAGAAGGCGGTGGAGGCGGGGCTGGACACCAAGCCTTGGGTCAAGACCTCCTTGGCCCCCGGCTCCAAGGTGGTGACGGACTATCTGGAAAATAGCGGGCTTCTGCCCTTCCTCGAGGCCCTCCGCTTCCACGTGGTGGGCTACGGGTGCACCACCTGCATCGGGAACTCCGGTCCCCTCCCGGAGGACATCGCCAAGGCGGTGGAGGAGGGGGACCTGGTGGTGGCCGCCGTCCTCTCCGGCAACCGCAACTTTGAAGGGCGCATTAACCCCCACGTGAAGGCCAACTACCTGGCTAGCCCCATGCTGGTGGTGGCCTACGCCCTGGCCGGGCGCATGGACATCGACTTCACCACGGAGCCCCTGGGCTACGACCCCAACGGCAAACCCGTCTACCTCAAGGACATCTGGCCTTCCATGGAGGAAATCCAGGAGGCCATCCGGAAGACCCTGGACCCCGAGCTCTTCAAGAAGGAGTACAGCAGGGTGTTCGAAGGGGACGAGCGCTGGCAAGCCCTCCCCGCCCCCACGGGGGAGCTCTACCGCTGGGACCCCGAGAGCACCTACATCCAAAACCCGCCCTTCTTCGAAGAGCTGGGGAAGGGGCAGGTGGGGGATATCCGGGGGGCCCGGGTCCTCCTGGTCCTGGGCGACTCCGTGACCACGGACCACATCTCCCCCGCCGGGGCCATCCCGGTGAAAAGCCCCGCCGGCCAGTACCTCATCAGCAAAGGGGTGAAGCCCGAGGACTTCAACTCCTACGGCGCCCGCCGCGGCAACCACGAGGTGATGATGCGGGGCACTTTCGCCAACATCCGCATCAAGAACCTCATGCTGGACGGGATCGAGGGGGGCTACGCCAAGAAGCTCCCCGAAGGGGATGTGGACTTCGTGTACAACGTGGCCATGCGCTACAAGGCGGAGGGCACGCCCCTTTTGGTCATCGCCGGGAAGGAGTACGGCACCGGCTCCAGCCGCGACTGGGCCGCCAAGGGCACCTACCTCCTCGGGATCAAGGCGGTGCTGGCGGAAAGCTTTGAGCGGATCCACCGCTCCAACCTGGTGGGGATGGGGGTCCTGCCCTTGGAGTTCCTCCCCGGGCAAAACCGGGAAACCCTGGGCCTCACCGGGTACGAGGTTTACGATATCCTGGGCCTCGAGGACCTCAAGCCCAGGAAGCTGGTGGAGATCGTGGCCCGCAAAGAGGATGGGAGCGAGGTCCGCTTCCAGGCCCTCGCCCGCCTGGACACCCCCGTGGAGGTGGACTACTACAGGAACGGGGGCATCCTGCAGACGGTGCTCCTCCACCTCCTTCAGGAGGCCAAGGCGGAGTAAGAAGCAAAGTACCCCGGGGGAAGCCCCCCCGGGGTTTTGCTTTGCCTAGAGGCCGGCCCCGATCTCCAGCTGAGGGTTAGGTCGGGCGCCCTCGGCCTCCGCCTCCCGGGCTTCGATCTTGCCCTTGATGCGCTTGAGGCGGAAGGTGTCCTCCCGTTCCCGTTGCTCCAGCACCTGCTGGATGAAGCGGATCTGGGAGCGGATGCCGGGGATCACCACCTGCTCCAGGGCGTTCACCCGCCGCGTGGTCTTCTTGATCTCCTCGCCGATCTTCTTCAGACGGGTTTCCGTGTTGGCCACCTGGACCAGGGCCTCGGCGTAGCGGCGGAAGGCGCGGGCGGCCTCGAGGGTGTAGGCGGGGGTGCCCACGGGGGAAAGCACCGCCTTGTCGGGGAAGGTGGCCTTGAGCCTGGGCACCTTGCTCCCCCAGACGTTTTCCACCTCCGCCTCCACCCCCTCCAGGGGTGGAACCCCGAGGCTAGCGGCGGCCACGCTCTCGGGCCCGTCAAAGGCCTGGGCCAGGAGGAGGGCGGAATAGGCCTCCTGGGCCGCCTGGTTCAGGGCCTTCCTGGCCTCCAAGGCCTCCCGCACCAGGCCGAAGAACTCCGCCACCAGGGCGTCCCGCTTCTTCTTCAGAAGGTCCACCCCCTTCTGCGCCAGGCGGAGCTGCCCCCGCCTTTGCAGAAGGTTCATCCGGGTGGGGCTGACCTGGCTCATGCCGCCTCCTTAGTCCAGGGCCTGCGGAGCGCCCCAGATTTCTTCCAGCTTCTGCCCGTAGTACTTGCCGATGTGGTCCTTGGAAATGCGCTTGAGCTCGCCCTGGGGAAGCATGGAGAGGAGAGCCCAGGCGATCTGTAGGCTCTCCTCGATGGAGCGGTTCTGCTGGCCTTGGTTGATGAAGTGCTTCTCAAAGGCGTCGGCGAACTGCAGGTAGCGGCGGTCGTTCTCCGTGAGGGCGTCCTCGCCGATGATGGCCACCAGCTTGCGGATGTCCACGCCGTTGGCGTAGGCGGAGTAGAGCTGGTCGGACACCTGCTTGTGGTCCTCCCGGGTCTTGCCCTTGCCCACCCCGTTGTTCATGAGCCGGGAGAGGGAGGGCAGGGGGTCGATGGGCGGGTAGATGCCCTTGCGGTGGAGTTCCCGGGAGAGCTGGATCTGCCCCTCGGTGATGTAGCCGGTGAGGTCGGGAATGGGGTGGGTCCGGTCGTCGTCGGGCATGGAGAGGATGGGGATCTGGGTCACGCTCCCCTTCTTCCCCACCACCACCCCGGCCCGCTCGTAGATGGTGGCCAGGTCGGTGTACATGTAACCGGGGTAGCCGCGGCGCCCGGGGATCTCCTCCCGGCTCGCCCCGATTTCCCGCAGGGCCTCGCAGTAGTTGGTCATGTCCGTGAGGATGACCAGCACGTGGTAATCGTGCTCGAAGGCCAGGTACTCCGCCACGGTGAGGGCCATGCGGGGGGTGAGGATGCGCTCGATGGTGGGGTCGTCCGCCTTGTTGAGGAAGAGGACGGAGCGGCTCAGGGCCCCGGTGCGCTCGAACTCCTGGATGAAGTAGGAGAGCTCCCGCTGGGTGATGCCCATGGCGGCGAAGACCACGGCGAAGGGTTCCTCCTTCTCCCCTTCCCCGGAGAGGTCGGGGCGCACCGTGGCCTGGCGGGCGATCTGGGCGGCGATCTCGTTGGCGGGAAGGCCCGAGCCGGAGAAGATGGGAAGCTTCTGCCCCCGCACCAGGGTGTTCATCACGTCAATGGTGGAAATCCCCGTTTGGATGAACTCCTCCGGCTTCCTGCGGGCCACGGGGTTCAGGGGAAGGCCCACGATGGGAAGCCGCTTCTCCGGGGTGATGGGGGGCAGGCCGTCGATGGGCTTGCCGATGCCGTTGAAGCGGCGGCCCAGCATCTCCTTGGAAACCCCGAGCCGGGCCACGTCCTCCACCAGGCTCACCGTGGTGGTGGCCAGGTCCAGGCCCGTGGTTTCCTCGAACACCTGGATGACGGCGTACTCCTCGGAAACCTCGATCACCTGCCCGCCCCGCACCCGGCCCGAGCCGTCCTTGATGTCCACGATGGCGCCGTAGGCCAGGTCCTTGGCGTTCTCCACGAAGAGCAAGGGCCCGGAGATATAGGTGACGCCGGTGTACTCCTTTTTCAAGAGGTCCATCTTCCCTCCCTAGGCCAGGGCCTTAAAGGCCCCTTCAATCTCCTTCATGGCTTCCTCAAAGTAGCGGGGGAACTCCTCCTCGCTCACGTAGCGGGCGCGGCCGATGCGCTCGATGACGGGAAGCCCCAGGATCTCGTCGATGCTCACGCCCCGGCGGATGGCCGCCTCGGCCTCCTTGTAGAAGGAGAGGATCATCCTCATGATGCCGTAGGCCTTCCGCATGGAGCAGTAGGCGTCCACCTCGTGGTAGGCATTTTGCTGCAGGAAGTCCTCGCGTATGATGCGCCCCACCTCGATTACCAGGCGCTCGGCGTCCTGGAGGGCATCGGGCCCCACCAGCTGGACGATCTCCTGCAGCCCCGCCTCCCGCTGCAGGAGCTCGGAGATGGCGTCGCGGAGCTCGGGGTAGTCGGGAGCCACGTTCTCCCGGTACCAGGGGTCCAGGGCCCCGGTGAAGAGGGAGTAGGAGCCGTTCCAGTTGATGGCGGGGAAGTGGCGGCGGAAGGCCAAGGAAGCGTCCAACCGCCAGAAGGCCCCCACGATGCGCAGGGTGGACTGGGTCACGGGCTCGGACATATCCCCGCCCGGCGGGGAAACCGCCCCCACGATGGTCACCGCCCCCTCCTCGCCCGCCAGGGTGATCACCTTACCCGAGCGTTCGTAGAAGGCGGCCAAGCGGGCGGCCAGGTAAGGGGGATAGCCCTCTTCCGCAGGCATCTCCTCCAACCGGCTGGAGATCTCCCGCAAGGCCTCCGCCCAGCGGCTGGTGGAGTCGGCCATGAGGGCCACAGAAAAGCCCTGGTCGCGGAAGTACTCGGCGATGGTCACCCCCACGTAAATGCTCGCCTCGCGGGCGGCCACGGGCATGTTGGAGGTGTTGGCGATGAGCACCGTGCGGTGCATGAGGGGACCCCCCGTCTTGGGGTCGGTGAGCTCGGGGAACTCCACCAAAACGTCGGTCATCTCGTTGCCCCGCTCCCCGCACCCCACGTAGACCACCACGTCGGCGTTGGACCACTTGGCTAGGGACTGCTGGGTCACGGTCTTCCCGCTACCGAAGGGCCCGGGGATGGCGGCGGTGCCCCCCATGGCCACGGGGAAGAGGACGTCCAGGATGCGCATCCCCGTGAGGAAGGGGGTGTTGGGGTCTAGCTTCCGCTGCACGGGGCGGGCCCGGCGCACCGGCCAGGTGTGGTACATCTTGAGCTCGGTGCCGTCCTCCAGGACCACCACCGGCTCCTCCACGGTGTACTCCCCGGCGGGCTTCACCTCCTTCACCCGGCCCTTCACGTCCGGGGGCACCAGGATCTTGTGGGTGAAGTTGAACTCGGGCACGGTGCCCAGGACCATGCCCCCCTTCACCTCGTCTCCGGGCTTGACCCTAGGGGTCCAGGCCCACTTCTTTTCCCGGTCCAGGGCGTGGACCACCACGCCCCGGGTGATGTAGATCCCCGTCTTCTCCTGGATGCGCTCCAGGGGGCGCTGAATGCCGTCGTAGATGCCGTTGAGCATCCCGGGGCCCAGCTCCACCGCCAAGGGAAGCCCGGTGGAAACCACGGGCTCCCCCACCTTGAGGCCCGAGGTGTCCTCGTAGACCTGGACGAAGGCGGTGTCCCCGTCCAGGCGGATGATCTCCCCCACCAGACCCTCGTTGCCCACCTTGCAGATATCGTACATGCGGGCCCCGAGCATGCCCTTGGCGATCACCGCCGGACCCGCGATCTTCTCAATCACGCCTTGGATCATCTTCCCTCCATCCTACAACTTGATGTCAAAGCCGATGGTGCGCCGCACCAGCTCCCGCATGTAGCCTTCCACGTCGGGGTTCTGGAACGCCTCCTTCAGGCCCGCCATGGGCAGGAGGACCGGGAGGTCCTTCCCCCGCATGAGGCGCTCCACCGCCTTTTCCGGTTCCGGCAAAAGGCCTTGGTCCACGGCCACCAAGGCGTAGGCCCCCTGTTGCACGAGCCTTTCCAAGAGGGCCCTGGCCTCCTCCGGGCTTTGGGCGGCGTACGCCTCGAGGCCCGCCAGCCGGAAGCCCTGAGCGGCCTCGGGGTCGGCGATCACGGCGATCCTCATGCGCAGGCCACCTCCTCCTCCACCTGGGCCCGGGGCAGGCCGAAGTAGGCCCGCCGGGCCAAGAGCCTAAGCCGCATAGCCTCCCACTCCCGCTCCTTCACGTAGGCCAGAACGAGCCCCGCCCCCAAGGGGTCGGAAGCCCCTTTCTTGGCCTCCTTGAGGAGGACGCACCTCAGGCGCTTCTCCAGCTCCTTCAGGTCCAGCACCCCGGCCAAGGGAGCGAAGGGCGTGCCGGAAAGCTCGTCCAAAACGGCATAATCCCCCTCCAGAAGGCGAGAAAAGCGCACCCGGTCCACGAAGCGCCCGCCCCGGATGAAAAGCCCCTCCGGGGATACCCCCTGCCCCTGAAGCTTGAAGGCGGTGCGCAGGTTCTCGGCGTCCACCTCCAGGGCCAGGTAGTCCCGCAAGAAGGGCGCCTCGAGGGCCTTGGCGGTCTTGGCCACGTCCTCGTAAAAGCGCTTGGCCAACAGGGCCTCCACCCGGGCCAGGTCCTGGGTTTCCCGCAGCACCGCCCGCAGGGCCCGGGCCAAGGGGTGGCCGGGGACGGAGAGGACCTGGGCCATGCCGGGAACATCCTGCGCCTCGTAGGCCTGGCGCCAAAGGGCCTCCTTCAGCGTGCCCGGCAGGAGGAGGACCTCCTCAAAGGGGCGGCCCGTGGCCTTGGCCCGCAGGAGGGCCTGCAGATTGGTGAGGTCGTTGCGCAGGAGGAGGAGGCGCACCGCCTCCCTTGCCTCCCCGGTGACCAGACCCGGCAGGTCCCCCACCAGCCGGGCCAGGGTGCGCCCCACCGCCCGGTCCACCTCGGGCAGGCCCTGCCCGGCAAGCTCCGCCCCGTAGACGCTTTCGGAAAGGAGGCGGAGGAACTCGGGGTAGGCCAGGTCCAAGGCCTCCTGGAAGAAGCTCTCCTTGAGGAGGCTTTGCCGCCTGGCCCGCACCCGGGCGTTTAGGTAGGCGAAGTCGTCCGCCATGGCCTAGCCCCAAAGCACTGCGGCCACCTTGGCGGAAAGGGCGTCCCACGCCCGCTCCAGGCGGCCTTCCAGGGTGTTTTCCACCTGGGTTTTACCCTCTTTCCCCAGGGCCCGCACCCCAAGCCGCAAGGCGGGGTCGGCCCTTAGCTCCAGGCCCCGCTCCCGGGCCAGGGGCTCCAGGTGGGGCAGGTTCTCCGGGTGGGAGGCGAGGGCCACGGGCTCGGGCAGGGCGGATAGCGCCTCCAGGGCAAGTTTCCTGAGCACCTCCGGCCACTCGGGCTTTGTCGGCAGGCCCGCCAAGGCCTCCCGCACCTTGGCCTTCACCGCCTCCAGCACCTCGCCCTTCGCCTCGGTGCGGGCGGTGGCCAACAGGAGCTCCCCGGCGCTTTCCGCTCGGCGCAGGGCGGCTTGGTATTGGGCCTCGAGGGCCCGCTTCCTAGCGGCCAAAAGGGCCTCCGCCTTGGCCTCCGCCTCCTTGCGCAGGCCTTCGGCTTTGGTCCTGGCCTCCTCCAGAAGGGTGCGGATCTCCGCCTCCACCTCCTGGCTCAAAATGGCTTCCAGTTTAGACATCTTCCCTCCTTGGGAAAAAGCCCTGCCCCCTTTGGGGCAGGGCCCAAGAAGCCCCTTAGAGCTTGCCGTTCAGGATGAAGGCGATGAGGAGACCGAAGATCACCAGGGTTTCGGGCAGGAGCAGGAAGATCAGGGCGGTACCGAAGTTGCCCCGGTCCTCGGCGATGGCCCCCACGCCGGCGGCCCCGATGCGGGCCTGGGCCACGCCCGTGCCCAAGGCGGCTAGGCCCACGGCAAGCCCCATGCCCACAGCGATGAGGCCACGGTCCAAGCCCCCGGAGGCCGCCGCCTCCTCCGCCGCCAAAGCCAATGCGCCGAACACCGCCACCAGAACCAGAACAAGAAGCTTCTTCATCTCTTTCCCTCCCTTTACTGCGTCTCGCGGACGCTTTTGAACGGCCGGTAAGGCCTGCCGTTCTCCTCGTAGAAACCGAACTTGGTGAAGAACTCCACCCAAATAAGACGGATGGGCTGGAGCATGTGCCCCAAGGTGGTGAGGAGGAGGATCAAGAGGTGCAACACCCCCGCCACCACGATGCCCAAAAGCGCCCCCACAAGGCCCATCCGCTCCGCCAGGGCAAAGCCCACATCGGTGAGGAGGCCCGCCAGGATGCCCCCCGCGGCCCCCACGGCGTAGATACGGATGTGGGAAAGGATGTGCCCCGCCTGGGTGAAGATCTCCGGGATCATGAGCCAGATGCGGCTCATGAGGACGGCCAAGAGGAAGACGCCAAAGCCCACGTACATGAGGCCCGTAAGCCACCCCGCCTGCAGGTTGCCCAGGTAGGAGGCGGCCAGGGCCAGAATGCCCACAAGCCCACCCAGATACCCCACCCCTTCCCAGAAGTGGGCCATGTGGCGGTGCTTGAAGCCCAGGTAGGCGCGGAGGATGAGCCCCCAGAAGACCATGAGCACGCCAAAGGCCACGGAGAGGAGGATGAGGAGATTGGCGGTCTTGGCGGTATCGATACGGGGGATGAGGATGGGGATGAGGCCGGGGTGCTCCGGGGTGCCGAAGACCCCCAGGTGCTCCAAGAAGGTGCCGAAGAACTCCCCGTAGACCACGCCCCAAAGGACGGTCCAGAAGACCATCCAGTTCAAGATGTAGACCAGCTTGCCGATCACCTGGGGCTTGAGCCGAAGGGCGAAGAGGTCGATGACCAAGGGCTCATTCCGCTTGACGAAGCCGGAAAGCCAGCGCCCAAGAAGGAGGAAGAGGAGGGCGTAGCCGATGTCCCCCACGATCATCCCGAACCAGAAGGGGAAGAAGATGGGGACCACGGGGGTGGGGTCAAGGGAGCCGTACTTGGGCGTGTTGAGGAAGCTCACCAAAAGCTCAAAGGGCTTTACCCAAGGGGGGTTGTCCAGGGTCACGGGAATGCGGTCCGCCTCATGGTGCTCGTCCACCGGTTCGAAGGCGTAGACCACACCCTCCTTGTGGCGGGCCAGGGCCTCCTCCACCTTGGGCTTGGCCTTCACGGGCACGTAGCCCAAGAGGGCGAAGCCAAAGCGACCCGAGGCCAACTCCTCCAGGGCCTTGAGCCGGGCTACCTCGTCCTTGGCCCGGGTCCAGAGGCTTTGCAGGGTGGAGGTGGCCTCCTTAGCCAGCTTGGCCAGGCTCTGGCGCACCTCGGAGAGCTCCCGGGGAGCCGCCTCCGCCCGCTCCTTGAGCCGCCTTGCCGCCTGGGAGAGGGGAAGCTCCCCCAAGGCCCCAGGAAGCCGCAGCTCCGCTACCCCTGCCCGGGACAAGGCCGCCTTGGCCGCCTCGAGGTCCCGGCGGTGCACCACCAAAAGGGCGGCGAGCCCCTTGGCGTAGGGCTCATGGGCCAGGAAGAAGCGGTCTTCCAAGGCCTTCTTCAAGGCCTCCTCCACCAAGGGAAGCTCCTTTTCCGTAAGGAGGAAGGGAACCACCCGGAAGAAGGGGCTTTGGTCCAGGCCCTGGGCCAAACCGGCGAGCCTTTCCAAGGGCTCCAGGTAGGCCTGGGCCAAGGAAAGCTCCTCCTCCAGCTCCTGTTTCTGCCGGGAAAGCCCCTCGGCGTGGCCCTGGATGGGGGCGAGGGCCTTCTCCGCCGCCTCGAGGCCCTCCGGGAAGGGGCGGGAAGGGGCCACCTCTTGGCCTAGGAGGGTGAGGGCGTGCTCGGCCCCCGCCGCCACCCCCTCCCAGCGCCTTAGCTCCTCCCGCTCCTCGGGGGAGAGCTTGTACTCGGCAAGCTCCGCCACCCGCAGGGTTTCCAGGTGCACCACCCCCGCCTGCTGCAGGCTATGGAGAAGCTCCTTGGCCCGGGCCTTAGGTCCGGCTAGGACCAGCTTCTCCATGGGGGCGATCACGGCAAGACCTCCTGGAGCACTAGGGCCACCGCCTCCGGCAGGCGGGCCAGACCCTTTTCCTTCACCGCCTGGGCCTCGGCCTCGGCCTGCTTGCGGTACTGGGCCAGGAGGGCTTCGGTTTCCCGGGCCTCCTTTTCCTTGAATTCCTGCTCCAGGGCCTTGGCCTTGGCCTCCGCCTCCTCCAAAAGGGCCTTGGCCTCGACCTCCGCCCGCTTAAGGAGGTCTTCCGCCTCCTTCTTGGCGGCCTCGAGGCGGGCAAGGAGCTCCCTCTCCTTCTCCGCTAGGGTCTTGATAAGTCCCAGGCCTCCCATCGCCCCTCCTTATGTGAAAACATGCGCAAAGTGCGCCCGCCGGTCATGATACCGGCCGCGGGGGCAAGCGTCAACCAACCCCGCCTAAGTATACTGAAGCGGTGAGGATTCTCGTCAACGAACGCGGGGCCGCCCGACTTCTCGCCCGTCACTTATGGGTCTTCCGCCGCGACGTGCTCGCTGGGCCCGACACGCCGGGCCTTTACCCCGTCTACTGGGGAAAGCGCTTCTTGGCCCTAGCCCTCTATAACCCGCAAAGCGACCTCACGGTGCGGGCCTACCGCTTCCGCCCGGCGGAAGACCCGGCGAAGGCCCTTTTGGACAACCTGGAAACCGCCCTGCGCCGCCGCCTGCCCCATCTGGAAAGGGAGCCTGAAGGCGGCTTCCGCCTGGCCCACGCCGAGGGGGACTTCCTCCCCGGGCTCGTGGTGGACTACTATGCCGGCCACGCCGTGCTTCAGGCCACGGCCCACGCCTGGGAAGGCCTCCTGCCCCAGGTGGCGGAAAGGCTTAGGCCCCTGGTCAAGAGCGTCCTGGCCAAAAACGACGCCAAGAGCCGGGAGCTAGAGGGCCTTCCCCTTTACGTCCGCCCCCTCCTGGGCCAGGTGCCCGAGCGGGTGATGGTGCGGGAAGGGCAGGTGCGCTACCTGGTGGACCTCCTGGAAGGGCAGAAGACCGGGGCCTACCTGGACCAGCGGGAAAACCGCATCCTCATGGAGCGCTTCCAGGGGGAACGGGCTTTGGACGTTTTCAGCTACGCCGGGGGCTTCAGCCTGCACCTGGCCTTGGGCTTCCAGGAGGTGATCAGCGTGGACAGCTCCGCGGAGGCCCTGAAGCGAGCCGAGGAAAACGCCCGCCTCAACGGCCTGAACCTCAAGACGGTGGAGGCCAACGCCTTTGACTACTTGAGAACCTTAGAAAAAGCGGGGGAGCGGTTTGACCTCATCGTCCTGGACCCCCCGGCCTTCGCCAAGGGCAAGAAGGACGTGGAACGGGCCTACCGGGCCTACAAGGAGGTGAACCTGAGGGCCATCAAGCTCCTGAAGGAGGGTGGGGTCTTGGCCACGGCAAGCTGCAGCCATCACCTCACCGAGCCCCTTTTTTACGAAATGCTCCGGGAGGCAGCCCAGGACGCTCACCGCACCCTAAGGGTCTTGGAAAAGCGGGGCCAGGGCTTTGACCACCCCGTCCTCCTCAACCACCCGGAGACCCATTACCTGAAGTTCGCTCTTTTAGAAGTACTCTAAGGTACTCCGCCAGGGGCTCGGGTTCGGGCAGGGGTAAGGGAAGCCTTTCCCCATCGGCCAAGAGGAGGAAAAGGGCCCTTCTTCCCCTTGCCAAAGGCCCAGCAGGCCAAAAGCCCACCTCCACGCCTTCCACCCGCTCCAAGGGCACGGCCCGAGCCAGGCCCAAGGGGGGCTTTAGGACGAGGCGCTCCGGGTAAAGGGAGGCCCGCCACCCCTGGCGAAGCCGCCACCAGGGGTAAAGGAAGAGCCACACCCACCCCGGGGCCTCCCCGAAAGCCCAGGCCCCGAGCAAAAGGCCCACCCCCCCGTAGAAGGCCAGGGGGGAAAGCCCGGCGAAGGCGGCTTCCCAAAGGGGCTTTTCCCCCACGGGCTAACCCTCCCCGTGAAGCCGGGCGTAGAGGGGGGAGAGGTCCTCCGGGCGGAAACGGGCCGTGTACCCCTTGGGGGGCACCGGCTCCTCGTAGAAGAAGGCGGGCAGGCGGTCGTCCTCGTGGGTAAAGCCCGCTTGGTGGTTGAAACGGTGCTCCAGACGCAAGACCCCTTCCCCAAGCACCTGCCAGAAATCCGGGCTCAAGCGGGTGCCCAAGGCGGCGTTGACGCTTTCCACGATAAAGGCCACCTGCTTGTTGGTGACGCTCCCCCCGAAGACGCAAAGCCCCAGGCTATCGTTGGCGGCGGCGTTCACCTGGGCCTGGTAGCTGGCCTCGAGGACCTCCTCGGGCTTCATGGCCCGGGTTTCCAGCCGGGGCGCATTCCCCGCGGTGTGGTCCGCCCCCTGGGCGGTGACCATCATGGTGATGCCCGTGGCCTCCACCACCCTGGGGTCGTAGGCACTGATGGCCTGGCGCTTGATCACCGGCACCCTTTGCACCCCCAAGGCCTCCCCCAGCCGGGCTGTGCCCTGGGCGAGAAGCCGCGCCTCCTCGCTCGGAGCGTAAAGGGCCTTAAGCTTAGCCTCCATGAAGGCGTAGTCCCCAAAGTCCGCCAGGCCCTTCTCCATGTAAAGGGCGAGGCTTGCTCCCGTTTCGATGGTGTCGATTCCCAGGTCGTTGGCCAGGCGGTTAAGCCGGGCGAGCTGATCCGGGTCGGAAAGGCCGCAGTTGGTGCCCAGGAGGCCGATGGTCTCGTACTCCAAGGGGGAAACCACCTCTTCCCCCTTCTCGTCCACGATGACGTTGGAGCACTGGATCACGCACCCCGGCATGCAGGCGTGGGTGTGCTTGCCCCCACGGGACCTATTCAGGGGGGCGATGTACTGCCCGCCCATGCGGAAGACCTCCGGAGGGGCCAGACGACCCTCGCGGAAGTTGCGCACGGGAAGCCCCCCAAAGGCGTTTTGGAAGTCCGCCATGCCCATGGTGCCGATGGCGTTGTAAAACTGCATGACTAAGGGGTCTTCCCGCAGGAGCTGGGCGTAACGGCGTACCCCTTCTAAGACCTTGGGCTTGTCAAACACCTCCACCTTCCCCGGCACCTCCACCACGATGGCCTTCACCCGCTTAGACCCCATCACCGCCCCCACGCCCCCCCGGGCGGCGAGGCGGGAAGGGCGGCCATCGATGTCAGAAAAGGCGATGCCGGAAAGGAGCCCCAGGTACTCCCCCACCGGCCCCAAAAGGGCAAAGGCGATCTTCCGCCCGTAAGCGGCGAAAAGCCGCCTCGCCGCCTCAAAGTTCCCAAGGCCCAAAAGCCCCTCCGCTGGGTCAAAGAAGACCTCCCCTTCCTTGGTGAGGCGCACCACCACCCACTCAGGGCTTTGGCCCTCCAGGACCAGGTGGGCCACCTTCATCTGCCCCAGGGCGTAGCCGAAGGTGCCGCCCCCGTTGGCCTCCTTGATGCCCAGGGTGAGGGGGCTACGGGTGCCCACGCTGGTGCGGTTGGCGTTGGAAAACCCCGTGCCCGCCAGGGGGCCGATGGCGAAGACCAGGGGGTTGTCCGAGGAAAGGGGGTCAACACGGTAAGCCTCCCGCTCCCAAAGAAGGTGGGCTGTGCGGTAGCGTCCGCCCCAGGCCACCTCTTCGGGTGGGATCTCTTCCCAATGGGCCCTTTTCACCGCCAAGTCAAGCCGTACAGACCGCCACATACTTGCCTCCGCCCCTAAGGGAAGTGTACAGGCAAAGCCTTTTTCCCCGCTCAAGCGCCCCCACGTTTCGGCGCCTTACACCCCCGGGCCCAAAAGCGGAGTAGGCTAAAGGGGTGGAGAAGGACCTCCTAGACCTCCTCGGCCAGCACCTGGTGTGGCGCATCGGGCGTGCGGAAGAGGAGGATGTGCTCATCGTGCGGGTGGGCCTGGCCTCGGCCACGCCCCGCTTCCGCGAGCTCCCCAGGCTCCTCAACGTCCCCGACGCCGAGGTTTCCCGCCTCCTCAAGGAAGGCCGGGTGCGGGTGGAATGGGTGGAAGGATGAAGGCCAGGCTCCGGCTTCGCTTAAACGGCGCCTTGTCCCCCGGGCTTCCCCTCGAGGTGGACCTCCAGGGGCCCGAACTCCGAGGGGTGTTGCGCCAGGAAAACCCCGTGCTGGGGGAACTTATCCTTCCCTTCGCCAGCCGGCTTGAAGGCGACCGCCTCCTGTCTCTTCCCCTAGCCCCTCCTTCCTTGCGGGTGGAGGGCCAGGCACGCCGGGCTCAGGAAGGGTGGGAACTGGAGCTAGAGCTTAGCCTAGTTCTGCCCGAGGGAAAAAGCTGGGGCGAACGGGCCTTCGCCAAAATTCTGGAAGCCCTATTCCACCGCTACTTGGAACGTGCCCTTTCCCCCCAAGCCCCCTCTCCGGTATAGTGCCTGCTAAAGGAGGTGCCTATGCTGGAGATCCGGTACCTGGGCCACTCGGCGGTCTGGCTTTCCGACGGCAAGACCAAGGTGGTCATTGACCCCTTCCTCACGGGAAACCCCATGGCGGCAGCCTCCGTGGCCGAGGTCCAAGCCGACCTCATTCTGGTTACCCACGCCCACGGGGACCACTTCGGGGACGCCGTGGCCCTTTCCAAGAAGGGCGGGGTGGTGGTTTCCACCTTCGAGATCGCCACCTACGCCGAGAAGCACGGGGCCAAGAGCGTTCCCATGAACATCGGGGGTACCTACCGCTTCGAAGGAGGCTGGCTCAAATGGACCCCCGCCTGGCACTCCTCCAGCTTCCCCGACGGCACCTATGGGGGCATGCCCATGGGGGTCATTCTGGAGCTCGGGGGCAAGCGCATCTACCACGCTGGCGACACCGCCCTCTTCTCGGACATGCGCCTCATCGGGGAGGCGGGCTTGGACCTCGCCTTTTTGCCCATTGGGGACCACTTCACCATGGGCCCAGAAGACGCCCTGAAGGCCCTGGACCTCCTCAAGCCCAAGAAGGTGGTACCCATCCACTACAACACCTTCCCCCCCATCCAGCAAGACGGGGAGGCTTTTGCCCAAAAGGCCAAAGAGCGGGGCGTGGAGGGGCATGCTCTGAAGCCGGGAGGGGTTTTGCTCCTTGAATAGCCTGAAGCGCAAGGACTTCCGCCTCGTGATGCTCCTGGGCCTTGGGCAGACGGCCCAGGTCTACCTGGCCGAAACCCCGGGTTTGGGGAAGGTGGCCCTGAAGCTCCCCAAGAAGGAGGTGCGCCAAAACCCCAAGCTGGCCGAGCGCTTCGCCCGGGAAGTGACCCTATCCCTCTCCCTCAAGCACCCCCACCTGGTGCGGGGCCTGGCGGGGGTGCCCTTGGGGGAGGAGGCCTTCTTGGCCCTGGAGTACCTGGAGGAGGGCACCTTAGAGGAACGCCTCCACCGGGTTCCCCTGCCCCGGGAAGAGGCGGTAAGGGCCCTTTTGGAGGTGGGGGAAGCCCTTTTGTACCTGCACGAGAAGGGCTTTTTGCACCAGGACGTGAAGCCCTCCAACGTCTTCCTCCAAAACGGCCACTACAAGCTGGGGGACCTGGGGACCCTGCGCCCCTTGGAAGACCCCAGCCCCGAGTACGCTGGAAGCCCGCACTACCTGGCCCCCGAGCTCTTCCTAGGCGCCCGGCCGAGCCCGAAGAGCGAGGCCTACGCCTTCGGGGTCATGGCCTACGAGCTCCTCACGGGCAAGCGCCCTTTCCGGGGAGAAAGCCTGGAAGAGCTCCGCCAAGCCCACCTCCTCCTTCCCCCGCCCCCCACGAGCCTGCCCCCGAGGCTGGATAGGGCCCTAAGGCGCCTCCTCGCCAAGCGCCCAGAGGAACGCCTGGACCTCCAGGGCTTTCTGGAGGTGCTCCGCCACCCCCAAGCTCCCCCCACGGAGCCCGAGGAGCCCAAGAAGCCCAAGCGCTTTCCCTTTTGGAGGAAGTGATGGAAGCGGTCTGGTACCCAAAAGAGGAAGCCCGAAGCACCCGGCTTTTCCGGTTCATGGAAGCCCTGGGCTTCCAGGACTACGAGGCCTTCTACCGCTACAGCGTGGAGGAGGCCGAGGGCTTTTACCGCGAGTTTTTCCGCCACCTGGGCGTCCCCTGGCGCAAGCCCTACACCAAGGTCATCGAAGGGGGCTTCCCCTTCCCCCGCTTCTTCGTAGGGGGGAGGCTCAACCTGGTGGAGGCGGCCCTGCGCCACCCGGAGGACCGCCTAGCCCTCCTCCAGGAGACAGAAAACGGCCATATCCGCACCCTCACCTACGGGGAGCTCAGGAGGGAGGTGGCCCGGGTGGCGGCGGGGCTAAAGGCGCTCGGGGTAGGCCGGGGGGAGCGGGTAGGGATCTGGATGCCCATGGGCCTCGAGGCCGCCACCCTCCTCCTGGCCACCGCCTGGCTCGGGGCCATCGCCATCCCCATCTTCTCCGGCTACGCCGCCGAGGCCGCCGCCATCCGCCTAAAGGACGCCGAGGCCAGGCTCCTCGCTGTCCAGGACGGCTTCCTCCGGCGGGGAAGGAGGGTGGAGCTCTTAGGAGAAGCCCGCAAGGCCCTGGCCCTTTCGGGCACGGAACGCCTTTTGGTGGTGCGGCGCCTCGGCCTTCCCCTGGAGGAAGGGGAGGTGGACTACGCCGCCCTGGGCGGCGCCCCATTTCCCCCGGAGGAGATGGAAAGCATGGACCCCTTCATGCTCATCTACACCTCGGGGACCACGGGGCGCCCCAAGGGCACGGTGCACTACCACGCCGGCTTTCCCCTCAAGGCCGCCTTGGACATGGCCCTCCTCTTCGACCTACGGGAGGAAGACCGCCTCTTCTGGTTCACCGACCTGGGCTGGATGATGGGGCCTTGGACCATTCTGGGCGGCCTCATCCTTGGGGGCACGGTCTTCCTCTACGACGGCGCCCCCGACCACCCCGGCCCCGAACGGCTTTGGCGGATGGTGGAAGCCCACCGCCTCACCCATCTGGGCCTCTCCCCTACCCTGGTGCGGGCCCTTATCCCCTTCGGGGAAGCCCCGGTGCGGGCCCATGACCTCTCCTCCCTCCGGGTCCTGGGCTCCACGGGGGAGCCCTGGAACCTGGAGCCCTACCTCTGGTTCTTCCGGGTGGTGGGGGAGGAGAAGCGCCCCATCGTCAACTACTCCGGGGGGACGGAGATCTCGGGGGGCATCCTGGGCAACGTCCTCCTAAAGCCCATCAAGCCCATGGGGTTCAACACCGCCGTGCCCGGCATAAAGGCGGCGGTCTTGGACGAGGCGGGCAGGCCCGTGCGGGGCCAGGTGGGGGAGCTCGCCGTCCTCGCCCCCTGGCCCGGGATGACCAAGGGCTTCTGGCGGGACGAGGCCCGCTACCTGGACACCTACTTCGCCAAGGTGCCCGGGGTGTGGGTCCACGGGGATTTCGCCATCCAAGACGAGGAGGGGCACTTCTTCATCCTGGGCCGTAGCGACGACACCCTCAAGGTGGCGGGCAAGCGGGTGGGCCCGGCGGAGGTGGAAACGGCGGCCCTGGCCCACCCTGCCTTGAAGGAGGCGGCCGCCATCGGGGTGCCACACCCGGTCAAGGGGGAAGCCATCGTGCTCTTCGCCGTCCTAAAGCCGGGGGTGGCGGCAAGCCCCGCCCTCGCCGAGGCGGTGGCGGAAAAGGTGGCCGAGGCCCTGGGCAAGCCCCTGCGTCCCGAGCGCGTCCTCTTCGTGCCCGACCTCCCCAAAACCCGCAACGCCAAGGTGATGCGCCGGGTGGTGCGGGCCGCCTACCTGGGCCAAGACCCCGGGGACCTCTCCGCCCTGGAAAACCCGGAGGCGGTGGAGGCCATTCGCCAGGCGGCCCAGGGCTAGCCCCGCAAGCGGCCCAGGACCTCCTTGAGGGGAAGGCCCAAAAGCCTTCCCACAAGGGCAAAGACCCCAAGCCCCGCCCCTCCCCCCACCAGAAGAGGCCCCAAGGCAGCCCAGGCGCTCTCCGCGGGCCACCAAACCTCAAGAAGTAGACCCGGCAAAGCGGCTCCAAGGCCCGCCCCATAGGCTCGGGCCAGATAGCCGGGCAAGAAGCGTAGCTCTAAACCCTCCTGGGCGAAGAGGCGGAGGTAAAGGAAAAACCCGAGCCACCCCGCCAAGGCGGTGGCCAGGTTGAGGACAAAAAGCCCCGCGTCCCGCAAGAGCCAATAGCCCAAGGTATTGGCGAGGAACACCAAGGCGCTCGCCCCCACCGCCTGCCGCACCCGCCCTAAGGCGTAAAGGCCCCGGAGCAAAAAGGTGTTCACCCCCCAGGGGAGCACCGCCAGGCCCATGGCGGAGAGGACCTGGGCGCTATAGGCCCGGTTCTCCGGGGTAAGGGGCCCGAAGAGGCCGAAGAGGAGCACCACCACATAGGGCGCCAACCCCAAGAAAAGCCCCCCCGCCAGGGCGAGGAGGAGAGAAAGGCGCTTGAGGGGGACCTCGAGGAAGCGGGCGAGCTCCACCCCCTTTAGAGCGCTCATCCGGGGAAAGTAGGCGATGGCTGGACTGGTGGCCAAAAGGCCCAAGGCCATCTGGAACACCACCTCGGCGTTGTAAAAGCCCGTTACCGCCGCCGGGGGGTAGCGGGTGAGGATGTTGGTGAGGACCAGGTTTAAGAACTGCCGCAAGGAGGTGGTGAAGGCAAAGGGCCCGATGCGGAGAAGCGCCGGGGAAAAGGCGGGGTGCCAGCGCCATTCCAGGCGGAGCCCCTTCAGGAAGGGAAGCTGAACCGCCGCCTGCAAAAGCCCCCCCAAGGACACGGAAAGGCCCAACAGGGTGGGGTCTCCGGGGAAGAGGGCCATGAGACCGATGGCCACCAGGTTGAAGGCGATGGGGCCTAAGGCGTAGGGCAAGAAGCGCTCCTCCGCCTGCAAGAGGGCGGAGAAGAGGGCGGCCATGGAGATGCCGAGGAGGAAGGGCAGGAGGAGCCGGGTGAGGTAGACCACCTGAGCAAAGGCCGCTTCCTGCCGCAGGTGGCTTCCCTCCGCCACCAAAAGCCCTACCACCCAAGGGGCGAGAAGGTAACCGAGGCCCAAAACGAGGAGGTTCACGCCCAAAAGGAAGGCGGCGAAGCGGCGGGCGAAGGTCCTGGCCTCGGCCTCGGGCAAGTTTTTGAGGATGGGGATCAGGGCGTTCTGCACCGCCCCTTCCGCCAAAAGCTCCCTGAGGAGGTTCGGCACCCGGTAGGCCACGTTGAAGGCGTCCTTGAGGGCGTCCGGGTAGAGGGCGTTGAAGACCGCCTGGCGCAGGAGGCCCAAGACCCTCGAGGCCAGGGTCCCCCCCATGACCAGGAGGACTTTACGCAGCATTGCCCTCCAGGACCTCCTGGAACACTTCCACGAAGTTGGCCTGGTTCACCACGGTGAGGCCATGCAGGGCGGAAAGCTCCTTGGCCCTCGCCTTGTCCATACCCAGCAGGACCAAAAAGCTTTCCCGGGCGGAAAGGCCCAGCACCTTCTTGAGCCCAGCGTATTTGGCGATGTGCGCCTGGAAGTCCCCGGTTTTGGCCTCGAACCAAAACACCCGCTCCCCCACCCGCACCAGGACGTCCAGCTCCATGGCGTCGCCGCCCGGCAGGATGACCTGGTAGCCCACCGCCACCTCGTGGGGTAGGTTCTTGGAGCGAAGGAGCTTGCGAAGCCGCTCGGCCACGTAGCGCTCTAGCCAACCCCCGGTGAGGAAATTCTGCACCCAGCCCTCGGTGCTGGCCTTAGCCCGTATCCGCCGCTCCTCGCTTTTGTAGTGGTAGCTGGTGAGGAGGGCGTACTGCTTGAGCATGGTGCAGAACTGGGTGGAGTTGGCGATCTCCTCCTGGCTTGCCTCCGCCAAGGAAAGCTCAAACTGGCGCTTGGTGGAGAGGCTTTGCTTCAAGCGCTCGTAAAGCTTTTCCAGACTGGGGTAGCGGTCACCCAGGAAGAGGGAGAGCCGGGTCAGGACCTTCTCCTTTTCCTCGTCTTCCTGGGGCTTTTTCACCACCTGGATGCCGAGCCCCTTGAGCCACTCCTCCACCGAGGCGATGCGTTTGGCCTTGGGCTCTTGGGGCTTGGGGGGCTCTTGCGGTTTAGGCGGTTCCTGCGGCTTGGCGGTCGCTTGCGGCTCGCGCAAAAGCCGCCACATCTCCCCCGCCAGGGCGAAGAAACGGGCCCGTACGGGGTCTACTTCCTCCTCCAAGCCGGGGGGCGTCAGCCCGGAACGCAAGGCCTGCAAAAGCCAATCTTCTAAGGCTTCTTTAAGGGCCTCCCGCGCGGCCTCGAGGTGGGAGGCCTCCACCTTCAGGCCGAGCTCCGGCAGCTCCGCCAAAAAGCGCCCCGGGCCCAGGAGGTCGTAGCGGGCCTGGGCCATGGTCCTTTCCAAAAAGCGGGTGAGTACGCCCACGGGCCTTAGCATAAAGGAAGGCCCCTAATCCGGGGCCAAAGGTGGTGCCGGGGACGGGACTCGAACCCGTACGGGGGTAACCCCCCAGCGGATTTTAAGTCCGCAGCGTCTACCGTTCCGCCACCCCGGCGGGCGAAGTCCATCCTACTCAAAAAGGGGCGTCGGCGCCAAGCCGCAAGGTGAGGTCAGCGCCCAACACCGCCTCCCCCGAGATGCGGTGGGGCACGCCCAGGGCTTCCCCCAGGGCCTTGGCCAAAAGGCCAGGGCCGTTTTCCAACACCTCGGTGCGCCCCGGCACCAGGTCCACGGGGTGGAGAAGGACCCTCAGGCCCAAGGCGTGGAGCCGCTCCCTGGCCCTTTCCGCCAGAGCCTCCTGCCCCGGGCCATAGACCAGGGCCACGAGCGTACCGCGCAAAGACGCCTCCGCCTCCACCTTCTCCCCGGCAAAGTAAAGGGCGAGAAGCCGCCGCATGGCCCCCTCGTCCACCTCCCACCCGCCCCCAAAGCGCCCGGGGAGAAGGAGGCTAACGAGCTCGGGCCGCTTCATGGCGAAGCCCAGGATGGCCCCCCGCTCCTGTCGGGTGAGGTCAGTGTTCACGTAAGGCTCCACCGCCGCCACCGCCCGGGGCAGGCGGAGGAGGCCTTTGGGGGATAGAAGCTCCTCTTTCAGGGCGTGAAAGAAGGCCTGCTGCCGCTGCACCCGGCCAATATCGCCCAGGGCGTCCTTGCGGAAGCGGAGGTACCCTTCCGCCTGGGCCCCGCTCAGCACCTGGCAGCCCGGCTCCAGGTCAATGGAAAGCCCGGCGGCGGTGTCCCGATAACGCATGGGCTTTTCCACGCACACCCTCACCCCTCCCAGGGCATCCACCCCCCGGCGCAGGGCCTCGGTGCTCACCACCAGGTAACGCTCGGGCCGCACCCCCGTGAGGCGCGCCACCGCCTCCTTCATGAGCTCCGGACCCCCCAAGGGGCTATAGGCGTTGATCTTGTGCCAGCCGTAGCCGGGCAGGTTCACCCAGGTGTCCCGGGGAATGGAAAGGACCACCACCCGGTTGGCCAAGGGGTCTAGCCGCACCAAAAGAACCGTGTCCGCCAGGCCCCGGAAGCGCTCGGGCGCCCGCTTGTGGTAGCCCGAATACTCGGGGCTCGAGCCGTAGACCAAAAGGGTGAGGGGCGCCTTCAGGCCCGCCGGGGAGGGCAAAGCCCCCTGGCGCGCCACCGGGCCCAAAAGGGGATAAACCCAGTAGAAAAGCGCCGCAAGAAGCCCTAGGAGGAGGGCAAGGAGGAAGCGCCGCACAAAGGCCTAGTGTACACCCCACCCGGTGAGGCAGATTAGGGGAAGCAGGAAGCGGTGTCCGTCATCACCCGGTCCGCCCGCACCAGGCCAAAGCCGTACTCATCATCCCGGCCCGAGGGCCCAAGGTCCTCGGCGGTGGCGGTGAGGCACTGGTAGACCTGGTCCGGGGTGGGCCACTCATGGCGTTCGCTGGCGTACTTGCTCATGTAAAGGGCCACCACCCCGGCCACGATGGGGCTGGCGAAGGAGGTGCCGCTTCCCTTTGCGTATTGGGTGGATTGTGACCCTGCCACAAGAATGTCCACCCCGGGGGCCACCAGGTCCAGCTCGGGACCAACGGCGGAGAAGGCGGGCCGTTGCCTAAACCCATCCACCGCCCCGACGGCAAGGGTGGAGGCGCTGCTGGCTGGGAACATCACAGGCCCCCCGTTGCCGTTGGGATAGTTCCCGGCCGCCGCCACCAGAACCCGGCCCTCGTTGCGGGCCTGGGCCAGCTCGGCGTCAAGAAGGGCATCGTAGGCATCCCCCCCCACGGAGAGGTTGAGGATCCGAGCACCGAGGGAGCGGGCCAGCCGGACTCCCTTGTTTACGGTTTCCGTCGTGGCCCCTCCGTTCCTGTAGAAGACCTTGATGGGCACCACATACCCTCCCCACGTGGTCCCGGCCATGCCCTTGCCGTTGTTGGTCTCGGCACCCAAAACGGAGGCTACCTGTAGACCATGCCCCCTGTAATCCGGGGCCGAATCATCCGTGGGGTCGGCGTCGCCATCGGCCACGTCCAGCTGAACCCCAGGGGGAAGATACTTGCTGGCCTGGAAGTCCGCATGGGGAAGAATCCCCGTGTCCAAAACTGCGACCAGGGGCGGGCATCCCCTTCCCGTGCTCACCTCCCAGGCGGCCTCCAGGCGCACCAGGCCATCTAGGTAAGCCTTTTGGAAGGTAGGGTAGTAGGGGTCATTGGGCGCCCGCAAAGGACGATAGACATAGTTGGGCTGGGCGTACTGAATTCCGGCACGAAGAAGCGCTTCCGCCCGCGCCTTCTCCTGGCCCCGGGGGACCTTGACCTTGAGGAGCCCCCGCGGCAACTCCTGCTCGGGTTCCACGCCATGGGTCCTCAGGCTTTGCACCGAGAGGCCAGCCTTGGGGAGCACGAGGAGTTCCCCAGGAACATACTCCCCTTCGAACCGCCCCAGGCCTTGGAGCCTAAGAGGCTCGTCCACGCCCTGGACCTCCAGGGGCCCCACGGGGCACTCCGCCGGGTTGACGGGGGGCGGCGGCGTCTGGGGGCAGGCGGTGAGGAGCAGGCTCAACCCAAGGGTGAGGGGCAGAAAGGCTAAGCGCCGCATCGGCCCCACTATACCGCCCGCCCCGGGCTAAAGCCTTAAGCCTCCGCTAAGGTTTCCGCTACCCGCGCCGCCAGCTTCTCCAGGAAGCCGAAGAACATGGGCCCGTAGTGGGCGAGCTCATCCCCGTCCGTGGCCACCACAGGGAGGTCCCACCCCCGCTCCCGCGCCAGGGCCCGGGCCTTTTCCAGGGGGTTCCTGCCCCAGGGCTTGGGCTCGTAGAGAAAGAGGTCGGGCTTGCGCCGCCAAACCTCCTCCAGGTCGGGGGCGAAGTAGGCCTGGGGGACGTCCAGGAAGATGGGCTCCAAGCCCAGGTGCAAAAGCGCTTGGGCGATGTAGCTCCCCCGCCCCACGGTGATGGGCCCGCCCAGGTCCATCTCAAAGTAGACCCTAAGGCGAAACCGCCCCTTGAGGGCGGCGTAGCGGCCCGCCAGCTCGTGGGCCAGGGCCACCGCCTTCTCCTCCAGGTCCAAGAGGTGGCCCAAGGTGGAAAGGTTCTCCAGGATGCCGTACGGGCTTGTGGGCAAGGGCACGGCGTAGACGGGAAATCCCGCTTCCTTGAGCTTTAGGGCCTGCTCCCGCTGCACCCCGGTGGAGAGGAGGACCAGGTCGGGGTTTAGGCTGCGGAGAAGCTCAAGCCGGGTCTTGGTGTAGGAGGCCACCACGGGCAGGGAGAGGACCTGGGCCGGGCGGTGGCAGAAAGCGCTTCGGCCCACCAGCCTCTCCCCCACCCCTAGGGCGAAGAGGGCGTCCGTGAGGTTCGGGGCCAGGCTAACGATGCGCCCGAAGTGGTCCGGCAGCTCTAGGGGGCCTAAGAGCTCGTGAAACAGCCTCATCGCCTTAGGTCCAAGGAGCGGGCGTGGCCCTCGAGGCCCTCCGCCCGGGCCAGGGCTGCCCCCTTGGCGGCAAGCTCCCTCACCACCTTCTCCCCTAACCCAATCACCGGGATCACCTTGAGGAAATCCCGCACGCTAAGCCCCCCCTGGAAGCGGGCGGTGCCCGAGGTGGGCATCACGTGGCTGGGCCCAGCGATGTAGTCCCCTAGGGCTTCGGGGCTTCCCTCCCCCAGGAAGACCCCGCCGGCGTTCTGCACCCTGCCAAGCCAGGGAAGGGGGTCGGCCAGGGCCAGGCAGAGGTGCTCGGGGGCGTAGAGGTTGGCCAGGGCAAAGGCCTCCTCCAGGTCCCGGGTGAGGACGAGCCCCCCCCGCTCCAGGGCCTTCCGGGCGATCTCCGCCCGGGGCAGGTCGGAAAGTTGCCGATAAAGCTCCGCCTCCACCCGCTCCAAAAGGGCCTGGTCTGGGGAAAGGAGCCAGGGCTCGGAATCGGGCCCGTGCTCCGCCTGGGCCAGCAGGTCGGCGGCGAGAAGCCGGGGGGAGGCGGAGCCGTCCGCCACGATCATGGTTTCCGTGGGGCCGGCCAGGCCGTCCAGCCCCACCACGCCATAGACCTGGCGCTTGGCCGCCACCACGTAGGCGTTTCCGGGCCCCACGATCTTGTCCACCCGGGGTATGCGGGCGGTGCCGTAGGCCAAGGCGGCGATGGCTTGGGCCCCGCCCACGGCAAAAAGCCGGTCCGCCCCCGCCACCCAGGCGGCGGCCAGCACGCCGGGGTGGACCTTGGGAGGGCTCGCCACGATCACCTCCGCCACCCCCGCCACCTTTGCGGGCACCACGGCCATGAGGAGGCTAGAGAGGAGGGGAGCGCTCCCCCCGGGAACATAGACCCCCACCCGGGAAAGCGGCCGCACCAGCTGGCCCAAGACCCCGGCCTCCTCCGCCCGCAAAAACCCTCCCCGGGCCTCCTCGCGGTAGAAAGCCTCTATGCGCTCCTTAGCGGTTTCCAAGGCGTCCCTGAGCTCGGCGTCCAGGTCGTCGTAGGCCTCGCGCCAGGCCCTCTTGGGGATCTCCTCCACGGGGTGGCCATCCAGGTCCAGGCTCAGGCGGTCCAAGGCGGCGTCCCCCTCTTCCCGGACCGCCTGGAGGATGCCCCGGACGATCTCCTCCACCGTGGGGTCAAAGGAAAGCCCCCGGCGGGCAAAGCGCTCCTTTACCTCCTCGGCGCGGTAGATCATGGCTCCACTATACCCAGCGGCGGCGCCGCCTTACCTCCTCCACCCCTTCCAACACCGCCTCAAACACGTGCTCCCCCACCTGCTGGGCCAGGCGCACGGGCAGACCCTCCTCCAGCTGGACCAGGCTCAGGCCCGGGCGCAGGCGGAAGTGCTGGCGAAGCCGCCCCTCCGCCTCGAGGTCCGCCAACCGCTCCACGTAGGCCCGCCCCCCCGGCAGGGGAAACCGGGCTACCTCCCCCGGCAAAAGGCTTAGCCGAGGAAGGTAAAGGAGTAGGGAAAGGGGGTCATGGTAGGGCGTCAGATAGGGTAGGGCCAGGCTTTCCTTGCCTTGGCTCACCAAGACCAATCCTTCCTCCTCTAGGCGCTCCACGGTGAAGACCCTAGCCTCCCGCCCCTCCACCCGCTCAGCGAAGTAGCGGGAAAAGCCCTCTGGGTCGGTTTCCGTCTGCCAGCGAAGGCGGGTTTTGGGTAGAGGAAGGGCTAGCTCGGCGGTCAAAACTGCCCGCGTTCCCTCCTCCCCCGGGCGCACCTCCAGGCGCCCTTCCCCCGCAGGTTCCCCAGCGAAGAAGTAATGGTAACGAAAAAGGGCTGGGCGCTCGGTCATGGCCTTAGCGTACCTTGATGGTGAGGGGCGGACCCGGGACCTCCAGGAGGTAGTCCACGGGGTCGCGCCCCGGCACCCGGATGCGCAGGCGGTAGACGCCTTTTTGGTCGAACTCCACCCGCCCCGGGGCCACCAACAGGAGTTGCCCCGGAGCAAGCTGGGAACCCGGGGGGGCCTCCAGGAGAAAGACCTCCGCCTTTTCCGTGGCGGGCTCGGTGCGAAACTCCATCACGTAGGCCTCCTCCGCTCCCCCACGGGGACGAAAGAGAAGAAGCCCAACCCCCGCGGCCAGCAAAAGAAGGGCGATAAGCAAAAACCACCGCCGGGAAGAAGGCCTTTTTGGCTCCACCACGGGGAAGGAAGGCTCCTCCCGCTCCTCTATGCGGATCACCTTGGGGCGGCTCGGGGGAGGCTCTTGTATCGTTTCCTCCGCACCCCCAGCCATGGGGACGGCCTCTTCCCTGCCCTCCTCCCTTTCGGGTTCCACGGGAAGGCGCTTGCGCCCCTGGAGGTCTAGCTCGGGCGGGGGCTCCGGGGGCGGGGTAGGCCCCGGTTCTGCTAGAAGCGCCCCCAACCCCACCTCTTTCCGCTCCAGCCGCTCCAGGGTGTCCCGCAAGGGAAACTCGGCGTAGCGCTCGCCCAAAAGCCCCTGGGCCAGGGCCACCAGGGCCCCTTCCGGCGCTCCCGCCAAACCCTCCATCCCCGCCCCACCAAGCCAGATGCGCTTGCCCTTCACCAAGAAGAGCTCCGGGGGCGGGGCCAGGGGAACCCCTTTTTCCTCGAGGGCGAGGAGGAGCCGCGCCACCTCCTTGACCCAGTGGGCGGCCCGCTCCGGGTCCGCCACCCCAAGGTACTGGGAAAGGGGCACCGCCCCCAAGGGCCACTCCAAAACCCACGCTTCGGGAAGAACCTCTAGAAGCGGCAAAAGCCCTTCTCCTTGCAGGGGGTTTCCCTTCGCCCCTTGGATGACCATCACCGGCATGCCGGTGCGGGTGTCCTGTCCCTCGTAAACGGTAAGGGAACCAATACGGGCGAGAATACGCCGCAACCAATACGCGCCCAAAACCTCCATCCCCCCAAGTATACGCACCCTCCCGTGAGTAGGCTTATAATCTGCCAAAGAAGGTCGGGCCTTTGGCCGGAAAGGAGCGGGGATGGAGTTCAAGATCACGCTGACCACGGAGGAGATCGTTCGGGGCTTGAAGCACTACCGCCGCATCGCCAAGCAGGACGTCCTCCGGGCGCCGGAAACGCCCAACCCGGAGGTCTTCCGCCGCCACGCCGAGGCGCGCCGCGAGGTCTACGCCAAGCTGGCGGAGGTGGCGGAGGCCGAAGGGCCGGAAGCGGTGGTCCAGTACGCCCTGGAGCTTTACAAGTCCCTGCCCTTCGTCACCGGCACCCCAGAGGACGCTTACCCCGAGATCAAGGGCCAGGAAAATGCCCTGGAAAACTTCTTCCTCATGATCGGCCTGGACCCCAAGATCCGGCGCGAGGCGCGCAAGGCCCGTAAGTCCCTGCAATGACTCTGGAACTCCTCCGGGCCCAAGCCCAGGCCTGCGCCGCCTGCCGTCTGGCGGAGGGCCGCACCCAGGTGGTTTTCGGCGAGGGCAACCCCGATGCCCAGCTCATGATCGTGGGGGAAGGCCCCGGGGAAGAAGAGGACAAGACGGGCCGTCCCTTTGTGGGCAAGGCGGGGCAGCTCCTAAACCGCATCCTCGAGGCCGCCGGCATCCGCCGGGAGGAGATCTACATCACCAACATCGTCAAGTGCCGCCCCCCGGGAAACCGCGCCCCCCTTCCGGACGAGGCCAAAATTTGCACGGATAAGTGGCTTCTCAAGCAGATCGAGCTCGTCGCCCCCCAGATCCTCGTACCCCTGGGAGCGGTGGCGGCGGAGTTTTTCCTTGGGGAAAAGGTATCGATCACTAAGGTGCGGGGAAAGTGGTACGAGTGGCACGGCATCAAGGTCTTCCCCATGTTCCACCCCGCCTACCTCCTCAGAAACCCCAGCCGCGCCCCGGGAAGCCCCAAGCACCTCACCTGGCTGGATATCCAGGAGGTGAAGCGGGCCCTGGACGCCCTGCCCCCCAAGGAACGCCGCCAGATCAAGGCGGTGAGCCAGGAGCCCTTGCTATAGAATGTTCCCCGCCTCCGAGCCCGGGTAGACCCCCTGGGCCTCCCGGGCCGGGCCTTTGGGCCCCGGGGTGGTGGGGGCAACCCTACCGCCTGCCGCGGTGGCAAAGGAGGTACACCGTGCGTCTAAGCATCTGGCTCTTTTTAGGTTTCCTTGGGAGCACCGCTGCCCTGGCCCAAGAGGTGAAGGTGGTGGCGGCCAGCGACCTGACCTATGCTCTGACCGAGCTAGCCCGCGCCTTCGAGTCCAAACACCCCGGTACCAAGGTTGTCCTTTCCTTCGGCTCCTCGGGCAAGTTTTACACCCAGCTCACCCAAGGCCTCGAGGCTGATCTCTACTTCTCTGCGGAAAGCCTTTACCCCAAGCTTCTAGAGGAACGGGGCCTAGTAGAGCCAGGTACCCGCCGCCTCTACGCCATAGGCCGCATGGCCATCTGGCTGCACCGGAGGCTCGGCCTGGAACCTAAACCCGAGGCCCTTAAGGATCCCCGCATCACCCAGCTTGCCGTGGCCAACCCTGTCCACGCCCCCTACGGCCGAGCCGCCCTCACCCTTTTGGAACGCTACGGCCTCATCCGGCGTAAAGACCTCGTCCTGCCCGGTGGCTCCAAGCCCTTTAGGGCCCTCAGCTGGGCGGAAATCCCCTTTGAGCAACTCACTCAGGGGGTGGAAGCCTACTGGGATACCACTCCTTTGGCCCGGGGCAAGCCCAGCTTCCGATTCGTGTACGGGGAAAACATCTCCCAAACAGCCCAACTGGCCCTCTCCGCCACCGGGGCCGGGATCCTGGCCCTCCCCCTGGTGGTTCACGAGAGCCTTTCCGGGCCCGGGGTCTACTGGGTGGCCCCCTGGGGTAGCCACCTGAACTTGGAACAAACCTTCGTGATTCTCAAAGGGCGCGCCCGGCCCGAGGTCCTGGCCTTCCACCGCTTTGTGGGAAGCCCGGAGGGGAGGGCCATCCTGAAGCGGTATGGCTTCCTGTTACCCGGAGAGTAGATGCTCGAGGCCGAGTTCTTCACCGCCTTGCGCCTTTCCCTGCTGGTGGCCTCCCTGACCGCGGGCCTCCTCCTCCTCCTGGGAACCCCCCTGGCCTGGCTCCTGGCCTTCCACAACTTTCCCGGCAAAGCCCTCCTGGAGGCCGTCTTCCTCCTTCCCCTCGTCCTTCCCCCCACGGTCCTCGGGTTTTACCTCCTCCTCTTCTTGGGGCCGGAAGGCCTCTGGACGAGGCTCATCGGGGTTTCCTGGGCCTTTCGCCTGGAGGGGCTTCTTTTCGCCAGCGTCCTCTTCAGCCTTCCCTTCGCCCTCACCGCCTACCGGGAAGCCTTCTTAAGCCTGGACCGGAGCCTCCTGGAGGTGGCTCGCACCCTGGGGGTGCCCCGGACCAAGGTCCTCGCCCGAATCGTCCTGCCCTTGGTCTGGCCCGGCCTCCTTTCCGGTACCCTTTTGGCCTTCGCCCACACCCTAGGGGAGTTTGGGGTGGTGCTCATGGTGGGGGGGTCCATCCCCGGCAAGACCCAGATGGTGAGCATCTACCTCTACGACCTGGTCCAGGCCCTGCGCTTTGCCGAGGCTGCCAAGGCTTCCACCTTCCTCCTCCTCCTTAGCCTCTTTCTCCTCCTCCTGGTACGGCTTCTGGAAAGGAGGTGGCGGGCATGGAAATCCACTACCGCATAAGGCGGCCCGTGGCCCTAGAAGCCCGCATTCGGATCCAAGGCTTCACCGTGCTCCTCGGGGAAAGCGGCATTGGCAAAACCACCCTCCTCAAGGCCCTGGCCGGCCTCCTCCCCGCAGAAGGCACCCCCTACGGGGGCCTTCCCCCAGAAAGGCGGCCCGTCGGCTACCTGCCCCAAGACCTGGCCCTCTTCCCCCACATGACCGCCTGGGAGAACGTAGCCTTTTCCCTAAAGGGAAAGGACGCCAAGGACAAGGCCCTGGCCCTCTTGGAGCGGGTGGGGCTTTTGGAACACGCCCACAAGCGCCCAGCCGCCCTCTCCGGCGGGCAGAAGCAACGGGTGGCCCTGGCCCGGGCCTTAGCCCGCGGTCCCGAGCTCCTCCTCCTGGACGAGCCCACAAGCGCCCTGGACCCCCTCACCAAGGACCAGGTATTGGCGGAGCTCATCGCCCTCATCCGCCAAGAGGGCATCCCCGCCCTGGCGGTGAGCCACGACCCGGCCTTGGCGGGGATGGCGGACTGGCTGGTGGTGCTGGGGCGAGGGCGGGTGCTCCAGGAAGGCCCCCCGGAAAGGGTCTTGGCCGCCCCGGCCAGCGTGGAGGTGGCGCGGCTCCTTGGCTACCAAAACCTTTTCCCCGCACGGGTGGTGGCGGAAGGGGTGGTGGTGGAGGGGGTCTTCCTAAGGCTTCCCCTCCCCCCCTGGGCCAGGCCGGGAACCGAGGCTTGGCTCGGGGTGCGGGCGGAGGAGGTGATGGTGGTGCGGGAGGACCGCCCCCCTCCCGCAGAAAACGTGCTGGAAGGCGTCCTAGAAAGCCTGCACCCCCAGGGCCTGGCCTACCGGGGGCGCTTCCTCGGGCCCCTTCCCCTGGTGCTCCTCCTGCCCCGGCACGTGCAGGAAAGGCTCCGCCTCAAGCCAGGCGGGCGACTGCGGGTGGCCTTGAAGCCCCGTTACCTGCACCTGATGCCGGGCAAGGCGGAGGAGGTCCGGGAGGTCTAAGCCGAACTTGTTAAAAAGCCCCTTAAGGTAAAACCGCGTCCGGTGCCGGGGCACCCCTAAGGCCTGCGCCAAGGTCCCCACCTCGGGGGGCACCCCCTGGCCCAAGGCCCAAAGCGTTGCCCTTTCCCCGGGGAGAAGGGCCAAACCCACCCGGCCCAAAAGGCCCTCGGCCAAGGTCTTGGGCCTATCCTGGCGGGTTAAGAACACCTGGCGCCTAGGCTCGTAGGCCCGAAGGCCCCAAGGGGTTAGCCAGAGAATCACCTCCCCCTGCACCCCTTGGGCCAGGTCCACCAAGACCAAGCCGCTTCCCTTGTTCCAAGTCACCTGCCAACCCGCTTGCTTAAGCGCTCCTGCTACCAAAGTGTACAGCGACAGGTTTTGCGTGCGCACCACCACCTGCATGCATCCCCCCTTTCTGACCGAGGTCCTAAGGACGTAAGTGCGCCTAGGCCCGGCAGAAAGGGGGTGCCCGCGGGATGAGGACCGGAAAGAGGGGGGCGGGGTAGCCGGGAAGCGGCACGGACCGCGCCTGACCCACCCCCAGGGGACGGGGGGAAGCGGGCTCCTCCACCACCGGGCTTCCCGGGGCCACCTGGAGGCCGCACAAGGGGGAGTGCTCCACCTCCACCTTTTCCCCGGGAGCTTGGCAGAGATCGGCCCTAAGCCCCGGGTTTTGCACCCGCATGAGGTAAAGCTGCAGGGCTATCCCGGTGGAGGCGGTGAGGGTAAGGAGGAGGTAGAGAAGGACCAAAACCCCCTTCCCCTTCCCGGTCATGGGAACAGGATAGCACCCGAAAGCCCTAGCCCGTAAAGTGGAAGGGTATGGCCGTCCGGGGCACCAAGGACCTCTTCGGCAAGGAGCTACGGCTCCACCAACACATCGTGGCCACCGCCCGGCGGGTCCTCGAGGCGGCGGGGGCCTTAGAACTCATCACCCCCGTCTTCGAGGAAACCCAGGTGTTTGAAAAGGGGGTGGGAGCCGCCACGGATATCGTGCGCAAGGAGATGTTCACCTTTCAGGACCGGGGGGGGCGTTCGCTGACCCTGCGCCCCGAGGGCACCGCCGCCATGGTGCGGGCCTACCTGGAGCACGGGATGAAGGTATGGCCCCAGCCCGTGCGGCTTTGGATGGCGGGCCCCATGTTCCGGGCAGAAAGGCCCCAGAAGGGGCGCTACCGCCAGTTCCACCAGGTGAACTACGAGGCTTTGGGCTCGGAAAGCCCCATTTTGGACGCCGAGGCCATCGTGCTCCTCTACGAAAGCCTCAAGGAGCTGGGCCTAAGGCGCCTCTCCGTAAAGCTCTCCTCCGTGGGGGACCCGGAGGACCGGGCCCGGTACAACGCTTACCTGCGGGAGGTCTTAGGCCCTCACCAAAAAGCCCTCTCCGAGGACTCCCAAGAGCGGCTGGAGCTTAACCCCATGCGCATCCTGGACTCCAAGAGCGAGAAGGACCAGGCCCTACTGCGGGAGCTCAAGGTGAAGCCCATGCTGGACTTCCTGGGGGAAGCGGCCCTGGCCCACCTGAAGGCGGTGGAGCGCCACCTTAGCCGGCTTGGCGTGCCCTACGAGCTGGAGCCCGCTTTGGTGCGGGGCCTGGACTACTACGTGCGCACCGCCTTTGAGGTGCACCATGCCGAGATCGGGGCCCAGTCCGCCTTGGGGGGCGGGGGACGGTACGACGGGCTTTCCGAGCTCCTGGGGGGCCCCAGGGTGCCGGGGGTGGGCTTCGCCTTCGGCGTGGAACGGGTGGCCTTGGCCCTCGAGGCCGAAGGCTACGGCCTCCCCGAGGAAAAGGGCCCCGACCTCTACCTCATCCCCCTCACGGAGGAGGCGGTGGCGGAAGCCTTCTACCTGGCCGAGCGCCTAAGGCCCAGGCTCAAGGTGGAGTACGCCCTAAGCCCCAAAAAGCCGGGCAAGGGCGTGGAGGAAGCCCTGAAGCGGGGGGCCCTCTTCGCAGGCTTTTTGGGCGAGGACGAGCTAAGGGCCGAGGAGGTGACCCTGAAGCGCCTCGCCACCGGGGAACAGGTGCGGCTTCCCCAAAGGGAGGCCCTGGGCTTTCTCCTCGCCGCCTTGGCATGAGAACTTGGTAAGCTTTGGGGGATTATGCGCCGCACCCACTACGCCGGAAACCTTAGGGAAGAGCACGCGGGGCAGGAGGTGGTCCTGGAGGGCTGGGTCAACCGCCGCCGGGACCTGGGGGGCCTCATCTTCTTGGACCTCCGGGACCGGGAGGGCCTGGTGCAGCTGGTGGCCCACCCGGATAGCCCCGCTTACGCCGTAGCCGAACGGGTGCGCTCGGAGTGGGTGGTGCGGGCCCGGGGCCGGGTGCGCCTCCGCCCCGAGCCCAACCCCCGCCTGCCCACGGGCAAGGTGGAGGTGGAGCTAGAAGCCCTCGAGGTCCTGGCGGAGGCCAAAACCCCACCCTTTCCCGTGGACGCCGGCTGGCGGGGAGAAGAGGAGAAAGAAGCCTCCGAGGAGCTCCGCCTCAAGTACCGCTACCTGGACCTAAGGCGCAAGCGGATGCAGGACAACCTGCGCCTGCGCCACCGGGTCATCAAGGCCATCTGGGACTTCCTGGACCGGGAAGGCTTCGTCCAGGTGGAAACCCCCTTCCTCACCAAAAGCACCCCGGAAGGGGCCCGGGACTTCCTCGTCCCCTACCGCCACCAGCCCGGCCTCTTCTACGCCCTGCCCCAGTCCCCCCAGCTCTTCAAGCAGATGCTCATGGTGGCGGGGTTGGACCGCTACTTCCAGATCGCCCGCTGCTTCCGCGACGAAGACCTCCGGGCGGACCGCCAGCCTGACTTCACCCAGCTGGACCTGGAGATGAGCTTCGTGGAGGTGGAGGACATCCTCGCCCTGAACGAGCGCCTCATGGCCCACGTCTTCCGCGAGGCCTTGGGCGTGGAGCTTTCCCTCCCCTTCCCCCGCCTCACCTACCAGGAGGCCATGGAGCGCTACGGCTCGGACAAGCCCGACCTGCGCTTCGGCCTGGAGCTTAAGGAGGTGGGTCCCCTTTTCCGGGAAAGCGCCTTCCAGGTCTTCCAGCAAGCGGAAAGCGTGAAGGCCCTCTCCGCCCCCACGGGCCTTTCCCGCAAGGAGATCGCCGAGCTGGAGGACCTGGCCAAGCGCCACGGGGCGGGGGGCCTCGCCTTCACCCGGGTAGAGGAGGGGGGGTTTTCCGGGGGCGTGGCCAAGTTCCTGGAACCCGTGCGGGATGCCCTGCTCCAGGCCACGGAGGCCAAGCCGGGGGACACCCTCCTCTTCGTGGCCGCAAGCCGCAAGGTGGCGGCGGAGGCCCTGGGCCAGGTGCGCTTGGCCTTGGCCGACCGCCTGAACCTGCCCCGGGAAGGCTTTCGCTTCCTCTGGGTGGTGGACTTCCCCCTCCTGGAGTGGGACGAGGAGCGGGGGGCTTGGACCTACATGCACCACCCCTTCACCAGCCCCAACCCCGAGGACCTGCCCCTGTTGGACACGGAGCCGGGCCGGGTCCGGGCCCTGGCCTACGACCTGGTCCTGAACGGGGTGGAGGTGGGGGGCGGGTCCATCCGCATCCACGACCCCGCCCTGCAGGCCAAGATCTTCGCCATCCTGGGCATCGGCGAGGAGGAGCAGAAGGAGAAGTTCGGGTTTTTCCTCGAGGCCCTCACCTACGGGGCCCCGCCCCACGGGGGCATCGCCTGGGGCCTGGACCGCCTCCTGGCCCTCATGACGGGAAGCCCCTCCATCCGCGAGGTCATCGCCTTCCCCAAGAACAAGGAGGGCAAAGACCCCTTGACCGGGGCCCCAAGCCCCGTTTCCGAGGAACAACTCCGCGAACTCGGCCTTATGGTGATCCGCCATGGCTAGGATCCCCTACGTTCTCGTGGACGCCTTCGCTCCCGCCCCGGGGGCGGGGAACCGGGTGGCCATCGTCTTAGACGCTCGAGGCATGGGCCCGGAGGAGATGCGAAGGGTGGCGGGCAGGTTCTCCGAGGCGGAAACCGCCTTCCTCACCGAGGCCCAGGGAAACGTCTTCGCCGTGCGCTTCTTCACCCCGGGGGGCGAGGTGGAGTTTTCCGGCCATGCGGCGGTGGCCTTGGGCCTGGCCCTGGTCCGCTTGGGCCTCGCCCCGGAAGGGACCGAGCGCCTCATCCTCCACACGCCGGCCGAGGCGCTCCCGGTGGAAATCGTCTACGAGGCAGGGGAGCCCAAGAAGGCCTGGGTGCGAGGGCCAAGCCCCCGCTTCCGCGACCTGCCCCCCTTCCAGGCCCTCAAGGAGGTCCTGGAGGCCCTTGGCTCCGACGAGCGCTACCTCCACCGGGGCCTGCCCTACGGGGTGGCCTACACCGGGCTATGGAGCCTCTTCGTCCCCCTGGTGGCCCCGGGGGTGGTGGACGCCTTGGAGCCGGATATGGCTCTTTTGGCCGAGGTTTCCCGCCGCCTGGAGGTGGCCACGGTCCACGCCTACGCCCCTATGGGGCCGAGGAGCTTCTACGCCCGGGACTTCGCCCCCCTTTTGGGCATCCCCGAGGACCCGGTCACGGGCTCGGCCAACGCCGCCATGGGGGCGCTTCTGGCCCGGGCCGGGGTGGTGCCCAAGCGGGAGGGGAGGGTACACCTTTCCATCTACCAGGGCCACCGCCTGGGCAACCCCGGGGTGGTGGAGGTGGAGGTGGCGTATAGCCCCACGGGCGTGCCCCTCTCGGTGCGCATCGGGGGAGAGGCGGCCCTGGTGGCCTCGGGCGAACTCTGATGGTGCGCCTCGTCTTCCTGGACGTGGACGGCACCCTGGTGGGGAAGGAAGGGGTGCCGGAGTGCGTCTGGCCGGCGGTGGAGGCGGCCAAGGCTAGGGGTTTGCGCCTCGCCCTCCTCACGGGGCGGCCGGGGCGGGGGGAGACGCTTCGCCTCGCCCGGCGGCTTGATCCGGAAGGTCTCCACGTCTTTGAGTCGGGGGCGGTGGTCCTCTCCCTCACACAAGACCCGCACGAGCCTGGGGCGCAGCCTTTTTTCGTGGCCCCTCTTCCCGAGGAAGCGGCCCAGGAGGTGGTGCGCCTCGCCCGCAGGCTAGGCCTGCCCTTGGAGGGCTACACCGCCGATGGGGGCTTTTTCGTGGAGGGGGATAGCCCCCTGCTACAGGACCACCAAAGGCTCTTGGGCTTGGAGGCGGAAGGGGCGGACCTCCTGAGGCTACAAAGCCCCTTGGTGCGCCTCCAGGTGCTGGCGGACGCCAACGCCCCCCTAGGCGCCCTCTTGGACGCCCTACCCCAGGAGCTTTCCGCCCACATTGCCGAAAGCCCCAAGATGCCGGGGGTGCGCTTCGTTTCCCTCACCCGCAAAGGGGTAGGCAAACGCCTGGGGGCCCAGCTGGTGGCGGAAGCCCACGGGCTAGACCTGAAGGCGTGCGCCATGGTGGGGGATGGGGAAAACGACCTGGAGGTGATCCAGGCGGTGGGCCTCGGCATCGCCATGGGGAACGCCCCCCTAAGGGTGAAGCGGGTGGCCAAGAAGGTGGTGGCCCCGGTGGAGGCCTGCGGCCTGGCAGAGGCCCTGGCCTCCCTCGGGTAAACTCCAGGGCGTATGCGGGTCTTCATTGACGAAATCGCCCAGCATAGCGGCCAGGAAGTGGAGCTACGGGGCTGGCTCTACCAGAAGCGTTCCAAGGGTAAGATTCACTTCCTCGTCCTCCGGGACGGTACCGGCTTCCTCCAGGCCACGGTGGTCAAAGGGGAGGTGCCGGAGGAGGTCTTCGCCCAAGCGGACCGCCTGCCCCAGGAAACCGCCCTAAAGGTCTATGGCCTGGTGCGGGAAGACCCCAGGGCGCCCGGGGGCTACGAGCTTGCGGTGAGGGGCATAGAGGTGGTGAGCCTACCCCAAGGGGAGTACCCCATCGGCCCTAAGGAGCACGGCATCGATTTCCTCATGGACCACCGCCACCTCTGGCTTCGCCACCGCCGCCCCTTCGCCGTGATGCGCATCCGGGACGAGCTGGAGCGGGCCATCCACGACTTCTTTGGCCAACGGGGGTTCCTGCGCTTCGACGCCCCCATCCTCACCCCAAGCGCCGTGGAGGGCACCACGGAGCTCTTTGAGGTGGAGCTCTTTGACGGGGAAAAAGCGTACCTCTCCCAATCTGGCCAGCTCTACGCCGAGGCCGGGGCCTTGGCCTACGCCAAGGTCTACACCTTCGGCCCCACCTTCCGCGCCGAGCGCTCCAAGACCCGGCGCCACCTTTTGGAGTTCTGGATGGTGGAGCCCGAGGTGGCCTTCATGACCCACGAGGAGAACATGGCCCTGCAGGAGGAGCTGGTGAGCTACCTGGTGGCCCGGGTGCTGGACCGCCGCGCCCGGGAGCTCGAAATGCTCGGCCGCGACCCCAAGGCCCTAGAGCCCGCCGCCCAAGGGAACTATCCCCGCCTCAGCTACAAGGAGGCGGTGGCCCTGGTGAACCGCTTGCACCAGGAGGACCCGGAGGTGCCCCCCCTGCCCTACGGCGAGGACTTCGGCGCCCCTCACGAGACCGCCCTCAGCCGCCAGTTTGACCGCCCCGTCTTCGTGGAGCGCTATCCCGCCCGCATCAAGGCCTTTTATATGCAACCGGACCCCGAGGACCCCGAGCTCGTCCTGAACGACGACCTCCTAGCCCCCGAGGGCTATGGGGAGATCATCGGGGGAAGCCAAAGGATCCACGACCTGGAACTCCTGAGGCGGAAGATCCAGGAGTTCGGCCTCCCCGAGGAGGTCTACGGGTGGTACCTGGACCTCCGCCGCTTCGGCAGCGTGCCCCATGCGGGCTTTGGGCTTGGCCTGGAGCGCACCGTGGCCTGGATTTGCGGCCTGGCCCATGTGCGGGAAGCCATTCCCTTCCCCCGCATGTACACCCGCATGTGGCCTTAAAGGCCAGCGAGCTCCAGGAAGTAACGGTGAACCCGTAGGTCCTGGGTGAGTTCGGGGTGGAAGGCGCTGGCCAGGATTTTCCCCTGGCGTACCAAGACCGGGAGGCCGTTGAGCTCCGCCAGCACCTCCACCCCTTCCCCTAGCCGGCGGAACACGGGGGCGCGGATGAAGACCCCGCGAAAGGGCTCGGTAAAGCCCTTGACCTGAAGGTCTTCCTCAAAGCTCTCCACCTGGCGGCCAAAGGCGTTGCGCTCCACCGCCACGTGGAGCACCCCCAGGCGGGGCTGCTCTGGGTAGCCCAGGATCTCCTTGGCCAGCCAGATGGCCCCGGCGCAGGTGCCAAAAAGGGCCAAGGAGCCCTCCTCTACCCGCTTACGTACCGCCTCTTCTATCCCGTACTCCCGGGCCAGCTTACCGATGGTGGTGGACTCCCCCCCAGGGACGATGAGGCCCTTTAAGCCCTGAAGGTGCTCGGGCTTCCGCACCTCCTTGGCCTCGAGGCCAAGCGGTTTTAGGGCCTCCTTGTGCTCGCGAAAATCCCCTTGTAGCGCCAGTACGCCAACCACGCCCCTCATCCTCGTCCTAAGGCAGGGGCCTGTCAAGGCGGTCCGCCAGGAGGCGGAGGCTATTCAGGGTCACTAGGAGCAGGGCCCCGCTATCCGCCAGCACCGCAGGCCAGAGCCCAGTTAGGCCCAAGGTGGAGGTAAGGAGGAAAAGGCCCTTAAGCCCCAGGGCCAAAAAGACGTTCTGCCGCACCACAGCCAGCGTCCGGCGGCTGAGGCGGAAGGCCAGGGGCAAGGCGGAGAGGGAAAGAAGCCCCACGTCGGCCGCCTTCATGGCCGCCTCCGTCCCCTCCGCCACCGCCAGGCCCACGGTGGCCCGGGCCAGGGCGGGAGCATCGTTCACCCCATCCCCCCCCATGGCCACGCCCCCCTCCTGGGCTAGCGCCTCCACCGCTCGGAGCTTTTCTAAGGGGGAAAGCCCCGGACGGATCTCCTCGGGCCTTAGCCCCAGGGCCTTTCCCAGGGCCAAGGCCGCCTCCGCCCGGTCCCCGGTGAGGAGGTGGAGCCTAAGCCCCAAGGCGCGCAATGCCGCCAAGGCCGCTTGCGCCTCCTCCCTAGGGGTGTCTTGGAAGGCGAGAAGGGCAAGGGGCCTAGCCCCCTCCACCAGGAGGGAAAGGCTATAGCCTTCTTGGGAAAGGGCCCGCACCGCCCCCTCCACCTCCGGGGAAAGGGCCACGGCCTCCGGCCGCACCAGGCCTACCTCCCTTCCCTCCACCCAGGCGAAGGCCCCCAGGCCCGGCTCGGCCCGGTGGCCTTGGGCCGGGAGCGCCTTCGGCCCTTCTGCCTCCCGCACCGCCTTGGCCAAGGGATGCCCCGAGCCCTCGGCCACCGCCTTGGCCAAAGCCAAGGCCTCCTCCTCCCCCACCCCAAAGGCCACCACCCGAACCAGGCGTGGCCTGCCCCAGGTGAGGGTTCCGGTCTTGTCCAGGGCCAGGTGCCGTACCCGCGCAAGCGCCTCCAAAGCCGCCCCACTTTTAAAAAGCACTCCCCTCCTGGCTCCCCGGGCCACCCCAGCGGCGATGGCCGCCGGCACGGACACCACCAAGGCGCAGGGGCAGGCAATGAGGAGGAGGGCCAGGGCCCGGTAGAGGTGGCCCAGGAAGTCCCCTTGGAAAAGGGGTAGGACAAGCCCCACAAAAAGGGCGAGGGTGAGGACCAAGGGGGTATAGCGGCGGGCGAAGGCGTCCATGAAGCGCTCCACCTGGCTTTTCCGGAGGAGAGCCTCCTCCGCCAGGCGCTCCATCTCCTTCAAGAAGCCCTCCCCGGGGGAGCGGAGCACCTCCACCACCAGGCTCCCCTCCCGCACTAGGCTTCCCCCGTAGACCAGGTCCCCAGAAGCCGCCTCCCGGGGCAAGGGCTCCCCGGTGAAGGCCGCCTCCTCGAGGAAGGCCCGCCCTTCCCGGACTACCCCGTCCGCGGGCACCCGCTCCCCAGGGGGCACCCGCACCCGGTCCCCCACCTTAAGGGCCTCCAGGGGCACCTCCTCCAAGCCCCCCTGGGCCAGGCGCAGAGCCCGTTTGGGCAAGAGGCTTCCCAGGGTGAAAAGGGCCCGTCGCGCCTGGCCCAGGGCCTGGGCCTCGAGGACCTCCCCCACCAAAAAGAGGAAGACCACCGCCGCCGCTTCCGCCTCCGCCCCTATGGCCAAGGCCCCCAGGGTGGCCAGGCTCACCAAGGCCTGGATGCTAAAGGGGTTCTGGCGGAAGGAGGCGAGGGCCCGCCGCAAAAGGGGCCCCAGGCCCACCAAGGCGCTTAGGGTGTAAGGCCAAGAACCCCAGACCGGGGCAAGAAGGAAGGCGAGGAGCAAAAGCCCCCCCGAGGCCAAGGCCCAAGGCCAGGGCCCCGGTAGGCGGGAAAGCGCCTCTCCCTGTGGGCGCAGGCGGTAGCCCAAGGCCTCCACCCGCCTTCTAGCCACTTCCGCCGCCTCGGGCGTCGCCAGGTGCAGGTAGGCCTTGCCGCTGGCAAAGCTCACCTGGGCCTGGACCACCCCGGGCACCTCCCGTAAGGCGCCTTCCACCTTGCGGGCGCAGTCAGCGCAGTCCATACCCTCCACGCGGAAAATGTGTACCCTGGGAGCCTCCATGCCCCCAGGGTACCATCACTTGAATGTTTGCTCAAGTGTTTTCTACTGCGTGGGCCAAGGCCTCCTCCAAAAGGCCCGCCACGTGCTCGTCCTGGAGGCGGTAGTAGACCTGCTTCCCCTCACGGCGGAAGGCCACCAGGCGGGCCTGGCGCAAAAGCCTAAGCTGGTGGCTCACCGCCGAAACCGACACCCCCGCCAAAAGGGCCAGGTCGCACACGCAAAGCTCCCCCGCCGCCTTCAAGGCGAGGAGAAGGCGCATGCGGGTGGGGTCGGAAAGGGCCTTGAGGAGGAGGGAAGCCTCCCGCAACACCTCCTCCCCGGGCAGGGCGGCGCGGGCCAGCTCCACCCGTTCCGGGTGGATCTCATAGACCCCGCACACCGCCTCCGCCACTTTACCACCCCCTCTTAGCCAGGCGCTCCTCTTCTTTGAGCTGGTCCAGGTTGATGCCCACCATGGGCTCGCCCAGGTCCTCACTCACCTCCGCCAGGACCTCGGGGTCGTTGTAGTGGGTCACCGCCCGCACGATGGCCCGGGCCCGCTTCTTGGGGTCTCCGGACTTGAAGATGCCGCTCCCCACGAAGACCCCGTCCATCCCTAGGTGCATCATGAGCGCGGCGTCGGCGGGGGTGGCGATGCCGCCTGCGGCGAAGTTCACCACGGGCAGCCGGCCGTGCTCGTGCACCCAACGCACGAGCTCCAAAGGCGCCCCGATCTCCTTGGCGTAGGCCATGAGCTCGTCCTCCCGCAGGGACTGGACGTAACGGATCTGCTTCCACATGGTGCGGGCGTGGCGCACCGCCTCCACCACGTTGCCCGTGCCCGCCTCCCCCTTGGTGCGGATCATGGCCGCTCCTTCGGCGATGCGGCGAAGCGCCTCCCCCAAATCCCGGGCCCCGTTCACGAAGGGCACCTTGAACTTCCACTTGTCGATGTGGTGTTCCTCGTCCGCAGGGGTGAGGACCTCGGACTCGTCGATGAAGTCCACCCCAATGGCCTCGAGGATCATGGCCTCCACGAAGTGGCCGATGCGCACCTTGGCCATCACGGGGATGGACACCGCAGCCATGATCTCCTTGATGACCTTGGGGTCGGACATGCGGGCCACGCCCCCCTGGGCGCGGATGTCGGCAGGGACCCGCTCTAGGGCCATCACCGCCACCGCCCCCGCTTCCTCGGCGATCACCGCCTGCTCCGGAGTGGTCACGTCCATGATCACCCCGCCCTTGAACATCTCGGCGAAGCCCGTCTTGATCTGGAAGGTTCCCTTCTCCATCCCGCCCTCCATCCTCTAGCTTACCCCCTGCGGGGTCAAGCTACCTTCGCCACAAAGCCGGGGGCCCCACGCCCCCGGCCGGTAAAGCCCTGCCCTAAGGCAGGTAGCTCAAGGGGTTACGCGCCACCCCGCCCACCCGCACCTCAAAGTGCAGGTGGGGCCCGGTGGACCAGCCCGTGGAGCCCACGTAGCCGATCACCTCCCCCGCCTCCACCCACGCTCCGGGCCGCACGGCGATGCGGGACATGTGGGCGTAGAGGGTTTCCACCCCGCCCCCGTGGTCCAAGACCACGTGGAAGCCGTAGCCCACGGAGCTCCAACCCGCCACCTCCACCTGGCCGCTCTTGGCGGCCAAGATAGGGGTGCCGTAAGGGGCTGCCAGATCTATGCCGGTGTGGTAGCGCTGGAAGACCCCCCGCTGGCCGAAGTAGGTGGTAATGCGGAACCCCCCGGCCAAAGGCCATCGCATTCCCCCCTCCTGGTAGCTCACCCGGCGCACCTGGGGCCTGGCCGCTTGGGCCTGCTGCCGCCGTGCCTGGGCCTGGGCCAAAGCCTGCTGCCTCCTGCGCTCCTCCGCCAGGCGCCTGAGCTCTTCTTGGCGGCGCCGTTCCGCCTCGAGGCGAGCCTTCCGCTCCGCTTCCTGCTTGGCCAGGAGGGTCTGATAAGTGGTCTTAGCCTGAATTCCGGGCAGGAGGACCAGGTCCCCCGGCTTTAGCTCCGCTGGGTTGTCCACCCCGTTGGCCTTAGCCACCCGCACCGGGGAAAGGCCAAATCGGCTCGCCAGATCCACCAAGGTCTGCCCTTCCTCCAAGGTCAGGAGAAGTCCCTTGGTACCCTTGGGGATATACAGGGTGCTCCCCGCCACCAGGCGGTCCAAGCTTTCCAAGGAGGGGTTGGCGGAAACCAGGTCCAAGACGCTCACGCCATAGCGGCTGGCGATGGCCGCCAAGGTGTCCCCCGGGCGCACCCGGTACACCTCCACCCCCGGAGGCACCCTGGGCGGCCTCTCCTCCTCTCCCACCAGAGGTATGAGGAGCCGCTCTCCCACCTGGAGCCTGTGATCCTTAAGACCGCTAGACCACATGATGTGCCGGGGGTCCACGCCATAGCGGCTGGCGAGGCCCACCAAGGTGTCCCCAGGGCGCACCGTATACACCACCCATCCCTTCCGCACCGAAGGGCCCACCTCCACCTGGGCCTCGGGCAGGGGAATGGGGCTAAGGGGCTTGAAGGAAAGAGCCAAGGCGGGAACCGCAAGAAAACACCAAACTACCCATACCCGCAATGTTCACCTCCCAAAGGAACCCCAACCTCGGCCGGGATTATACCAACCCCCATCCCCCATGGCGCAAGGGGCAAAAGCCTTTGGGGCGGGAAAACCCGCCCCCCAAGGGAAAAACCGCTTAACGGGCCGCCAGGGAAGCCAAGAACTCCTTGTTGCTCTTGGTGCGCCCCAAGCGGGCGAGGAGCATCTCCATGGCCTCGGCGGGGTCCATGTCCGCCAGGACCTTGCGCAAAAGCCACATCTTGTGCACCACCTCCTCGCCCAGAAGGAGCTCCTCCCGCCTCGTCCCCGACTTCAGGATGTCTATGGCCGGGAAGATGCGGCGCTCCTCCAGGCGGCGGGAGAGGTGGAGCTCCATGTTGCCGGTGCCCTTGAACTCCTCAAAGATCACGTCGTCCATCCGGCTTCCCGTCTCCACCAAGGCGGTGGCCAAAATCGTGAGGCTTCCCCCACCCCGGATGTTCCGCGCCGCCCCCAAGAAGCGCTTGGGGAAGTAAAGGGCGGCGGAGTCCAAGCCGCCCGAAAGCGTCCGCCCCGTGGGCGGGGTCACCAGGTTGTTGGCCCGGGCCAGGCGGGTGATGGAGTCCAGGAGGATCATCACATGCCCCCCCTCCTCCACGATGCGCTTGGCCCGCTCGTGGACGAACTCCGCCACGCGGATGTGGTTCTGGGGCGGCTCGTCAAAGGTGCTGGCGATGACCTCGGCCCCCTGGACGCTTTCCCGGAAGTCCGTGACCTCCTCCGGGCGCTCGTCAATGAGGAGGACGATGACCTTGATGTCGGGCTCGTTCTTGAGAACGGCGTTGGCGATCTTCTTGAGGAGGGTGGTCTTCCCCGCCTTGGGGGGGGCCACGATGAGACCCCTTTGGCCCCGGCCGATGGGGGCGAGGAGATCGATCACCCGGGTGGAAAGCTCATCCGGGGTGGTTTCCAGCCGGATCTGCCGGTCGGGGAACTGGGGGATGAGCTCGTCAAAGCGGGGGCGGTTCTTGGCGGCCTCGGGGTCCAGGTCGTTCACCGCCTCCACCTTGAGCAGGGTGCCGTAGCGCTCGTTCTCCCGCGGCGGCCGCACCCGGCCCACGATGTAGTCCCCGCTCCTCAGGGCGTACTGGCGGATGAGCCCGGCGGAGACGATGGCCACCCGGGACTCGAGGTTGTAGAGGTTTTCCGTCAAGAAGCCGTAGCCATCGGGGCTGATCTCCAGATAGCCCTTGACCAACTGCAGGCCCTCCCCTTGGGTCTGCCGCTCCAGGAGGGCCATGATCAGCTGGTCCTTCTTCATCCGCTTGTAGTTCTCAATCCCCGCTTCCTGGGCCAGGAGGTGCAACTCGGGCAGGATCTTGGTGGCCAGCTCCTGGTAGGTAAGGGGGGTTTCGGGGACTTCAGCTTTTCTCCTCATGGCTTAACCTTCTCCCAGTCCTCCATAAAGCGCTTGAGGCCGATTTCCGTGAGGGGGTGCTTCAAAAGCTGCTTGAAGACGGCGTGGGGCATGGTGGCGATATCCGCCCCCAAAAGGGCGGCCTCCGTCACGTGGCGGGGGTGGCGGATAGAGGCGGCGATGACCTTGACGGGGAGGTCCTGCACCTGGATCATCTCCACGATCTCCCGCAAAAGCTCCCCCCCGTCCCAGGAGATGTCGTCTACCCGACCCAGAAAAGGGCTCACGTAAGCCGCCCCGGCCCTCGCCGCCAAAAGGGCCTGGTTGGCGGAGAAGATGAGGGTCATGTTCACCCGGATACCCTCGGCAGACAAGCGCTTGCAGGCCTTAAGGCCCTCCTCGGTGGTGGGGAGCTTCACCACGATGTTGGGGTGGATGGCGGCCAGGCGCCTGCCCTCGGCCACCATGGCCTCAGCCTCCAAGGCCGTCACCTCGGCGGAAACCGGGCCCCCTGCCGCCTCGGCCACGGCGCGTAGGTGGTGCCTTAGGCCCTCCTCGCTCAGGCGCTCTCCCCGGGCAGCAAACTCCTTGGCCACCAGGGTGGGGTTGGTGGTGACCCCCGAGAGAACCCCCCAAGCGGCAATCTCCCGTATTTCCTCCAGATTGGCGGTGTCCAGGTAAAGTTCCATAACCTGCTCCTTGTGTGCGGGAAAGGAACCGGCTTAGCCTGAGTCTAGCAGACCTCTTCGGGGCGTTGTCAAGGGAGGGGAAAGGCTGCTAGCATGGCCTTAGCCGCCAACGGGGGATTTTACCCCAGGGGGCACAGGTTGTAAAGGCGAGGATGGGGAGAGTACCCCTTCCCAATAGCCCACAGCGAGCCGGGGAGGGTGGGAGCCCGGCGGTGCGGGAAGGCGGGAAGATCACCCCGGAGCCGCGGGAGGAAAGGGGGTGTTCCCCGAGTAATGCCCGCCGGGTGGCGCCCGTAATCGCGCCCCAACGAGGGCCTGGGAGGCTTCTTCCAGGAAGCGCGGTGGTACCGCGGAAGCCTGAGCGCTTTCGTCCGCGCCTTTGGGCGCGGGCGTTTTGTTAGGAGGTGGGCATGTTCAAGGAAGTGGGCGAACCAAACTTTCCGGCGCTGGAAGAGGAAATTTTGGCCTTCTGGAAGCGGGAAAACATCTTTGAAAAGAGCGTGGAAAACCGCAAGGGCGGGCCCCGCTTTACCGTCTACGAAGGCCCTCCCACCGCCAACGGCATGCCCCACGTGGGCCACGCCCAAGCCCGGAGCTACAAGGACCTCTTCCCCCGCTACAAGACCATGCGGGGCTACTACGTGCCCCGCCGGGCCGGCTGGGACACCCACGGCCTTCCCGTGGAGCTGGAGGTGGAGAAGAAGCTGGGCCTCAAGAGCAAACGGGAGATCGAAGCGTACGGCATCGAACGCTTCAACCAAGCTTGCCGAGAGTCCGTCTTCGCCTACGAAAAGGAGTGGGAGGCCTTCACCGAGCGCATCGCCTACTGGGTGGACCTGAAGAACGCCTACGCCACCCTCCACCCCACCTACATCGAGAGCATCTGGTGGAGCCTGAAGCGCCTCTTTGACCAAGGCCTCCTCTACCGGGACCACAAGGTGGTGCCCTACTGCCCCCGTTGCGGCACCCCCCTCTCCTCCCATGAGGTTGCCCTGGGCTACAAGGAGATCCAAGACCCCTCGGTCTACGTGCGCCTGCCCCTCAAAGAGCCCGAACGGCTCGGCCTTTCCCGGGCGAGCCTCCTCATCTGGACCACCACACCCTGGACCCTGCCCGGGAACGTGGCGGCGGCGGTCCACCCCGAGTACACCTACGCCGCCTTCCAGGTGGGGGAAGAGGCCCTAATCCTGGAGGAAAGCCTGGGGCGGCGCCTTCTCGGGGAGGAGGCCCCCATCACCAAGACCTTCTCCGGCAGGGAGCTGGAAGGCCTCGCCTACATCCCCCCTTACCCCCACCCCCTGGAGAAGGGCTACTTCGTGGTCCTGGCGGGATACGTGAGCCGGGAAGACGGGACGGGCATCGTGCACCAGGCCCCCGCCTTCGGCGCCGAGGACCTGGAGACGGCCAGGGCCTATGGGCTCCCCCTTCTAAAGACCGTGGACGAGGAGGGAAAGCTCCTGGTGGAGCCCTTCCAGGGCCTCTTTTTCCGCGAAGCCAACCGGGCCATCCTCAAGGACCTGAGGTCCCGGGGGCTTCTGTTCAAGGAGGAGCCCTACCTGCACAACTACCCCCACTGCTGGCGCTGCTCCACCCCCCTCATGTACTACGCCACGGAAACCTGGTTCATCCAAAACACCCGCTTCAAGGAGGAGCTCCTCCAGAAGAACCAGGAGATCCACTGGGTGCCCCCCCACATCAAGGAAGGCCGCTACGGGGAGTGGCTCAGGAACCTGGTGGACTGGGCCCTAAGCCGCAACCGCTACTGGGGCACCCCCTTGCCCATCTGGGTGTGCCAGTCCTGCGGCAAGGAGGAGGCCATCGGGAGCCTGGCCGAGCTGCGCCAACGGGCCACCGCCCCCCTCCCCGAGCCCTTTGACCCGCACCGGCCGTACGTGGACCGGGTGGAGCTCGCTTGCGCCTGCGGGGGTACCATGCGGCGGGTGCCCTACGTAATCGACGTCTGGTACGACTCCGGGGCCATGCCCTTCGCCTCCTTGCACTACCCCTTTGAGGGAGAGGAGGAGTTCAAGGAAAGCTTCCCCGCCGACTTCATCTCCGAGGGCATCGACCAGACCCGGGGCTGGTTCAACTCCCTGCACCAACTGGGGGTGATGCTCTTCGGCTCCATCGCCTTCAAAAACGTGATCTGCCACGGCCTCATCCTGGACGAGAAGGGGCAGAAGATGTCCAAGTCCAAGGGGAACGTGGTGGACCCGTGGGACATCCTGCGGGAGTTCGGGGCCGACGCCCTGAGGTGGTACATCTACGTTTCCGCGCCGCCCGAAGCGGACCGCCGCTTTGGGCCTAACCTGGTGCGGGAGACGGTGCGGGACTACTTCCTCACGCTTTGGAACGTGTATAGCTTCTTCGTCACCTACGCCAACCTGGACCGCCCGAACCTCAAAACCCCGCCCCCGCCCGAGGCCCGTCCCGAGATGGACCGCTGGCTTTTGGCCCGGCTCCAGGAGCTCAAGCACAAGGTGACGGAGGCCCTCGAGGCCTACGATCCCACCACCTCTAGCCGCGCCATCCGGGATTTCGTGGTGGAGGATCTCTCCCAGTGGTACGTGCGCCGGAACCGCCGCCGCTTCTGGAAAAACGAGGACGCCCTGGACCGGGAAGCGGCCTACGCCACCTTGTATGAGGCCCTCCTCACCGTGGCCCAGCTCACCGCCCCCTTCACCCCCTACCTGGCCGAGGTGCTCTGGCAGAACCTGGCGCGGAGCGTGGACCCTAAGGCGCAAGAAAGCGTCCACCTCACGGACTGGCCCGAGGTGGAGGAGGCCCTTTGGGACAAGGAGCTGGTGGCCAAGATGCGGGCGGTCCTGAAGGTGGTGGAGCTCGCCCGCTCGGCCCGGGCAAAGAGCGGGGTGAAGACCCGCACCCCCCTGCCCCTCCTCCTGGTCACCGCTCCCACCGCTTTGGAGCGGGAAGGCCTTAGGCACTTCGCCAAGGAGATGGCGGAGGAGCTCAACGTCAAGGAGGTGCGGGTCCTGGAGCCGGGGGAGGAGGTGCTCACCTACCGGGTCCTGCCCAACCTCAAGGCCCTGGGCCCCAAGTACGGCAAGCTACTCCCCAAGATCCGCACCGCCCTGGAGCGGGAAGGAAAGCGGGTGGCGGAGCTGGCCCTCAAGGGGGAGGCCATTCCGCTAGAGGTAGAGGGGGAAACCCTCCTTTTGGCCCCGGAGGAGGTTCTCCTCGAGGCCCAGGCCCCCGAAGGGTACGAGGCCCTGGAAAAGGAAGGGTACGTGGCCGCCCTCAAAGTGGAGGTCACGGAGGCCCTTCGCCTGGAAGGCCTCGCCCGCGACCTCATCCGCCACCTGCAGCAGGCGCGCAAGGAGATGGGCCTCAAGGTTTCCGACCGCATCCGCGTGGGCTACGAGGCGGAAGGCCCCTACCGCAAGGCCCTGGAAGAGCACGGGGCCTGGATCGCCGAGGAGGTTCTGGCCCGGGAGTTTGGGGAGGGGCCTTTCCCTGGGTACACCACCGAGCTGGCGGACGAGGAGGGCCGGGTGCGCTTCAGCCTGGCGCGCCTGGGTTGAGGGAGCCCCACCTCCTGGGGCGGGAATGGTATAGTACCCCCGTGCAGGACCTAAGAAACCTCCTTGCGCCCTTGGGGCTTGACGCCCTCTACATCACCCGTCCGGAGAACGTCCGTTACCTTTCGGGCTTCCCCCACCCGGAGGACGCCCAGGTCCTTATCGCCGAGGAGGGGGCCTTCCTCCTCACCGACCCCCGCTACCCCGAGGCGGAGCGGGAAAGCCGCATCCCCGCCAAGGTCCTTAGGCGGGAGGAGAAGGAGGCCCTCTTCCAGGGCCTCCGGGGCCGGGTGGGCTTCGAGGCGGAACACCTCCCCTACGCCGCCCTAGAGCGCCTCCGGGAGCTCTCCCCGGCGGAGTGGGTGCCCACCAAGGGGGTGGTGGAGCGGCTTAGGCTCAAGAAAACCCCGGAAGAGGTGGCCGCCATCCGCAAAGCCCAGGCCTTGGCGGAGGAGGCCCTGGCCCACGCCCTCTCCCTGCTGAAGCCGGGAGTGGAGGAGCGGGAGGTGGCCTTGGATCTGGAGTATTTCCTAAGGCGGCGGGGGGCGGAGGGGGTGGCCTTCCCCCCCATCGTGGCCTCGGGGGTGCGGGGGGCGCTCCCCCACGCCGGGGCCTCGGAGAAGCGCCTCGAGGCGGGGGAGCTCATCACCCTGGACCTGGGGGCCAAGGTGGCGGGGTACCACTCGGACATGACCCGCACCATCGCCCTGGGCAAGGTGGAGGGCGAGCTCAAGACCGCCTTCCAGGCGGTGCTTTCCGCCTTGGAACGGGCCTTAGAGGCCTTGGGCCCAGGCCGGAGCGGCAAGGAGATAGACGCCCTAGCCCGGGAGGAGCTTAGCCGCTATGGCCTGGACCGCTACTTCGTCCACTCCCTGGGCCACGGGGTGGGCCTGGCGGTGCACGAGGGCCCTAGCCTTTCCCCGTACACCGAAGAGGTCCTGGAGCCCGGCATGGTGGTCACGGTGGAGCCCGGGCTCTACCTCCCGGGCGTGGGAGGGGTGCGGATCGAGGAGCTGGTCCTCATCACCGAGGACGGGATGGAACTCCTTTCCCGCTACCCTCGAGGCTGGCAGGAGGTCTAGGTGCGCCTTCTCCCCTTGGCATTCCTCCTCCTCCCCGCCTTGGCCCAGAGCTACACCGTGCAAAAGGGGGACACCCTCTTCCGCATCGCCCAACGCCACGGCCTCAGCGTGGCGGAACTCAAGCGGCTCAACGGCCTTTCCTCCGACCTCATCCGCCCCGGGCAGGTGCTCCGCCTAAGCGCCAAAGAAGCCTCTGCCGGCGGCTTCCAGCAAGAGGGCCTCGCCGTCTGGTACGGCCCTGGCTTCCACGGCAAGCGCACGGCCAGCGGCGAGATCTACAACATGCACGCCCTCACCGCCGCCCATCCCACCCTCCCCTTCGGCACCCGGGTGCGGGTGACCAACCTCAAAAACGGGCGGAGCGTGGTGGTGCGCATCAACGACCGCGGTCCCTTCGGCGGCCGCTACCTCATCGACCTCTCCTACGCCGCCGCCAAGGCCATCGGGGCCCTCTCCGCCACCCGGGTCCGGCTGGAGGTGCTCCCGTGAGGCGCTACGGGTTTCACCTCTCCATCGCCGGGAAAAAGGGCGTGGCCAGCGCGGTGGAGGAGGCCATGGCCTTAGGCCTCACCGCCTTCCAGATCTTCGCCAAAAGCCCCAGGAGCTGGAAAACCCGCACCCTATCCCCGGGGGAGGTGGAGGCCTTCCGAGCCCTCAAGGAGATGGCGGACCTGCCTGGGGTGATCCACGCCTCCTACCTGGTCAACCTGGGGGCCGAGGGGGAACTTTGGGAAAAGAGCGTGATGAGCCTGGCGGACGACCTGGAAAAGGCCCGCCTCCTGGGGATCGAATACGTGGTGGTCCACCCCGGCTCCGGGGACCCCAAGCGGGTGCGGGAAGGGGCCCTCAAGGCCCTCCGCCTGGCCGGGGTGAAGGACCGTCCCACCCTCCTCTTGGAGAACGCCGCCGGAGGCGGGGAGAAGGTAGGGGCGGAGTTTACGGAGCTCGCCTGGCTCATCGCCGACACCCCCTTAGGGGTCTGCCTGGACACCTGCCACGCCTTCGCCGCCGGGTACGACGTGCGGGAGGACCCCGCTGGCGTCCTCACCGCCTTGGACCGGGCCGTGGGCCTAGACCGGGTACCCGTGGTCCACCTAAACGACTCCGTGGGGGGGCTGGGCCGCCATGTAGACCACCACGCCCACCTCCTCCGGGGAGAAATCGGCCAAGGGCTTAAGGGCATCTTCCTGGACCCCCGGCTGGAGGACCGCCTCTTCCTCCTGGAAACCCCGAGGGGCCCGGAGGAAGACGCCTGGAACCTCAAGGTCCTGCGCGCCTGGCTAGAGGAAGCCTCCGCCCAAAAGGAGGCGTAGGGCGGAAACCGCCAGCACCAAAAGGCCTAGCCTAAAGGCTCGCTCCTCCCCGCTCAAAACCCCGAGCCCCGTCCCCAAAAGGGCTAAGGGAAGGACGAGCCAGTTGAGCCAGCCCAAAAGGGGCAAGAGGGCGGGAACGAGGAGAAGCAAGGCCAAGACCACCAAGACCAGGCTCAGGGTCCGCATAGGAGGAGTCTAGCCGAAGAAAAACCCGAAAAACACCCGCCGTGCCCAACGCAGAACCTCCTGCACCGGCTCCCGAAGCACGGTGAAAAGGAGGATAAAGGAAAGCCAGGCGTACTGCTCCAGTCGCCAAAGCAGGGGGTGCCAGGAAAGGGGCAGGAGGCTTTGCAGGATCTTGGACCCGTCCAAGGGCGGGATGGGCAAGAGGTTGAAGACCGCCAAGACCAGGTTGATGGAGCTGGCGTAGAAGAAAGCCAGGGCTAAAACCCCCACCCCACCACCCCCTTCCCCCCGGAAGGCCAAGGCCACCGCCCCCGGGTCCAGGGCGAAAAGCCCCCGCACCAAGAGGGCAAAAAAGACGGCCAGGAGGAGGTTTAGGACAATCCCCGCCACCGAGACCACAAAAAGGCCAAGCCGGTACGCACGAAAGGCCAGGGGATGGATGGGCACCGGTTTGGCCCACCCAAAGCCCACCAGGAGGAGAAGCAGGGTGCCCCAGGGGTCCAGGTGCTTTAGGGGGTTTAGGGTGAGCCGGCCCAGGCGCTTGGCCGTGGAGTCCCCAAAGCGGAAAGCGGCGTAGGCGTGCCCCCACTCATGTAGGGCAAGGCTTAGGAGGAGGACGAGAAGGGCCAGAAGAAAGACCAGGGGGTCTTGCTGGAGCAGGGCGATCATAGGCCAAGCGCCCGGTACAGGGTGCCGAGGAGGCCGCCAAGCCCCTGGACCACCGCCCCCGTCACCCCGGTGTAGGAAAGGACCAGGAAGATGAGGATAAACCCCAAGGGCCCGTAGGCGGCGAGTTGGTCCAGAAACCGCCGCGCCTCCGGCCCGCCCACAGCGTAAAGGGCCTTGGCCCCGTCCAAGGGAGGCACGGGGAAGAGGTAGATGGCGGCGTGGAGGAGCATGAGCTGCTGCCCTGCGGAGAGCCCCTCGCCAAAGGGATAGGGCAGGAAGCGGGCCAAGAGCCCATAGAGGAAAGCGGCCGCAAAGAAGCCCAAGGGCCCCATGAGGGCCACCCAGGCCCCCTTCCGCCCGGGAAGCTGCGTGGGCACGAAGCGGGGCCAGCCGAAGCCCAAGAGGACCAAAAGGACCAGGCCTAAGGGCTCGAGGTGGACCCGGGGGTCCAGGGAAAGGAAGCCGTAGCGCTTGGGGGCCACCTCCCCGTAGCGGTGGGCAAGCCAGGCCTGGAAGAGGTTGTGGAGCATAAGGCCCAAGGCCCCCAAGAGAAAGGCCAAGAGAAACACCGGCGGGTCGTTAAGGAGCGGAAAGAGTCCCATCCCCCACCAGTTTACGGGCCAAGGCCAGTTCTTCCTCAAAGGTCTTGACCTCACCCCGGGCCCGGGCCTCCGCCACCCGGCGGAGGATCTCCCCCACCTTGGGCCCTGGCTTCAAGCCCAGCTCTAAAAGGTCCCGGCCCCGAAGGGTCCTGGGCCTTTGCAACAGCCAGGGGGCCCGCTCGGGAAAGAGGGCGAGGAAGGCGCTTTTTAGGGGTTCCTTGGCCAAAGCCTCCCGCTCCCCCTCTTCCCCCCGCCCGGCCCGCAACAAGAGGGAAAGCCCCTCCTGGATCCGCTTGGGGAGGCCCAAGGCCTCCGCCCGGGCCAGGGGCTCTTCCTGGAAGTGGAGGAGGACGAGAAGCCTCGCCTCTACCAGGTGGCGCTCCTCCTCCTCCGGCGCGAGGCGAAGCCTCTGAAAAGGCTCCTTGGGGGGAAGGGCAAGCCCATAGAGGGGCTTCAGGGCGCCGAGCTCTTCCAAAAGGGCTAGGGCTTGGTAGAAGGTTTCCTCCTTTAGGGTGAGGAGGAGCTCGTCCTTTAAGCGGCTTCGGCTTGCCGTCTTCAGCACCTCCGGCAACAGGGCCGGGGGCAAGGCTTTTAGGGCTTCCTCGGCGAAGCGGAAAGAAAGCCTCGCCGCAAGCCGTGCCCCCCGCACGATGCGGCTTGGGTCTTCTACAAAGGAAAGGGGGTGAAGGGGGCGAAGGAGGCGGGCCTTTAGGTCCTCTAACCCCCCATACGGGTCCAAAAACTCCCCGGTGCCCAGGGAGAGGGCCATGGCGTTCACCGTGTAGTCCCGCCGCTCCAGGTCCTTGGCGACGGGGGCTGGGCGCACTTGGGGAAGCGCCCCGGGATAGGGGTAGACCTCCTCCCGGCTTTCCGCCAGGTCCACCACCAAGCCAAAAGGAAGCCGTACCCGCCCCGTCCCAAAAGCGTAGTGGAGGGCAAAGCTCCCCCCGAACCGCTCCACCAAGAAGCGGGCCACCGCCTCCACCCGGACCCCCGGCTCCAGGACCAGGTCTATATCTGGCCCCGAGCGCAGCAACAGCGCATCCCGCACCGCCCCTCCCACCAGGTAAAGGCCTTGGGGAAAGGCTTCCTTGAGGGCCATCAGGACCCGCCTGACCCCCTCGGGCAGGGCCTCCAGGATCCTCTCCCCGAGGGGCTTTTCCTCCCCACCCCCGAGGGGCCGCTTGCGGTAAAGGTCCGTGCGGGTGAAGATGCCGAGAAGCCGCCACCCCTCCCCCACCCGCTCGCCCACCAGCACCCGCCCACCCCCTTCCTTCAGGTGAGGCAGCACCTGGGAAAGGGGCGTCTCAGGGGAGAGGACCACGGCCCGGGCCAAAAACCCTTCCACGGGGTGGTCCCCCAGGCCCAGCCGCTCCGCCTTTCTCAGGTCCCTTCTACGGGCCAGGCCCAGGATCTCCACCCCGCCCCCCGCCCTGGGCACCACCACGGGCATGGCCCCGTAGCCCCGCTCCTCCAGGAGGCGCAGGGCCTCCCGCACCGAGGTGGGGGCGAGGGTTTCCACCGGCGCCGTCATGGCCTCCCCCAGGGTGGGCTCGGGCTCCAGGTACCGGGGAAGATGCGCCAAAAGGCGCCGCACCGCCCCCTTAGCCCCCCGCACCCGGGCGAAGGCCGCCCGGGGATGCCCCCCACCCCCCACCTCCCCCAGCCAGCGGGCCACGTCAAGGCGGGCCTTGCTCCGAGCGATCAGAAGGGTTTCCTTCCCCAAGCGGAGAACCAGGAGCACCCCCTCCGCCTCGTGGAGGTCCAAAAGGGTATGGGCCAGGGGGGCCAGGGCCGGCACGTACCCCTCCTCCTTGGCCTCGGCGAGGAGGAGGCGGAAGCCCTCCCGTTCCACCACCCGGGCGTTTGCAAGAAGCGCTTTCAGAACGCTTCGGGCCTCCTCGGAGAGGTGGGGCCGCACCCACTCCCGGACCCGCCAGGCCTCTGCCCCCATCTCCAGAAGAAGCCGCCCCGCCTCCAGGTCCAGGGCCGTGGTGGAGGGGAAGCTGAACCCCCCCGTGTCCTCCCATACCCCGGCGTAGGCCAAGGTGGCCTCCAAGGGGGTGAGGCCAAGCCCCCGCTCGCGAAGGAGGGGCAGGAGCAAGCTCACCGTGGCCCCCACCGCCTGCACCCTGCCCCCCACGGCGGGCACGTCCCCGGGGGCTTTGGGGTGGTGGTCGAAGACCAGGAAGGGAACCTTCCCCACCAAGGCCTTAAAGGGCCCAATGCGTTCGGGGCGGGCGTTGTCCACCAGGACCACCTCGGTCACCTTGTCCAAGGGGATCTCGGCGGCGGGCACCAGGTCCAAGCGGTCCTCCAGCAGGGGCGCCAGGTCCTTTAGGGGGCCCTCGAGGCCCCCCACCAGGGCAAGGACGCTCCCCGGGAACAACTTCCCCGCCAAAACCATGGAGCCCAGGGCATCAAAGTCCAGGTTTTCGTGGGCCACCACCACCCGCACGCCCTAAGATTACTTGACGCTAGGAATGGGCCTTGCTAGACTCAAGGTCGGCGCTTGGAGAGGTGCCCGAGCGGCTGAAGGGACACGACTGGAAATCGTGTAGGCGGGCTTAAACCTGCCTCGCGGGTTCGAATCCCGCCCTCTCCGCCACAAACCCCGGCCCTAAAGGGCCGGGGCCTTTTCGCTACGGAAAAGTTCTCTGAGAAACACCAAAAGGCTTGCGAACAACCAAAAGGTTAGGGTGGCTACCGCCCCATACCGCAGAGGCTGCCGCTGCAAAGGCTCCCTAGGTGTTTGCGCGGGCTGCAGGAGGGAGAGGTACGAGCCCAAGGTTTCCTCCGCCAACTGGTCCAGTGGCTCGTCTTCTTGGTAGGCCCTGAGCTGCCGAACCCGAAGTTCCATAAGCGAAACCGCCGCACGGAAACGCTGGCGTATGGAGGGATCGGGGTTCTCCTGCGCAAGCATCCGAAGGGCTTGCTCTAAATCCTGTACCCCCCGGTAGAGCGTCATTTCCTCACCACGAAGATAAGAACGCCAAAAGGTCTTCACCCTTTCCTTTAAGTTCTCCTTGACAAGCTTATAGGTCTCGAGGGCTCTCCCCTGCGCCTCCTCAGGTGTCCTCCCATAACCGGATATTCGCAATTGCCCATCCTGCAATACCGCATCAAATTCCGCGCCACTAACTAGGGAAGCCCTTAGCCAATCAGACCAGGGCAACTGATCCGGCCGGGGAAGAAGCCAACCTCCCACTTCGGGCCAAAGAATTCTAGTTTCTAGATAAAGGGCCTTCTCCGCGTTCTCACTTCCAGGGCCAACCTGGAGCACAACCTCACTGACATAGCGGGGCGGCAAAAAGGTACTAGTCCATCCCACCAACACTCCCAACACCAGACCACCTCCAAGGAGCCAGCGCCAACTCCGCCGCAAGGCCCTTAGGAGATCCAATAGGGTCACCTCAGTTTCACCATCCATACCCCACCTCAACGCGCACCAAAACCGGTCCCGATGACCCAAAGAGTCTTCACCAGTATCCGAAGATCCAACCAGAAGGAAAGATGCTTGATGTAGTAAAGATCGTAGCTCAACTTCACCTGGGTCCCCTCCACCCCCTCCGTATACCCCTGCTGCACCTGCGCCCACCCCGTGAGCCCAGGACGCACCGTATGGCGCAAGGGGTAAAGGGGAATCTCCTTGGCGTACACCTCCGCCAACACCCGTTGCTCCGGCCTCGGACCAATCAAACTCATCTCGCCCTTCAATACGTTCCAAAACTGGGGCAACTCGTCCAAACGGTAACGGCGCAAAAACCGCCCTAAAGAAGTTATACGGGCCTCCTCCGCCCCAGCGTACATCCCCTCCCGCGGCGCTCCCCGCATGGTGCGAAACTTGTAGGCCTTAAAAGGGCGTCCACCCAACCCCACCCGCTCCTGAGCAAAAATCACAGGCCGCCCAAGGTCCATGTACACCAAAAGGGCTACCAAAAGCCCCAAGATAAGCAAAATAGGGGAAAAAACCAAGACCAAACCCACCTCCCACACCCGCTTGAACCAAGGGTAAAAACCCCGGTCCGTCTCCGCTAGGGCCATAAGCCCCTCGTTGAAGTCGGGCCCCAAGGGCACCCTGCCCGTGTACCCCTCGTACACGCTGGCCGCATGGAGGATGGGTATACCCCTCAAGGAAGCCTGCGCCAAGAGGGGCAACGCCTTCGGGTCTAAATGGTGGAGGTCCGCCACCACCCCTTCTACCTCATCCAAATAAGCCATGGGCAACAGCCCCTCCTTAAGATGCACCCGCAGCCAGTCCGCCACCCCGCCCGGAATCAAGGCAAGCCGCACCGGAGGCATGCGGTTTAGGTAGAGCACCAGGAGGGGAAAAGCAACAAGGGTCGCCCCAAGAAGATAAACCCTGGAGTAGTAAAGCCTACCCAGGGCCAAAACCGCCACCAACAGAAGGGTAAAGAGCAACAGGTTAAACGCAGCAAGGCCCCACGACTCCCTCCCCGGATACCGGGCCATTCGGTCCGTGGAAAGAAAAGCAAGCAGGTGGGCTAAAGCAGTAAGGAGCACCAACGCGCTCGCCTCTACCCCCCATGGGGGGAAGCCA